>JAZOCY010000074.1:0-17066 GCA_045596805.1 Eubacteriales bacterium | reverse complement strand
TAGGCTCGTTTATTATCCTCTTTAAGCGCTGATTATCCCTCGGATTAAATACAACGTGCAGATAAGAGATTATATCCCGTATCTCCTTACGGTCAAAGAAGCGCTGACCGCCGATGACTCGGTAGGGAATACCGCTTTTTGCGAACGCGCTCTCTACCGAGCGTGAAAGCTCGTTTATCCTGTAGAGGATAGAGATGTCCCTGTAGCGCATTTTTTCCTTGACTACAAGCTCTAAAATCTTGTCGATTATATATTTTGCTTCCTCGTTTTGACTTTGAAGCTCATTGACGTAAAGCTTATCTCCGTCGTCGGATGCCGCCCACAGCCTTTTGTCGTGCCTTTGCGAGTTGTTGCCTATAATAGCGTTTGCGGCGGCGAGAATGTTCTTGGTGCTTCTGTAATTCTGCTCAAGCTTGATTACCTTTGCGTCGGGGTATGTAGTATCAAAATTGAGTATATTTTCAATGGTAGCGCCTCTGAACTTATAAATACTCTGGTCGTCATCTCCGACAACCATTATATTTCTGTGTCTGTCGCTTAAAATTTTTGTCAGCCTGAACTGCGCGTAGTTTGTGTCCTGATATTCGTCAACGCATATATATTTGAATTTTCTTTGATAATATTCGGCTATATCCTTGTTATTCTCAAGCAGCTCTACCGTCTTCATAATAATATCGTCGAAGTCCAATGCGTTTGCGCTCTTCAGGCGACTTTGATATTCCTTATAAATTTCGGCGATGTGCTTGGCTCTGAGGTCTTTCCCATAGTCGTAATCTTCGGGGGATATAAGACGGTCCTTCGACGCGCTTATTTCGTTCATTACCGTGCGCAAGGGCAAGAATTTTTCATCTATGTCAAGCGCCTTCATACAGTCCGAAACGAGACGCTTTTTATCATCGGTATCGTATATGGAAAAATGCTTCTCGTATCCCGCTTCTTCTGTAAATTTGTGAAGAATTCTTATACATATTGAATGAAACGTGCCCGCCCATATCTGAGTAGCCGTTTCCTCATCGTCAAAGGAACGCGCAAGCCTTTCCTTTATCTCATTCGCCGCCTTGTTCGTAAAGGTTATGGCAAGGACCTCCCAAGGCGCGCAGGGCGCGCAAATGAAAAGAGGAATAATACCCTCAAGCTCGTCGGCGCTTGCGTTTTCTGCCGCCCTCTCTAAATGGGATACGTCTTCCTCGCTTATTCCGTCGGGTACGGTATCGCTATAGTAAGCGTTTCCGTACTTAATAATAAAAGCAATTCTTTTGACAAGAACGGTTGTTTTTCCGCTTCCCGCGCCTGCAAGAACAAGCAGAGGATTGTTTATGCTATATACTGCCTCTCTTTGCTGAGGATTCAACTGGTTTTCGTAATAACGCTCAAATAGCTTTCTCTTTGCCGTAAGATAACGGTTCTTCAAATCTGTCATTCCTATGGGATTTCTCCTTACGTATTTATATAATTATTATACACCAAAAATTACATTTTTTCAAGCAATAAAATTCAAAAAAAGCAAAAAAATATCAATAAAAAACAAATGTTTTACCTTTTTTCTTGCAATTGCTCTTGCTTTAATGTATAATATTATTCGTTAAAATAAAAAGGAAGAAAAATAGGTATGAAAAAACTTTTTTCGAGTGGCAGCCTGACGCTTTTGCTTGCCGCGGCAATCTGGGGCGTCGCCTTTGTCGCTCAGAGCGAGGGCATGGATTACGTAAAGCCCTTTACCTTCAATAGCTTAAGATTTTTTCTGGGCGGGCTCGTTTTACTGCCGTGTATAGCCATACTTGACAAGGTAAATCATACGGGACGAAAGCCGTTTTCGTTTACTCCGTATGAAATAAAGGGCGGCGTTGCCTGCGGCGTCGTTCTCTGCGTAGCTTCCTCATTTCAGCAGTTTGGAATAGTCAGCGACAGCACCTCTGCGGGAAAGGCGGCGTTTATAACC
Source organism: Eubacteriales bacterium (assembly GCA_045596805.1). Lineage (GTDB taxonomy): Bacteria > Bacillota > Clostridia > Oscillospirales > CAG-272 > UBA1740. Next base: position 15,127 of record JAZOCY010000074.1, on the reverse strand, counting down.
TCTCTTTACGTAGTGCTTGTTCCACTTTTCGGGCTTTTCATGAAAAAGAGAGTTCCGTTACGAATCTGGCTCTGCGTTGCGATGGCTCTTACAGGGGTTACCGTGCTTTCAGCCGATTTTGGTGGCGGCGTGGTGTTCTTTACGGGGGACTTGCTATGTCTTGCCTGCGCTGTCGTTTTTTCTTTACATATCATGGTTATAGATGAGTTTTCGCCGAAGACCGACGGAGTCCGTATGTCCTGCGTGCAGTTTTTTGTCGCGGGTATAATCGCTCTGCCGTTTATGCTTATTCTTGAAAAGCCCGGAATAAGTCAGATACTTGATGCGTGGCTTCCCATAGGCTATGCCGGCGCGCTTTCCTGCGGAGTTGCCTATACCCTGCAGATAATAGGACAGAAAAAATGCCCCCCCGCGACAGCCTCTATCATTCTTAGTCTCGAGTCGGTGTTCGGAGCTATAAGCGGCGCTATAATTCTCGGAGTTTTTGGCGACAAGCCCGAAGAGCTTATGAATTTGCGTGAAATTTCGGGATGCGCTATCGTATTTTTAGCGGTTGTTCTTGCCCAGCTTTGCCCGACGGAGGGAAATAAAAAAGGACAGTAAAAAGGACTGTCGCAAAAAAATACTTGAACAGTCCTTTTTGAAAATATTGAATTTATGCGTTTAAAAAAGATTAAGACTCTAAGCCTGCCGCGCCGATAATTCCCGCGTCGTTGCCAAGCTCGGCTATCTTGATTTTCGTTTTGTCAGCGAAGAATCTGCTGAACTGTTCCTCGTTAATCGGCTTAAGTAAGGGCTTGAGAATATTTTCTCTCTCATTGCAAATTCCGCCGCCGATAGAAATAACCTCTGGCTGGAATACGTTAATCACGTTTACAAGTCCGCAGCTAAGATATGAAAGATATTCTTTTATTACCTCGTCTGCAGCCCTGTCGCCCGCCTTCTGCGCGTTAAAGGCAGTACGGGCGTTTGCCCTTCCGTTGTTGCGCGAGACCTCGTCCGTCATAAGAGTCTTTATGCCGAGAGCGCGACATTGCGCGAGCTTTTCCCTGGTCATATTGACAAGGCCCGTTGCAGAGCTGTAAGCCTCCCAGCAACCTCTTCTTCCGCATGAGCAGAGTCTGCCGCCGTGAGCTATTACCATGTGTCCGAGCTCGCCTGCCGTACCGTTAAAGCCGCTATATATCTTATTGTCCATAATTATTCCGCCGCCCACGCCTGTGCCGAGAGTTATCATCACAGAGTTTTTCGTGCCACGCGCGGCGCCTATGAGAGATTCTGCAAGAGCAGCCGCGTTTGCGTCGTTTTCGATAAACACCTTTTCAATTGGAAGGTGCTTTTTAAAGTATTCTACTATGGGGAAGCTTTTAAAGGGAAGATTGCCTGCGTAAATCACAAGTCCGTTTTTGCGGTCTATAGAGCCCGGGCTCACTATGCCTACAGACTCAATATCAGAGGCTTTAAGTCCGCATTTGGCGATTAAATCGCTTGTAAGACTTGCCATATCGCGTATTATAAGCTCGCCTTCACGGTTGGCGAATGTGGGAACACTTCCTCTTTTTACAATTTTCATATCGCTGTTAACGATTCCGACAGCGATGTTTGTTCCTCCTAAATCAATACCTATGCGATACATACAATTTCTCCTTTGAGGTCGTGTAAGGTTCTTTATACATTTGAGGTAAACTGCATTATACATTATAATATACGAAGCTCGCGTCTGTCTGCTTGCAAGCAAGCGCGAGCGACTATATTTCAAGGAATGTGCGAAAACCGACAGGTTTTCGGGCGTTGACGCAGTCAGCGCAGTTGATTTCGTCAAAGATGAAATTAACGTCACATAGATTATAGTATATTGTTGCCGTAAAGTCAATATTATATACGCAGTAATTTTCAGAACGGTTGAGTTTTTGTCGTTTTTTAAGGATATATAAAAGAAAGGTAAGCTTTTACAAATGAGAGTTCTTTTGGGAATGAGCGGTGGGCTTGACAGCACATACGCGGCAATTAAGTTAAGGGAAAAAGGGTACGAAGTAGAGGGCGCGCTCTTGCTTATGCACGATTATACCGATATTGAAAGCGCGAGGGAAAGCGCGGATTCGGTAGGTATTCCCCTGAGAATAATAGATTGCAGAGAGCTGTTTCGACACAAGGTGATTTCTTCGTTCGCAAACGAATATCTGAAGGGAAGAACGCCCAATCCTTGCGTCATCTGTAATGATTACGTAAAATTCGCCGTCCTTTACGAGACGGCAAAAAAAGAAGGCTTTGACAGGATAGCGACGGGACATTATGCGGGAATAGTACAAAAAAACGGACGTTACGCTCTTTTGCGAGGCAAGGACGAAAAAAAGGACCAGAGCTATATGCTTTGGCGTCTTAGGCAGGATATACTCTCCTCTTTAGAGCTTCCTCTCTACGATTTGCATAAATCGGATATAAAGGAAAAGTCAAAGGAAATGAGCCTCTCTGCGGCAGACAGAGATGAAAGTCAGGAGATCTGCTTTATTCCCGACAACGATTACGCGTCTTATATAGAAAAAAATTACAAAAGCTCGCCACAGGGGGATTTTGTAGATATAAACGGAAATACGCTTGGCAGACATAAGGGAATTTTACACTATACCGTAGGGCAAAGAAAGGGGCTCGGGATAGCGCTCGGCGAAAGAGCTTTTGTGAAGCGTATTGATAGTGAAAGCAACAAAATAGTTATATCCCGACAGTCGGAGTCGGATATTGGCGAGTCTGAGTTTGAGATTTGCGATCTTGTTTTTTCGGGCCTTGAAGAGAAGACGGAGGGAAGCGTAGAGCTTTTCGTTAAGGTCAGGTATCTTGCTTTGCCCGTCAAAGCAAGCGTTACCTTCAAGCGTGGTGGCGCGAAGGTCGAGCTCTCTGAAAAAAGAGTGGTCACCCCGGGACAATCGGCGGTTTTTTATGATGGCGATACAGTTATGCTCGGTGCCTTCATAAAATAACGGTTTGGTTCTTTTTTACAAAAAACAATATAAAAAAACGTGATTTTTTGTAAAATATTAGACTTTTCAGGCAAATTGTAAAAAAATTGTGCAAAAAGTCAATATGTAGAAAAAAGAGGCGTTTTTTTGTGCAAGTTGCACATAACATTTTCGTATAAAAAACGATTAAAAAAACAAAAAAATGTAAATATGATTTACCAATTTTTCAAAAAGGGAGCATTTTGTGGCTTGAAAAGCCTGTATTTAGGCAAAAATGCGAGTAATTTTAAATTACGTTTTTTAAAATGCCACCAAAGTCACATGTAAATCAAAGTTTACACATTGGTTCGACGATGTAAAAAACTGGTTTTTCCAGATTTTTAAAACGCCCCGCGCAAGCAAATATGTAAATTTATACCAAGCAAAGATGCTTGACTTTTATTAGAAATTGTGGTATTATTTTATATACATTTGAGGGATATTATACCCTTTTCTATATTTTTACGGGTTTATTCTTTCAAAAAAAGGCTGAGAAAAGATGAAGGATGCACCCCAAGAAAACGGAAATGCCGTGTAACGCCCGGTACGTTCGGCGCGTTTTATCGGCGCTTATGATTTATGTTAACTATTTTAACTTTTTACGGAGGAAAGACTTATGAAGAAACCAAGGCTGCATAGAATTACTGCTATGCTTCTTGCCGCAGTGATGACCTTTGGGATTTTTGTGTTCGCGCCGACAGGCGCTTCCGCTGCCGAAGCAGGAACGGAAACATCCAAGGAAATCGCCGCGATTCTTAACGCGGACTCATATGCTGAGTACAGTGAGAGATTCACGAAGCAGAAGAAGGGTGAAAGCGCTATTGATATCGACTTGTTCGATTACACTGTCGATGTGAACACGGTGAAGCAAGAGGACATAAAAAAGGCGTCCGAGCTTCCCGAGATGGAAGGCGTGGAATTCGCCGAAGAATCGCTCTATACTCCCGACCACGGAAAGGTGAGCTGGAAGGTGAACATTTCCGCTGAGCAGAGGGGCATGTACGGTATTGAGATAGAGTACTATCCCATAGCCGATAATATAGCTACGATTGAGCGTATTCTGTACATAGACAACGCAGTTCCTTTTTCGGAGGCGAGAACGCTTTCCTTTACGAAAATCTGGAAATATTATTATGAAGCCGAGAACGGCGAGCTTATATATGAATACTATAAGGATGAAAACGGCAAGCCCTGCTTTAAGCAGGACAAGGGAGGAAACGACCTTCGCTACAGCATAGGTCAGAAGCCCGAGTGGCGTACGTATCGTTGCTCCGACGTTGACGGCTTCGTTCATACCCCCTTTGAATTCTATTTCTCCGAGGGAGAGCACACTATAACGCTTGAGGGCATACGCGAATCGCTCGTTATAAAGTCAATTCGTTTGTTCCCCGTCGAAGCAGTTCCTACGTATGAGGAATACATAGCGTCTTTTCCGAATGCGACTGCGGCGAGTGGAAACGCCACCGTTATCGAGGCGGAAACGCCTGAGGCTGTATCCGACACGTCTATTTATCCCACGAACGACCGCACGTCTCCCATAAACTCTCCGTCCTTGCCCGAATCTCAGCTTTTCAACGTAATCGGCGGAACAAGCGGACAGACAGCCAGCTTTAAAACTGTCGGACAGTGGGCGAGCTACTCGTTTACAGTAGAAGAAACGGGACTTTACGATATGGTATTCCGTTTCAGACAGAGTCTGCTTGAGGGTATGTTTACAAGCCGTGTAATCAAGCTGTGGAGCAGCGACGGTATGTACGGCTTGCCCGACGGTACTCCTACGGTTCCTTTCGAGGAAGCAAACTTTATGCGCTTCGATTTTTCGAAGGATTGGCAGGTCTCTCCGTTAACCGATGGAAATCAAGAATTTAAATTTTATTTTGAGAAGGGCGTAACCTATACGGTCTACGTTGAAGTTGGACTTGGCGAGCTTTCTCAGGTTATAAGTACAGTTCAGAAAACTCTTTCTTCCATAAATAATTCCTACCTTAGTATATTAAGACTTACAGGCGCAAGCCCCGATAAATACCGTGATTACGGCTTTTCCGATATAATGCCTGATACTATAAGAGATCTTTTCACGAGTGGAAAAACTCTTGAAAGTGTATCTGTATTGTTTGAAGAGCTTTGCGGAACAAAGGGATCGCAGGTCGCTACACTTGATAAAATTGCGCTTCTGCTTACCCGTATGGGAAGCGACGAAGACGAAATAGCCTCCAACCTTGAAAACCTGAAGTCCAATATCGGTACTCTTGGAACCTGGCTCAATCAGGTAAAGGAGCAGACGCTTGTGCTTGACTATATAAGCGTTCAGCCTGCGGGAAGCAAGCTTCCGAGAAGAGACGCGTCGGTCTTCCAGTCTATCTGGTTTGAGCTTCGCGCATTCGTTTCCAGCTTCTTTGTTGACTATAACTCTATGGGCGTTACCGAGGAAGTTGACTCGGATACTTTGATAAACGTATGGTTGGCATACGGACGTGACCAGGCGCTTATATGGAGAAATATGGTAGATAGCCAATATACACCTAAGTCGGGTGTTGCGGTTGGACTTAAGCTCGTTGCGGGAGGAGCGCTTCTGCCTTCAGTCCTTTCAGGACAGGGCCCAGACGTTTATATCGGTCTCGATGCTGCTACTACTATCAACTACGCAATACGAGGCGCGGTGAAGGACGTTCAGGACTATGAGGGCTTTGAAGAGGTTTACGGATACGACATTGAGCAAACAGTTTTTGATGAAAACGAACAAAATTATATCTACAGAGATTCTGATGGAAATAAGGTTGATCGCGACAAAATAAACTTTAACTACGCAAACACGATTCCGATATCTCTTTACGGAAAAACTTACGGAGTTCCCGAAACGACGAACTTCTCGATGATGTTCTACCGTCTCGACGTTTTGGCAGACCTTGGAATAGACCTTCCCAAGACCTGGGACGACCTACTTGAAGCAGTTCCCGTTCTTCAGGCAAACAACATGGATATAGGTCTTTCATCTCCTTCCACTACAATGCTATATCAGGCGGGAGGAAGCCTTTGGAAATATGAGGACGATCCCGAATATGCAGGCGCGCAGATAGGCTTGGATACCGACGTTGCGCTTGATTCGTTCCGCTTCGCCACAAGACTTTATACAGACTACTCTTTCCCTGTCGCGTTCGACGGAGTTAACCGTTTCAGAACAGGTGAAATGCCTCTCGTTATTACGGATTATTGCACAACCTATAATACTCTTACGGTATTTGCTACCGAAATTAAGGGCTTGTGGCAATTTACCTCGATTCCCGGAATTGTTCGTGAAAACGGAGTGCTCAACAATAGCACAGTAGCGAACCTTACCGCTACCGTCATGCTCCCCGGAGCTGAGGAAAGAGGAACGGCTGACGCTGCCTGGGATTACATGAGATGGCAGGCGGGCGCAGACGTTCAGGCATCCTACGGTAATCAGATGGTTGCCTTGGTAGGTCCTGCGGCAAAATACGCTACGGCTAATATGCAGGCTCTTAAGGATTTGTCCTGGACAACTACGGAGTATGCAAGCCTTATCGCTCAGTTTGATAATCTGGCGGCGGTTCCCAACTACCCCGGAAGCTATATCATCGCTCGTTATACCAACTTCGCGTTCCTCGATGCTGTAAACGGCTCGGCGGATCCCGTTGATGCGATTTACGGTTACATTACAACAATTAACAAAGAGATTACCCGTAAGCGTGAAGAATTCGATCTTCCTACCTTGGAAATCGGTGAAACTCCCGAAATGGCGCGCGCGAAAAAAGGGAATTGAAAAATACAAATAATATAAGGAGAATAAGTATATGTCAAATACAGCGGCGGCAAAAAAGCGCCCGGTATCTCGTAAAGACATGACAAGGGCACAGTGGACCTGGAAAGAAATGAAGCGCAACAAAGTGGCTTATATCATGGTTGCCCCCTTTATGATTCTTTTCTTGGTATTTACCGTGCTCCCCGTGCTTCTTTCTATAATTTTGAGTTTTACCGACTTTAATATGCTTGAGATGCCTAACTGGGTTGGCGCAAGCAACTACATCAGACTCTTTCTTGATGACGATATCTTTATCATAGCCTGCAAAAACACTCTTATCTTTGCGGCAATTACAGGCCCCGTTTCCTACATACTCAGCCTTTTGATCGCATGGTTTATAAACGAGCTTCCTCCTAAAATCCGTGCGGTGGTAACACTTGTATTCTATGCGCCTTCCATTTCAGGTCAGATATATACTATCTGGAGCGCGTTGTTTTCTGGTGACTCTTACGGATGGGTAAACGGAGCGCTTATCAATCTTGGAATTATTGACCAACCTATACTTTGGTTCAATAATGCAGATTACGTTATGCCTCTTTGCATAGTGGTTGCTCTCTGGACCTCTCTCGGTACGGCGTTCCTTGCGTTTATCGCGGGCTTGCAGACGGTTGACAGAAGTCTTTACGAGGCTGCGGCTGTTGACGGTATCAAAAACCGTTGGCAGGAGCTTTGGTATATCACGCTTCCGAAGATGCGTCCTCAGATGCTTTTCGGCGCCGTGCTTTCGATAACGCAGTCGTTCGGATTCGGCTCAATAGTTACGGTGCTTTGCGGTATGCCGTCTGTCGATTACGCGGCTCACACGATAATGCACCATCTCGATGACTACGGCGGAATGCGTTACGAGGTTGGTTATTCTTCCACAATCGCGGTTATATTGTTCATCATAATGTTTGGCTCGAACAAGGTAATCACAAAAGCTCTATCAAAGGTGGGACAGTGATATGGGAAAATTAAGAACAAGAAGTCATAGAGTTGTCCTCAACCGTTCTGCGGGCGGTGACGCAGGCATTACCTTTGTGCTCGTTATAATGGGCGCGTTTATGTTTTTGCCTATGGTATACGCTATAATGCAGTCACTTAAGCCGCTTGATGAGCTGTGGATGTTCCCTCCGAAGTTCTGGGTTGTAAATCCTACCCTTTCTAACTTCACGGACCTGTTCGCTCTTATGAACGAGTCGTGGGTTCCTTTCTCAAGATACATATTCAACACTGTATTTATTACGGCAGCGGGTACTGTTGGTAACCTTTTACTTGCTTCTATGTCGGCGTACGCGCTTGCTAAGTTGAAGTTCCCGGGCCGAGATATGATGTTCAAGCTGATAGTTATGTCGCTTATGTTCCATCCTACGGTAAACCAGGTTGCGCACTTCATAATCTTGAGTAAAGCGGGTTGGGTCGATACATATCTCGCTATCATTATTCCCTCACTCGCGGGTACAATGGGACTTTATCTTATGAAACAGTTTATGGAAAGCTCTGTTTCCGACGCGGTTCTTGAGAGCGCGCGTCTTGACGGTGCGTCAGAGTTCAAGACCTTCTGGGTAATCGCAATGCCTATGGTTAAGCCCGCTTGGCTTACGCTTATCATAGAAACCTTCAAGGGACTCTGGAATACAGGCTCTTCCATTTATATTCATTCTGAACAGTTGAAGACCTTCAACTATGCTATTCAACAAATATTAACGGGCGGTGTTGCGCGCGCAGGCGCAGGCGCGGCGGCATCCGTTGTTATGATGCTCGTACCTATAACTGTCTTTGTTTTGAATCAGAGTAAGATTATCGAAACAATGGGTAGTAGTGGTATGAAGGACTAAGGAGGAGTAAAAAATGAAAAAGAATTTTTGTAAAGTATTTCTCCTTCTTATCTGTGTAATAACACTGTTGACGTCAGTTCCGTTTACATCCTCGGCGTCCGAGCCCTATCAGACCTATACGTATTCAATAGAAGGCGAAGCTCTTTATTCGCCCGCCGCATACTCTCCCGTTATGACGGTTGACTCTAAATACATGGGCTTGCTTGAGGACGGCGGAATCCCTATGGACGATCCTACAGACCTTTTTGCAGACAAAAAAGGAAATATTTATATAGCTGATAAAAAGAACAACCGTATAATCGTTACGGATAAGTTCTATAAGCTGAGATTCACAATAGATGAATTTTCCAATCAATATGGCGCAAGAGATGCATTAAGCGCGCCTCAGGGCCTGTTCGTAAACGACGAGTTCATCTACGTTTGTGATACGGCAAATTCCCGTATAGTTGTTTTTGACCTCAACGGTGAATTTGTAAAAATCATACCGAAGCCCGAATCCGAGCTTTTTGGTAAAGGCGCTACGTATAAGCCGATTGCTATGGCGGTTGACCAATACGGAAGAATTTTCGTAATCTCTTCCACAACCTATCAGGGCGTTATAGTTATGACCGATGACGGTACGTTTACAGGCTTTATAGGCGCTCAGAAGGTTGTTTACAGCCCCATTGATATCATATGGCGCCGTTTCATGAGTGAAAAGCAGAGAAAGCTTTCCACTACGTACGTATCTACCGAGTTTAACAACATCACAGTTGATGACGAGGGCTTTATATACGTTACAACCGACGCGATAGAGGAAGATAAGCAGCTCGAAGCTATGACTAGCAAAAACCCCGATTATTCTCCCGTAAAGAAGCTTAATTCACGTGGTACGGAGATAATGAGGCGTAACGGATTTTTTGACCCCGGCGGAGACGTTGACGTTTCAACCGCGAGTACGGCTGTAATCAAGGGTGTTTCGCAGATAAAGGACGTAGCGGTAGGACCTCAGAACACCTGGACTATTATAGATGCAAAGAGAAGTAAGTCCTTTACTTATGACCAGAACGGAAACCTTTTGTTCGCCTTTGGTGATATAGGTGAAATACTCGGTCAGCTGAAAAGCGTGGTAGGAGTTACGTATCAGGGCGATTATATGCTCATGCTTGACGGTGTTGCGGACTCATTTACCGTATATAGAAGAACCAACTACGGCGACCTTCTTATCGCTGCTATCAAATGCGAAAATGACAGAGATTATTCCTTGGCAATTGACGCATGGGAGAACGTTCTTCGTTACAACAACAACTTCGATACCGCGTATATAGGCGTTGGTAAGGCGTTCTACAGAGACGGTGACTTCAAGCAGTCTATGGAATATTTCAAGGCTGCGTATGAGACCGAGAACTATTCCAACTCCTTCCGCGAGGTAAGAAAGAATTGGATATCCAAGTACTTTATTTTGATTCCTATCGTTCTTGTTGCCGTGATTGTTGTTATTACCAAGATTCTCGGCGCAGCGGCGAAGAAAAATGCGGCGGTTGCTGTCCGTCCGGGTAAGAAGAGCTATGGCGAAGAGCTTGTATATGCTTTCCACCTGATGTTCCACCCCTTTGACGGCTTCTGGGATTTGAAGCACGAGAAGCGAGGCTCTGTAAGAGCTGCTCTTACCATCATCCTTGTGACGGTGCTCGCGTTCTTCTACCGTTCGATAGGCAGAAGCTATATCGAGAATCCCAAAGGCGGATTTTCTACCGTCTGGATGGAGGCCGTTTCGGTATTCGTTCCTATTATGCTCTTCGTTGTTGCTAACTGGTGCTTGACAACACTCTTTGACGGAGAGGGATCATTTAAAGACATCTTTATAGCTGTCGGATATTCGCTCTCTCCCATGCCTGCAATTCTTGTTGCTTGTACCTTGGCATCGAATGTTTTGACCGCAGATGAAGTCGGTATTCTTTCGTTGTTTATCAGTATAGCCTTTGTTTGGGCAGGACTTTTACTGTTCTTCGGCACAATGATAACACACGACTACACAATGGTTAAGAACATTTTTATTACTTTGTTTACTATTTTAGGTATGGCGATTATCATCTTCTTGGCAGTCCTGTTCTCAGGCTTGATTGCAAAGATGATATCCTTCGTATCTTCAATAATAGTAGAGTTAAGCTATCGTCTGTAAGGAAAGTGAGGAAAAATGAATATGAATAAAAAAATATTATCAACCTTGCTGGCGATGGTTATGACGTTTTCTGCTTTCGTTGCGATTATTCCTATAAGGACAGCTGCGGCGGAAGTGGTTGAGGCTTCGCATGAAAAGGCTACAAACGCCGCTTTGACTCAGCAATATTCATCGGCAATTGAGAAAATTGAAAAGGACCCCTACATGGATCTTTATCTTACCTGCGCGGGCTACAGACTGTACTGTAATCCTTATACAGGCGAGGTAATTTACCTCAATATGACTACAGGTCAGGCGCTTTCGACAAACCCCTATGATATGCAAGCCGAAGGCGAGGTTTCAAAAGACGTAAAAGCGCAGCTTCTTTCTCAGATAGCTATCACCTTTGCGGGAACTGACGGTATCACGAAAACTATGTATAGCTTTACAGAAGCGGCGCAGAGAGGTCAGATTATCGTCAAGAATATCAAGAACGGTATTCGCGTTCAGTATACAATAGGACGTGAAAACACGAAATTCTTGCTTCCCGGTTGGATTATGAAGGAGGATTTTGAAGAAAAGATCCTCGCTCCGTTTGAAGAGTACGTTGATTTAATTGGCGAAGAGTACGGCTTAGGCGATCCCATTTACGTCAACATAAAATATCAATATGATAAATTTGCCGCTTACTATACCTTGCAGAACGCAAACCCCGATTCGGGCAAGGCGCAGGTGGCAATTGACGCTATGCAGAAGGCTTTCCCCATCACAGCGGAGAGAGATGAAAACGGACGCTTCTATGAAATCTACACTTTGGATTCCACTATCCAGGATCCTGCGAAAAATCTTCTCGAATCCTATATTCGTACGTACTCTCCCGAATACGGCTATGACGATCTGGATGAGGACCACGCAAAGACGGGCTACGTTGCAAATGAAGAGGTAACGCCTCTCTTTAAATTGGCTCTTGAATATACAATTGACGAGACAGACGGCTCTCTCAATATAAGACTTCCCGCTAACAGTATCCGTTATGATGAAACGTCATTTACACTTGATAATATCAGCCCCTTGAATTATTTCGGAGCAGCTGATATGAACAATGACGGCTATGCGTTCTATCCCGACGGAAGTGGCGCAATCTTCAATTTCTCTGATCTTTACAATGAGGAAGAGAAGATCAAGGTGGCTTGGTCAGGTAAGGTTTACGGATCTGACTACGCATACTACGAAATGCTCGGACAGAGCCAGTCTTCCATCAGAGTCCCCGTTTACGGAATGATAGGAAGCAGAAAATACCGTGTAGCAGCCGACGGCAGCGATAACATTTACGGCGAGGGCAGCTACGTAAAGAACGAGCAGGTCGGATATTTCGCTATACTTGAGGAAGGCGACGCGCTTGCAAACGTTACTATAGAAACGGGCGCAAACCGTCATAAGTACGCTTCTATATACACCACGTATTATCCGAGACCTAAGGACTCATATGATATTACAGGTGAAACAACCTCCACAAACCAGAGTAATAAGTGGACCGTAGTTTCTGACCGTAAATATACGGGAAGCTACAGAACAAAGATAATTATGCTTACCGATGAGTCGCTCGGTCAAGAGCTTGTTTCTCTCGGAGCATTAAAATCCTACTATACTACTGAAAATTGGTTAGGTATGGCGTCTGCATATCGCGATTATCTCGAAAACAAAAATGTCATTTCGAGATTTACAAACGCAGACGTATCTTCGGATATTCCGCTTTACATCGAATCCTTCGGTACTATAAAAACAACACAGCAGATACTTTCTATGCCTGTAACCGTAAGTACTCCTCTTACCACGTTTGAAGACGTTATGAATATGTACGACGATTTGGCAAACGAAGGCATTAAGAATATTAACTTCAGACTCACAGGCTTTGCAAACGGCGGTATGGTAGCAGAATATCCCGCAAAGCTTAAGTGGGAGAAGGCGGCAGGCGGAGCAAAGGGCTTTAATGAGCTACTCGATTATGCCAAGGAAAAGGAATTCGGCGTATATCCCGATTTTGATTTCCTTTATATTGCAAGAAGGGGCGGAGCCTCGCTTAAGAAGCTCGGCGCGAGAACGGTTGATAACCGTTATACCAGCAGACGTGTTTACGACGCGGTATATCAGTCCTTCTTCAGCTATTATGAGCTTTGCGTAGCAACGAATGAAATTGAGAGCTACTATGATAAGTTTGCTTCGAAATATAAGAAGTATGAGCCTGTCGGTATTTCTGTCGGAACCTTGGCAAACGATCTGAACTCCAACTTTGACAAGGATAATCCTACGAACAGAAACGACGCTAAGGAAAACGTAGTTGATTTGTTCAAAAAGATTGAGAAGGACTTCGGTTCCGTAATGTCTGAGGGTGGAAACGTCTACGCAATTCAGTACGTAGACCATTTGCTTAACGCGCCTCTCGACGCAAGTAATTACCGTTATGCGGCTGCATCTGTTCCTTTCTTTGGAACAATACTTCACGGTTACGTCAATTTTGCGGGCGCGCCTATCAATGAGTCGGGAAGCACAGACTACAACCTGCTCAAGACAATAGAAAACGGAGCGTCACTCTACTACCTGCTTTCTTACAGAAACTCAACTCTTATGAAGCAGGACGGACGTTGGAGTCAATACTATTCCATTCGCTTTGATATCTGGTTCGACGAAATGGTCGAGCAGTACAAAAAGATGAATGAGGCTATAGGAGATCTCCAGACATCTGTGATTGTAGGTCACGACTTCCTTATAGGTGAGCGCGTTCCCGATAGCGAAGAGGTTCTTAATAACGAAAGTCTTCTTTCTGAGGCTATTTATGTTGCGGTAGCAAAGGCGATAGACAAGGTGAAGAACGACAAGCTCGGTGAATACAGAGAACGTCTTGAGCTCTATCAGAAGCTGAAAAAGTATAATAAAGAGCTTAAAGCTCTCAAGGGAGAAGCGCTTAACGCATATCTTTCGGAAAACTTCTCTGAATACGCCGAAGATAAATTGGCTGAAATCTCTGCTGCATATGCAAGCGGCAAGGATTGCGAAGAATTCCTGATGAAAACAGGTATGAAGGTTGGCGTAGAGGTAGATCTTGACGCTATCTATGCATCTATCGAGGAATTTATCGGAAAAGAGCTTACTGAAAATCAGAAAAATGAAATTTATCTCGTAATTACAGAAAAGATTTGCATTTTTGACGTAGAGGAAAAGGTTCTTGACATCATCAACAGTGAGCGTATCAAAACTGAACGTATCACTCTTACGAGAGAAAAGCTTTACAAGATAGCAAAGCTTATAGTTGACGGCGCAAGCTATGAAACCTTGAAGAGCGAGCTTGGAGATATAATCAACTTTGAGCTTAAGGAAGAGCTTTTGGTTGACAGCGCGACCATTGACGAGATAGCAGTAGCGCTTTCCGATTGTATTTTCCACGGCGACGAGGACGTTATTTGCAGCTCGCTTGAAATAGAGTATAATTTCAATGTGACAGAATCCGAGTCGACAGACGGTGAAAGCTACGTTCCTACCGCCTACACCTTGAATGATGAAAGAATTGTTATGGTTACCTATTCAGACGCGACAAAGACCTCTGAAGAAACAAAGAGAGTGTCATTTATATTGAACTACAATATCTTTGATATTAAGGTCAGAATAAATGGTACAGTATATGAAATTCCGTCTTACGGCTACGTAAGAATAGAGAACAAGTGAGGAGGAGAAAAATGAATAAAACATTAAAATTACCTAAGCTCGGCTCCGCTTCGCTTGATAAAAGAAAGGCGCGTTCGGGTTGGATATTCGTCTTGCCTTTCCTTATCGGAATTGTATTCCTTTATCTTCCTATCGTTCTTGACTCGATTTGGTTCAGCTTCAACACGATAAAAACGGTGAAAGGGGGAGGCTTCTCCCTCACCTTCGCCGGATTAGAGTATTATGAACAGGCGTTCTTTTCTGACACAGACTTTGTTAAGACGCTTGTTTCGGGTATCAAGCAGCTTATCTTTGACGTTCCCGCAATAGTAATCTTTTCACTCTTTATAGCAGTCGTCCTTAACCAGAAGATGCTGGGACGCGCAACCTTCCGCGCCATCTTCTTTATTCCCGTTATTCTTTCGACAGGTCTTATGGATGCTATTAACATTCAGGATACCTTGTCCGAAGAAATGGCGGAGGGCGATATTGATACGGGTACGGGTCAGAGCGCGACGGACAACATTATATCTGCTGTGGATATTGAAGGACTCTTCGCTAATATGAAGGTCGGTACCGAGCTGGTTACGTTCGTCGTTCAGCTTGTTAACGATATCTACGATATTATTAACCGTTCAGGCGTACAGATGCTTATATT
>JAZOCY010000073.1:0-3850 GCA_045596805.1 Eubacteriales bacterium | reverse complement strand
CTGAGCTATTCCGCCATTTCCTCACGGAAGAACGCTTGTATATTATATCATCTCTTTTATGTTTTGTCAAGACCTTTTTTAAAAAAATTTTTTTGTTTTTTATATGTGTTTATTTTCTTGTTTTTTACATACATAATGGCTAAACTGATATATTTTTTTTCGCTTTTAATGTTCATTTTGCCTATTTTCATAAAAAAGAAAAATATTTTGTTGACTATTTTTTGTTTTTGTTATATAATTAACTTGTTATATTATATTTTAGGAAGGATTCTGCTCATTTGAGCGTTGAGAAAATGAAAAGAGTTTATAATTTTTCCGCAGGCCCTTCGATGCTTCCCCTTTCTGTTCTCGAAAAGGCGGCATCCGAATTATTATGCTATGGCGATAGCGGCATGTCCGTTATGGAGATGAGCCATCGTTCAAAGGACTATGAGGGCATCATTCAAGGAGCCGAAGCCGCGCTTCGCAAGCTTATGAACATCCCCGACAATTACAAGGTTTTGTTCTTGCAGGGTGGCGCTTCAACACAATTTGCCGCAGTTCCTTTTAACCTCTTGTCTGAACGTAAATGCGCTGACTATATTATCTCAGGTCAGTTCTCCAAGAAGGCATATCAGGAAGCAAAGAAATACGGCGATATTGCAGTAGCCGCTTCAAGCGCTGGCTGTAACTTCACCGTTGTTCCCGACACAAATCAGACCGATTTCCGTCCCGATGCGGATTACGTTCACATTTGCTTTAACAACACAATTTACGGAACTAAATTCCACTATATCCCCGAGACAGGCGATATCCCGCTTGTTGCGGATATGTCCTCCTGCATTTGCTCCGAGCCTGTTGACGTTACCAAGTTCGGTCTTATCTATGCAGGCGCTCAGAAGAATATCGCTCCCGCAGGTCTTACTATCGTTATTGTTCGCGAAGACCTTATCGGCAATACACAGCCCGACTGCCCTTCTATGTTTGATTACAAGCTTATGGCAGACAACGACTCGATGTACAATACTCCTCCCTGTTGGTGCATTTATATGGCTAAGCTCGTGTTCGAGTGGATTCTGGATATGGGCGGTCTCGAAGAAATGAAGCGCAGAAATGAGGAAAAGGCGGCTATTCTTTACGACTACCTTGACTCTCAGTCCTATTATATCGCTCCCGTTGATAAAAAGAACCGTTCTATGATGAACGTAGTATTTATTACAGGCGACGCCGACCTCGACGCTAAATTTGCAAAGGAAGCCGCTGCTGCAGGTCTTAAAAACATAAAGGGACACCGTTCTGTCGGCGGTATGCGCGCGTCAATTTACAACGCTATGCCTAAAGAGGGCGTAGAGGCGCTCGTCGAATTTATGGAAAAATTCGCAAAGGAAAATCCCAAGAGCGACGAAAATTGAGGAGACAAGATAAATGAAATCTATTAAGCTAATGAATAAAATTGCCGCAGTCGGAACTGATGTTTTCGATCGCAACGAATATACGGTTTCCGATAGCGTAGAAAATCCCGACGCTATAATGGTGCGTTCCGCTTCCCTGCACGAAATGGAATTTTCCTCTAATCTTCAAGCTATCGCGCGTTGCGGCGCAGGCGTAAACAACATTCCCGTTGACAAGTGCGCAGAACAGGGTATCGTAGTATTTAACACTCCCGGCGCAAACGCTAACGGCGTTAAAGAGCTTGCCATCGCTGCTCTTATTCTCGCTTCCCGTAATATTTCGGGCGGTATCGAATGGGTTAAGACTCTTGAGGGTACAGAGGGCATTGCAAAGGCTGTTGAAAGCGGAAAGAGCGCGTACGTCGGTCACGAGCTTGCAGGAAAAGCTCTCGGTGTTATCGGTCTTGGCGCCATCGGTGGTATGGTGGCGAATGCCGCAAGGCATCTTGATATGACAGTTTACGGATGCGACCCCTATATAACCGTAAATGCCGCTTGGGGACTTTCCCGCACAGTACACAAGGCTGCGACCTACGAGGATATCTATAAGAACTGTGATTATATTACTCTTCACGTTCCCGCAACTCCTGAAACAAAAAATCTCATCTGTGAAAAAACTCTTTCCATGATGAAGGACGGAGTAAGAATTATAAATCTCTCCCGCGCTGACTTGGTTAACGCAGAGGATATGAAGGCCGCTTTAGCTTCGGGCAAGGTTGCTTCCTACGTTACGGATTTCCCGACTGAAGCAACGGTTGGCGTTGACGGAATTATCAACATTCCCCATCTCGGCGCTTCCACATATGAGTCTGAGGACAACTGCGCTGTTATGGCGGCGCACCAGCTTGACGAATATATGCAGAACGGTAATATTAAGAACAGTGTAAATTACCCCTCTGTTTCTATTCCTCATAACGGCGCGGCAAGAGTTTGTCTGCTTCATAAAAACATCCCCAACGTTCTTAACAACATAACCTCAGTTATCTCAGAGGAAGGCTTGAACATTGAAAACCTTTCAAACGGCTCGAAGGGCGAATATGCTTATACTATCGTAGAGCTTTGCGCTCTGCCCTCTGAAAAAGCAATAGCCGCTTTGAATAATATAAACGGAATGATAAAGCTCCGTCTCTTCGCTTAAGGCATAAAACAAATATCAGCCTGCCGATAAATAATCGACAGGCTGTTTTTTCTCTTTTTTCAAAGCAAAGCGCAAACGCATAGAATACTAAAAAAGAGCAGAATTCTGTCTGCTCTTTTTATTATGTAATTTCTGATAAAGTCTATACCGTCAAATAACGAATTAAGCATTGCCAAAACCATCGCCAAATATACTGTCAGAACTTTCGTCGTTGTCTCCCATAGAAATATTCATTATATCTACAGTCTCAATTATAACCAATTCGAATTGCGGTTTTCTATATTCCTTTTCCTCGATAAACATAGACCCCTCCAAAAATATATAAAATCAACCAGATTTGATTTAAACATTATTCACATGCATATTATATATCATTTATTTTAGTTTGTCAATATGTTTTTGAATTTTTTTTTATTTTTTTAATTATTTTTGCAAAAAAATAACATTTTTTAGCGCTGTGCTACTGTTTTTTTAATTTCCTCGAACGAAAGCCCGTATTTTTCCGCAATATCTCTCGCATAGCTCTTGCCGTCAGGCTTGGTGCGAATTATCTTGAAGGAACGCTTTCCTTCCTCTATTCCTGCCACCAGAGTATCAATCCTTATGCCCCCCTCGGAAAGCGAACGCTCGTTTATAGCATCTATTGAGGACGCCAATTCGTGCAAATGCGTCGAAAAGATGCCTCGACAACGGCAAACGCTGAGTCCTGCGAGCATTTCGGCGGCAATATAAGACGCTTCATATGAGCCCGTAGAGGAAAGCGACTCGTCGAGTAATACCATGCTGTTCTCGCTCACAGAAGCAAAAATCTCGTGTAATCTCGCGCATTCCTCGCCAAGCCTTCCCTTATCTATAGTAGTCTCAGCGCCATCGGGGAAATGCGTAAAAATAGCGTCAACGGGGCTTATTTTTGCGCTTACGGCAGGCAAATAAAGCCCGAGCTGAACCATCGCCTGAGCAATTCCGAGCGCGCAGGTGATAACCGACTTTCCACCTCGGTTGGGACCTGTAAGCACGAAAAATCTACCGTTATCATCAAATTTAAAATCGTTTGTGACTATCTCATCGTCTATCTGCATAGCAACGTCGGGATTATAAAGCCCCTTTGCTTCAAAGCACTTTTCCGACATGGGCAAAATCTCAGGGATACACAAGGGACAGTTCTTTTCCTTCAGCGCTCGCATAAGCTCGCCCGCCTTTGTAACGAACTCTATTTCGGGCAAAATTTTCAAAAGAAAATCGGTGTTGTCCAAAACGTATTCGTCTACTATCATACGCCAGG
>JAZOCY010000072.1:0-15191 GCA_045596805.1 Eubacteriales bacterium | reverse complement strand
TCCCGACTTCAAGGAAACCGCCGAGAAGCTGTGGGCATACACGAAGAACCTCAACTATATGCGTGTCGAGGCAGGGCTGATATCTGCCGATAGCGAAGCCTATATGAATGAGCTTTATCCGCACTATGTTCCCGCTTACCGAGACTTCTCATATACGGAATCCAAAATAATTTATAAAAAAAGCCTGAACCAAAATACTGAAATTCCAGTACGCGGTACAGGCTTTTTATTAAGATATAAATCAGAATTTTGCAATAGCGGTTTTTATACGGGAGATAGTTTCGTCCTTGCCGATGACCTCCATAATCTCCGTAGCGCCGCCGGGAGTGACAGCCATACCCGAAGCGGCAATGCGCAAGCACCACATAAGTGTGCCCGATTTTATTGCGAGCTTTTCGGAGAGGGCGACGAGACTGCTGTAAAGCGCGTCGTTATTCCACTCGCTTTGCGCTTCAAGCATGGGAAGTGCCTCCTTTAAAATTTCGGGCGCATTTTCGAGAGTTACCTTGTTTTTCTTGTTCACAAAAAGCTCTGCCGAATATTCGGGGAGGAAAATAAAGAATGAAATCTTTTCTTCTATGCTGCTCAGCTTGTCAAGTCGGGAATTGAGAAGCATAAGCATTTTTTCTTCGTTTACATTAGAGGGAAGCGTAGACTTTATGAAGGGAGCTACGGCGTATTTAAAGCTTTCAAAGGGCATCTTGCGAATATATTCGCCATTAAACCACAAGAGCTTGTCAAAATCGAATACGGAGGGTGATTTGCTGATTCCCTCGATAGAAAATTCACTCTTTAATTCCTCTAATGTAAAGAATTCGCTTTCGGAGTTTTTGGGACACCAGCCGAGCAGTGCGATATAGTTTACGATAGCCTCAGGGAGATATCCGTCGGCAACCAGGTCCTGAAAGCTTACGGCGCCGTGCCTTTTTGAGAGCTTTGAAATGCTTCCGTCCTCGTTTCTTCCCATAAGCAAGGGCAGATGAACGTAGGTAGGTCTTTCCCAACCAAACGCATCGTAGAGAAGCACGTACTTAGGCGTTGACGTGAGGTATTCGCTTCCTCTCACTACGTGCGTAACGCCCATAAGATAGTCGTCGACTACGTGTGCGAAGTTATACGTTGGGTATCCGTCCGCCTTCATAAGAATCTGGTCCTGAAGCTCGGAATTCTCTGTGGCAATTTCTCCGAAAACCACGTCGTGGTAGCTTGTCCTGCCCTCAAGAGGCATTTTCTGACGGATAACGTAGGGCGTGCCCTTGGCGAGCTCTGCGTCTATTTCTTCCTGTGAAAGATTGCGACAGTGTCTGTCATAGCCTCCCGTCGCGTCATTTTCGTGAAGCTGAGCCAAACGGTCTTTAGAGCAGAAGCAGTAATACGCATAGCCCTTGTCAACTAAGATTTGAGCGTATTTCGCGTAAATATCCTTTCTGTCGCTCTGAATGTACGGTCCGTGATCTCCACCGACAAACGGTCCCTCGTCATAGCTTAAGCCTGTGATTTTCAACGTGCTTATAATTACGTCGGTTGCCCCATCCACAAGTCTTTCACGGTCAGTGTCCTCGATTCGAAGAATAAAATCTCCGCCGTCGTGCTTCGCAATAAGAAAGGCATACAATGCGGTCCTCAGATTTCCTATGTGCATATATCCCGTGGGGCTTGGGGCAAATCTGGTAACAGTCTTATTAGAGTCCATATTTAATCCTTTTCCTTGATAATTTTATTTTTATTTACATAAATTTCAAATAGGAAATTGACTTCCTACACCTTTATATTGTATAATATATCATATAAAGATGAATTTTTCAAGTACGGAGGGCAAAAAATGTTTAAGAGTATTTTTTTAAAGCAGCTCACAACCTTCGGTCTTATTATTTTACTTTCGTTTGTTCTCTTGATTTCTATAATAACGTCTATTGTAAACAGCTATTCATTGAGTCAGAACTCCGAGAGCGTGAAATGGACTGCCGCTGCCGCCAAAGCAACAATTGAAGAAGGAATAAAAATTAATAACAGCGAGTCATATTCTGATTTTCTTTCAAACAAGAAAGAGAACATAGAGAAGATTACCTCTGCTTTCTTTTTGAGAAATGATAAAATGAAGCTTTTCGTAACCGATATGGAGGGGAACGTTATTCTCGAAATGAAGGAGGACGCAGAAAATGAAAGCGCGCAAAGCATTACCTCGCCGCTGCCCGCAAAAATTTTGGAGGAGACCTTTGATGACGGAGAGTATTATTCGGTCTCCGATCTTGACAAAAGCCTGAATACGCGCCATATAGTTTACGGACATCCTATCGTTTACGGCGACGGTCAAATAGTCGGCGCGGTTTATGCGAGCATGGAATACACGTCGGATAATTCTCTTATGAGTCTTATGATGGAGACTGTCGTTACGGCGTGTCTCTGGATCGCTCTGGCGGCATTGATAGCGGCTTATTTTATGAGCGAAAGAATAGTAAGCCCTTTGCGTAATATGGCGACAGTATCCAAAAAATTCGCGAAAGGAAATTTCAGCGAGAGAGTCGCGGTTGTCGGCAGAGACGAAATTGCCGATTTGTCTGTTGCGTTTAACAATATGGCTGATTCGCTTGAAGAAATGGAGAATATGCGAAATTCGTTTGTTGCCAACGTCTCTCACGACCTGCGTACCCCTATGACTACTATTTCGGGATTTATAGAGGGCATTAACAGCGGAGCTATTCCCGAAGAAAAGCGAAGCTATTATCTTAACATTATCGCGTCGGAGGTGAAGCGCCTTTCACGTCTTGTAAACGAGCTTCTCGACATAACCAAGCTGGAGTCGGGCAAGCGTAAATTTGTCTTTGAAAGCTTCGACATCTGTGAAAAGGCAAGACTTATACTGATTTCCTTTGAGCAAAAGATAGAGAACAAAAGGCTTGAAGTGGAATTTGAATGCTTTGAAGATAACGTGGATGTTTATGCCGACAAGGATGCCGTTCATCAGGTTCTTTACAATCTTTGCGATAACGCCATAAAGTTTTCGCGAGAGGGCGGACTATTAAGGATATCCATTCTTCGAGGTGACCACGGAAAAATAAAGGTCTCTGTTTATAATGAGGGAGAGGGAATTGCAAAGGAGGACATTCCCTACGTATTTGACCGATTCTATAAGAGTGACAGAAGCAGAGGGCTCGACAAGACAGGCTCAGGTCTCGGGCTCTATATAGCGAAGACGGTCATTGAAGCGCAGGATGAAAGGATTACCGTCAATAGCGTATCGGGCGAATACTGCGAGTTTGTATTCACCTTGACCGAAAAATAAAAATTTAAAAGAATAAAAACGAGGGGGTAAAGCGATGACCGACAGAACCGTTTTGCATTGTGATTGCAATAGCTTTTTTGCGTCTGTTGAGTGTATGCTTGACCCCTATCTTGCGTCTGTGCCTATGGCGGTTTGCGGCAGTGAGGAGGACAGGCACGGCATAGTGCTTGCAAAAAATGAAAAGGCGAAGGCGTATGGAATAAAGACTGCCGAAACCGTCTGGAGCGCAAAAAAGAAGTGCAAGGAGCTGGTGGTTGTTCCCCCGCACCACGATGAATATCTGAGAGTATCGAGAAGAGTAAATGAGATATATCGCCGTTATACCGACCTGGTCGAGCCCTTTGGTATAGACGAATGCTGGCTTGACGTTACCGCGAGCCGTCGGCTTTTCGGAGACGGACTCGAGATAGCCGAAAGAATACGAAACGAAGTAAAGAACGAAATAGGAATTACCGTTTCTATCGGTGTTTCGTTTAATAAAATTTTCGCGAAGCTCGGTTCCGATTATAAAAAGCCCGATGCCATTACTCTTATTTCAAGGGACAATTATAAAGAGATAGTATATCCGCTTCCCGTTGACAGCTTGCTCTTTGTAGGCGAGAGGACTGCCGACGAGCTCAAAAAGGCGGGTATTAAGACTATAGGCGAGCTTGCTTTCGTCGAGTCCTCGTTTTTGGCTTATAAGTTCGGAAAGATGGGAGTCATGCTTTCTACTTACGCAAGAGGTGAGGACGAGTCCCCCGTCGCGTCGGTTTATGATAAAAACGATCCCAAAAGTATAGGCAACGGAATGACCTTCAAGAAGGATATATCCTCCGACGATGAAATCCGTCTCGGTATCGCCTTTCTCTCAGAGGAAATTTGCGAAAGGATGAGAAGAAAGGGCAAAAAATGCTCTACCGTATGCGTTACCATAAAGGATACGATGCTATGTAATATATCACGCCAAAGGCAGCTTCCGTATCCTACCAATATATCGAGCGAGATATCAGAAGTCGCCTTTTCAATAGTCAAAAGGGAGTGGAAAACAGGGAAGCCCATAAGGATGCTTACGGTCACTGCCACAAGCCTTACAGATGAAAAAAACGCTTCATTCCAGACCGATATTTTCGATGACGGCGAGCAAAGACGGAAAAAATCCGAGTCGCTTGAAAGAACCATAGACAGAATCAGGGGGAAGCACGGCAGGTCTATAATCTCACGGGCGGGGATAATGAGCAACGATATAGGTATTTCAATTTCAGAAAACGAAAAGACCGACGAAAAAGGGAAGCAGTGAAAAAACAGAGGCTGTATCAGATGCAAAATTTGATACAGCCTCTTAAATTCTTTAAGTTAGGTTTTTTTAATAATATGAAAGCCCTTTAATTTTGTTTTTTCATCTCTACAGTGACGCTTGAAAACTCCTTTACGTCGTCTGTAAGATGGGAAACCATAATTACGGTTTTGTCGACGGAGAGCTCTTTTATTATCTTGTACAGCGTTTTTCGCAAATTTTTATCAAGCTCCTTCGTCGGCTCATCGAAGAGCATTACAGGCTTGTCAGACGCCAATGCTCTCGCAATTGAAACTCTTTGCTTCATTCCACCCGACAGCTCGTTCGGCAGCTTATAAAGGTCGCTTTCGCTGAATTTCATCTCATACAGAAGCTTTTTTGCTCGCTCTCTTTTTTCGCTTTTTTCACCCTTTGCGCCTAATGCTACGTTTTCGAGCGCGCTTAACGTGGGGAAAAGTCGGTATTCCTGAAAAACGAAGGCGCAGTCCTTGTCACCGACTCCCGTAATTTCGCCCGTATAGTCGGTATCCAGCCCCGCGATGATTCTGAGCAGAGTCGTTTTTCCGCTTCCGCTGTCTCCCGTAATGAGACAGATGCCATTTTCCTCTATGAGGAGGGAAAGGTCCTTTAAAACGCTTTTTCCTCCGTAGGATTTACTTATATTATTCAGAACGATAGAAGGCATTTTTTCTCCTCCTTGTAAATAGCTTAAGAATCTGCATCGCAATATATTCAAGAGCGATACTCAAAAGAATTATCCATATTGTCCAGGCAAAAAGGTCGGTTATCTCAAGAGTCGACTTCGCTCTGTATAGCTCTCTGCCTATCGAATTCGCGGTGTAAGCAAGGACCTCTGCGGCAATTCCCGCCTTCCACGCAAGACCTAAAGAGGCGGTGAGCGCAGAAGTGAAATACGGCATTATTTCGGGCAGGTACAGGGCGTTTAATTTATCCTTTAAAGAGAAATCGTACACCCACGCAACCTCCTTCAGCTCTGCCTTTACTCCGTCAAGGCCTGTCAGCATATTTTCATAAACAAGCGGCAAGACCATGATGGCCGATATGAATACGGGGAGTCGCTCGCTGCCCGTGAAGCTCCACACGAGAATTATAAAGGAAGCGACGGGAGTGGCGCGAAGAACGCTTATGACGGGAGAGATAAAAATACGCAAGGGATAAATCTTGTGCGAAAGCGCGGCAAGGATGATTCCCAAAAGAACGCCCCATATAAATCCCGAAAGAATACGCCAAAGCGAAATAAAGCTTATTTGCCAGAAGGACAGGCTTTTTATAAGGGCGTAAATTCTTGCGAAAACCTCAAGTGGCGAGGGAAGTAAGAGCGGACGGTTTATAGCAAGTGAAGACACGTGCCATATCACGCCCCATATAAGAATTGAAATAAGAACAAACAGTCTTTTGTTTTTTATGGCTTTATTCTGAAATGTAGTAGAAATCATCGGTTGGTAAATTTCCTCCGATTGCAGTTTTGTCCATATCGTAAAGGACTTTAAGGAAGCTTGAAAGCGCCGCCTTCATTTCTTCTCCCGCAATAAACGTGATGTTGCATTTTGGAAGAGCCTTTTTCGCTATTGCGGCCTTCGGGATAATTCCGCTTGCGGCGATAGACTCGGCTGCCGAGTCAAGATTGCTTTCATCCGTTATATAATTTATCGACGCCTTATAGTCTTCAAGGAATTTTTCAAGAGAGGCGCTGTAATTCTCCGCGATTTCCTTACGGACTACAACACAGCCCTGCGTAAGAACGGTGTCTTCAACCTTGTTCCATTCTTCTGTAAGGTCAATTGCCACAGCAAGATTTGCAATGCCGTTATTTGCGGCAGTCGTCTGCGCTATAGTGACCTTCGGTTCGGGAAGAAGCGCTATTTCGACTGCCCCCGTAGCTATAGCCGAGGTAAGTGAATCCAGATCTGTATAGTCGTAAGAGATGTTGACGTCTTCAATATTGTTTTCGTTTAGAATGTGTTTCAAAATGTATTCGGGAGTCTGACCCGGAGTTGCCACGTATACCGTTTTGCCCGAAAGGTCGGAGAGCGATTTTACCTCTCCCGAATTGTCGAGTACGTATAATACGCCAAGAGTGTTTATCGCGACTACCTTCGCGTTGCCCTTTGATTTATTGAAAAGCGTTGACGCCGCATTCGTGGGGAGAGCTGCAACGTCCACCTTTTCGCTTATGAAGTCCGAAAGAAGAGTTGAGGGGTCTGTGTAAATATCAATAGACTCATAGTATTTCGAGCTTTCCTCGCCACCAACTCTTATATCGTTTACGAGCTTTGCTGCCCCCATTCCCGTAGTGCCCGAAAGAACGCCTATTTTCAGGGCTTTAGTCGGTTCTTCCGACACAGGATCGTTCGCGTCCTTTGGCGTGCAGGACGCGAGAAGAGCGAGAATAACTACGATGACTAATAATAAAGATGTAAGCTTTTTCATTTTGTTTTTTTCTTTTCTGTATTTATAATTTTTTTGAGCCCTTTAAGATTTGTTACTAAAATTTCAGAGCCTTTTTTTGAAATGAGTCCCCTTTCTTCAAAGGAAGAGAGCGTTCGGTAGAGGGACGCGCGTCCGAGTCCCAACGAGGAAGAAATCTCTTTCATATTCAAGCCTGACGAAAGGATTCCGTCGGGGGAATTATCAAGGATAAATTTAGCCGTTTTTTCTTCCGTGCTTTTTGAGCTGAACGAGTTTATTTTGTCGTTTAAAAATCTGATTTTGTTCGACAAAAATTTTACGTAGTTCATAGCTATTTGCGGATAATTAATTATCAGCGCTTCCATTTGCGCCTGAGAAATGAACATTATGTCACATTCCGACTTTGCAAATATTGCCGTAGGAAATGACTCGTTATCACCGAACAGCGCCGATGCGCCAAATGAATCGCCCGCCTTAAGAGAGGAGAGAAGAGTCCTCTTTGACGCGTCAGCGCGAAAAACCTCTGCGCGTCCGTTAAGGATAAAGGCTATCGACCTTTCGAAGCTTTCCGCGTCAAAAATCTTCTCCCCCTTGCCGTATCTCGCAAGGGTATATTCGCAGAAAGAAAGAATGTCCTTTTTTTCTTCACTCGGAATCCCCTCGAAAATAAACGGCACCTCAAGCAGCGCGTTTTTATCTACCGTATGGCTTTTCATATTCACCTCATTTAAAAAGTGTCTCATTTGAGACATATTATAACAAATTAAAATGAAAAAGTCAATAGAGAAAAAGCAAAAAAAGTAAAATTTTAAAAAATTGTAAATATGTGAATAAAAGTAGTCAGAAACCTTGCAAATTTAAAAGGGGTATGCTATAATTAATATATAATAATTTTGAAGACAACAATCGTACAAAATTGCGTCTGCTTTTTTGTTTTAACATATATTTTTTGTGAGGTAAACTATGATTTTACTGAATACGGCATTAAAAAACGATACCTTGATTTCTAACTTCTGGTCGTTTATAAAAATTCAGCTTGTGAATATATCCCTCGTGGATATTTTAGATATATTGGTTCTTGCTTTTCTTCTTTATTTTGCGGTTAAATTCTTGCACGTACGGCGCGCGGGGAAGCTCATTTTCGGAGTATCTCTCTGGATCGCTTTTCTGGCCGTTAGCCGCTTAGTCGGGCTTTTTGCCGTCAATTACGTGTTGAGCTATTTTCTTCAGGCGGGAATTATCGCTGTAGTGGTTATTTTCCAGCCCGAGCTTCGCGAGCTTCTTGAAAAAATGGGAACAGAGCCGTTAAAGGGCTTCAAGAGCATTTCAGGCAGCAAGGTTAATGAGAAGAAGATTCTTATTGACAACATCTGCGAGGCTGTCGTCGAAATGGCGAGAACAAAAACGGGGGCGCTTATCGTTATAGAGCGCAGCGTCCCTGTCGGAGACATTATCCGTTCGGGTGTTGAAATGGACGCTAAGATTTCTCCTTATCTTTTGCGCAACATATTTTTTGACGGCTCGCCCCTACACGACGGCGCCGTTGTTATCCGAGATATGAGAATAGCCTCCGCAGGCTGTCTTTTACCCCTTACAAGACGTGGAGACGTTGACCTCGATTTAGGAACGCGCCATCGCGCCGCTATAGGAATGAGCGAGGTAAGCGACGCAGTTGTCGTTGTCGTTTCTGAGGAAACAGGCACAATATCTGTAGCTGCCGAAAAGGATTTTACAAGGAACTTTACGGATCAGACGCTTAATTCCAAGCTCACGCAGCTTCTTTCCAACGTTGTCATTGAATCTTCGGCAAAGTCCTCAAAGCGCGCAGAAAACAGAGGCGAGGACTCTGGAAAAAAAGTCGAAAACGAATAATTAGTGGTGTTACATATGAAATTCAAGTTTGATAAAGAAAAAATAAATAAATTTATACCTTTTCTCGTATGTTTGCTGATAGCTTTTCTTGTCTGGACGTTCGTTATGTATATACAACCTCGTAAATACGTGCACAAATTCGAGGACATTCCCGTATATATACAGGACGTTCCGTCACGCTTCAGTGATTGCGAAATAGAGCTTGGCACCGATAAAGTGTCGGCTGAGTTTTACGGCACCAATATAGCTCTTGCGAAATGCGAAAGCGGATCATTGTACGGGGTTGTTCACATAGCCGGTTTTTCCGAGCCCGGAAGCTATGAAGCAGACGTTGTTTTCTATTACCCCACGGGCGCATCTCTCGATTGCCTTGATGTAGTGAAGGTTCCTGTAAATATAGTCTCTCCTACGGTATATACAAGGTATTTTGCGAAGATTCCCGTGCGTCTTGAGCATAAGGGAGATAAAACCGATTTACTTTTAAGTCAATACGATATATCTGCCGTGCAGAGCTTTGTTGACGTTGTAATTTCTTCCTATCACGAGGAAATTCTTTCCTTGCCGCAGGATAAAATCGTTGCGTATTTCGACCTCTCGGATTTGAACGTAACAGGAACGGGAATATATAACTCGGTAAAGCTGAGATTTGTTTGCGAGGAAGTAGAAATTATTGATGACGCAGGAATTTACGTTTCTGTTCAGATTTCAGAAAAAGAATCAATAACCGATTGATACTAAGCAGTCCGGCAGGGTGTCAACCCCGCGCGGACTCGCTTTTTTTAGAATGTTTTGTCAGAATGTTTTATGGGCGGAAAAGAAAAAATGAGTAGGAAAACGTATATACTTAGAGAGATAAAGCTTCCGCTTGACAAGAGCAGTGAGGCTGCCATATCCTTCGCGAAGAAAAGGCTAAAAGCTCTTAATCTTTATCCTGAGGCTGCCGATTTCTTCATTTACCGTCGCTCTGTAGACGCGAGAAAAAAAGACGCAATCAAGCTCGTTTATACTGTCGCGATAAATGGCGCTTGGACAGAAAATGAGGAAATAAAGCTGTCCCGGAATGGCTTTATGCTTTTATCCGAGCAGAAGCCCTCCGTTGTGTTCGGAAGTGAAGAAATGAAGGGGCGTCCGTTGATAGTCGGCGCAGGTCCTGCGGGAATGTTTGCCGCGTTGCTTCTGGCTGAAAACGGCTATAAGCCGATACTTATCGAGCGAGGCGCGCCTGTCAGTGAAAGAGCCGAGCAGATTAAAATATTTTCCCGTACGCGAATTCTTGATGAAAATTCAAATATACAGTTTGGCGCGGGCGGTGCGGGCACCTTCTCGGACGGTAAATTAGTCACCCGAATAAACGACTCTTATTCAGCATACGTAATTGAGCGCTTTGTCGAATTCGGCGCGCCCGAAAGCATAAAATTTTTAGCAAAGCCGCATATCGGCACCGATTATCTGCAGGGAATAGTAGACAGAATTTTAAATAAAATAGTCTCTCTCGGAGGCTCTGTTATGTATCACACCCGCTTTGAGAGTGTAAATAGACTCTCCGACGGCACGTTATCTGTAAAAACAGGCAAGGGAGAAATTTCCTGCGGAGTTTTGGTTTTGGCGATAGGACATAGCGCGAGAGACACCTATGAAAACCTGATTTCTTCGGGCTTTTCTCTTGAAGCAAAGCCGTTTTCCGTTGGAGTAAGAATAGAGCATTTGAGGAAAAATATAGATGAAGCGATGTATGGCGACTACGCCTCTCACCCTGCACTGAAGAGCGCTGAGTATTCGCTTTCCGCAAACACCGATAAAAGAGGAGTATATACCTTCTGTATGTGTCCAGGTGGTCAGGTCGTTGCTGCCGCAAGTGAAAGCGGAGGCGTAGTTGTTAACGGAATGAGCAACCACGCGCGAGACGGCGTAAATTCCAATTCCGCCGTAGCGGTCTCGGTTTTTCGTGAGGATTACGGAAACACACCTCAAAGGGCGATTGAGTTTCAGCGTAAAATAGAACGCGCGGCATTTCTTTCGGGCGGCAGTAATTATAACGCGCCTATATCTACCGTCGGCGATTTTTTGAACGGAAAAGCGGGAAGCGAGCCTACGTCGGTTATGCCTACCTATATGGACGGACGAGGCTGTACTTTAGCTAAAGCAGACGACTTTTTACCCGACTTCATCTGCGCTTCGCTGAGAAGCGGACTTCGCGCCTTTGATAAAAAGCTTAGGGGCTTTGCGTCCGAGTGCGCAATCATTACGGGCGCGGAAACAAGAACCTCGTCGCCTGTAAGAATTTTGAGAAGTGACATGCGCGTTGCGCTCGGCGAGGAATTGATATATCCCTGCGGAGAGGGCGCGGGATACGCGGGGGGAATTACCAGCGCGTCTCTTGACGGAATTCACACGGCAGAAGCGATTATGCGAAGATATAAGCCGCTTGAAAAGATTTGAAAATAGTGTTCGGTAAGAGAAAAAGGGCTTTTCCTTGAATAAAATAACGTTATCCCTTTCGGGATTTTATCGGTTTTCGCTCGTTCTTTTTGAAAGGCAGATGGGATTTTTAAGGAAAGTCCAAGCGCGTATCTATACGCGCTCTTTAAGGTAGTAAATAATATGGGGGGCAATGAAACTTTTTTCATTGCGAAAATTACATAAATGACAAATAAAGCTGATATGAACAAAGAAAAAAAGTGGATAATCAAAAGCGATGAAAGCAAGGGCTGTATTGACAGCATCAAAAAGCTTTCAGATGAATTGAGCATCGAGCCTATAATTGCGCGGCTTCTCTATAATCGCGGCTATAAAACGGCATATGAAGCCAAGGCGTTTTTGAATAGCGAAAACGAGTTCTTTTTTGATCCTTTTTTGCTTGACGATATTGAAAAGGCTGTCAGGAGAATAAAAAGGGCGATAGACGAAAAAGAAAAAATTACCGTGTACGGAGACTATGACGTGGACGGTGTAACGGCTGTATGTACTATGTGCCTGTATTTACGCTCAAAGGGCGGAAACGTGGATTATTACATACCTAACCGAAGCGGAGAGGGGTACGGAGTTTCCTGCTCGGCTATCGAAAATCTTCATAAAAACGGAACTTCCTTGATAGTAACGGTAGATACGGGAATTACCGCAAACGAAGAGGTAGAATACGCGTCCACGCTCGGAGTCGATATCGTTGTGACGGATCACCATGAATGCAGAGACGTGCTTCCGAGCGCCGTAGCCGTAGTTAACCCTCATCGCCCCGATTCAAAATATCCGTTTTGTGAGCTTGCGGGAGTAGGAGTCGTATTTAAGGTTATATGCGCGTACGAGATAGCAGTTGAGAATTCAGACCCGCAGAGCGCCGTTATGAAAATTTGCCGAGACTATGCGGATCTTATAGCTATCGGTACTATAGCTGACGTTATGCCTATAAAGTATGAAAACCGATTGATAGTAAAAGGCGGTCTGAACATAATCGAAAACCGCCCGCGCATCGGTCTTAAGGCTCTTTTTGACGTAATATCCGAGCGCGCCGACTATAAATCCAATTCATCGAGAAGGAATAAAAAGCAAACGAAAATCACGTCGGGATATATAGGCTATACAATAGCGCCCCGATTGAACGCGGCGGGAAGAA
The DNA here is from genome assembly GCA_045596805.1 of Eubacteriales bacterium. GTDB lineage: Bacteria > Bacillota > Clostridia > Oscillospirales > CAG-272 > UBA1740. The sequence continues at coordinate 2,720 of JAZOCY010000072.1, read as the reverse complement.
TAAGAAGCGCGTCTCTTGCGGCAGAGCTGTTTTTGACAGAGGACGAGGGATATGCTCAGTCGCTTGCTTTTGAGCTTTGCGAGGCGAATCTCGAGCGTCAGAACGAGGAAAACAGTATTATGCAGCAGGCGTATGCCAAGATAGAAGAAGAGCACGATTTCGCTCGCGACAAGGTAATTGTTCTGGACGCTGACGATTGGCATCACGGAGTAATAGGGATAGTTGCGTCAAGAATTACCGAGAAGTACGGGCTTCCGTGCATACTTCTTTCCTTTGACGGCTGTGACCCAGATAGGCATAGCGATGACGATATAGCGAAGGGCTCGGGCAGAAGCATAAAGGGAATGAATCTGGTTGACGCTCTCGTTAATTGCAAGGAGTATCTTGTGAAATACGGTGGGCACGAGCTTGCCGCGGGATTAAGCGTTACGAGGGGACAGCTTGAGAGCTTTAAAAGGCAAATAAACGCCTATGCAAACGAGAAGCTCGACGAGGACGCAACAGTCCCCACTCTTGAAGCCGACTGTGAAATTGATTTCTCCGATATCACTCTTGACGTAGCCGAAAAAATTCAACAGCTTGAGCCGTTTGGAATTGATAACCCGGTGCCCGTTTTCATATTACGCTCGGCTGTCGTTGTCGAATGCGTGCCTATGAGCGGGGGCAAGCATACCCGTATAACCTTGGCAAAGGGAAAGAACAGGACCTATACCGCCATCTTCTTTTCCCACAGCCCCTCGCAGCTTAATCTGTACGTGGGCGATACGGTTGACGTTATGTTCAATCTCGACGTCAACGTATGGGCAGACAGGAAGAACGTGCAGCTGATACTAAAGGATATAAGGCTTTCTGAGGAGGCTCGGGCGATAGAAATAAATGATAAGCAGCGATTCGATGAAATATGGAATGGCGCAAGGTTTTCGTTGGAGGAGAATATTGTTCCCACGCGAGACGATTTTGCCCTCGTGTATAATTTAGTTCGCGCGTCTGTGCGCTCGGGAGTTGACAGCTTGAGTCATAAATCCATACTTTCAAGTCTTTCCAAGCTTTCAGGCTCTGGCAGTATGAATTACGTAAAATTGAAATTTATAATCAGAATACTACAAGAGCTTAATCTTTTGGGAATAGAGGAGATAAGCGACGAGGTATATCATTTTAAGCTTCAATTCACAAAAACAAAAACCGATTTGGAAAAATCCAATTTGCTTAGACGTCTACGTTTACAGCAAAAACAAGTTTGAGGAATTATGAACGGATTTAACGAGCTGCTCGAAGCCTTGAAGGCTAAGGGCAAGAAATACGATGTTGAAAAAATAAAAAGCGCGTACGAATACGCGGCTATGCTTCACGACGGACAGAAGAGACAAAGCGGAGAGGCGTATATATCCCATCCTATTGCCGTCGCCGAGATCGTAGCCTCGCTTGGTCTTGATACCGATTCCGTATGCGCCGCCTTGTTACACGATACGGTAGAGGACTGCGCCGATAAAACCAATCTTCAGGAAATAAAGAAGCGCTTTGGCGACGACGTAGCTCTTATAGTTGACGGACTTACGAAAATAGTGTATATGCAGCTTGAGGATAAGGAAGAGGCGCATATAGAAAACATAAGAAAAATGCTTCTTGCGATGTCTAAGGATATTCGCGTCATCTTCATAAAGCTCTGTGACCGTTTGCATAATATGCGTACGCTTCGCGCTAAAAGCGATGAAAAAAGGCGAGTAATAGCTCTTGAGACTATGTACCTCTACGCCCCTCTCGCTCACCGTCTCGGTATGCAGAAGATAAAGCACGAGCTTGAGAATCTAGGCCTTATGTATCTCGATCCCATAGGATACGAGGAGGTCACGAGGAGTATAGAGAAAAAGTTTGGTCTTACCTCTAATTTTATTGAAAACGCGAAAGAGCAGATTTCCCTAAAGCTGAATGAAAACAGTATAGAGTTCGAGCTGTCGGGAAGGGTAAAGAGCGTTTACAGTCTTTACAGAAAGATGTACGACCAAAACAAGAATTTCGATGACATTTTCGATTTTTACGCGCTCAGAATTATTGTAAATACCGAGCTTGAGTGCTATACGGTTCTCGGACTGATCCACGAGCTTTTCCACTCCGTGCCCGGCAGATTCAAGGATTACATCTCGACGCCAAAGCCTAATATGTATCAGTCTCTGCACACTACCGTTATAAGCCGTCACGGCATTCCGTTTGAGGTGCAGATAAGAACGCATAAAATGCACGAGATAGCCGAATACGGTATCGCTGCGCATTGGAAATATAAATCGGGAGAAAAGGCGAGCGAGGACCTTGACGAGAAGATTCGTTGGATTTCTCAAATGGTAGAGAACGATGAAAATATGCACGACCCCGACGAATTTATGCGCTCGTTCAAAACCGACATCTTTCGTGATGAAACCTTTGTCTTTACCCCCAAGGGCGACGTGGTGTCACTTCCTCTCGGGGCGACGGTAATTGACTTTGCCTATTCTATTCACACTCAGGTGGGAAACAAGATGACGGGCGCAAGGATAAACGGAACGATAGTTCCGATAGACAGAGTTCCTCAGATGGGCGATGTTGTTGAAATTATCACCTCGTCATCGTCAAAGGGACCGAGCCGAGATTGGATGAATATAGTAAAGACCTCGGAAGCGAGAAATAAAATACGCCAATGGTATAAAAAAGAAAAGCGAGCTGAAAATATCGCTGTCGGACGTCAGGTC
>JAZOCY010000071.1:0-1527 GCA_045596805.1 Eubacteriales bacterium | reverse complement strand
TTGTCGAAAAACATCTGCGTAGTCAGAAACGAGCAGCCTGCCTCCACCTTTTCCTTGAGATGAAGAATGTCTTCCTTTTGATTTTTGCTTTCGGGATGTATTTCGGGATAGCACGCGCCGCCTATACAGAGGTCAGCGTCGCTCTCCTTTAGCTCTCTTATGAGGTCTACCGCGTGCCTGTATGCCCAGAGAGTCCTGTCGCTCTTTTCAAGCTCTGGGGTAAGGTCTCCGCGTAGCGCCATAACGTTTTCAATTCCCGCCTCTTTTATCGCCTCTATCTTGGAAAGAACCGTCTCTCTCGTCGAGGAAACGCAGGTGAGATGCGCCAAGGTAGGTACTCCGTAGCGCTCCTTTATATTTTTAGCAATCTCCAAGGTGTATCTGTCTGTTCCTCCGCCTGCCCCGTACGTAACACTCATAAAATAGGGGCGTAGCTTTGCTATTTCCTCGGTTGCGTGCTTTACGCTTTCAAAAGCCGTGTCGGTCTTCGGCGGAAACACTTCAAAGGAAAGCGACAGCCCTTCGTTTTTTAAAAGCTCGGAAAGTTTCACGTTTTTCTCCTCTTTATAAATCTTTATTCTACAAAAATATTATAACTCAAAAATGCTCGTCTTGCAACAGTTTTTTTGAGTTTTTCTTTGAAGCGGCTAAAAAATAAAGCTCAAGCTGAAAAATCAGCCTGAGCTTTTTTATACAATGCCGTATGTATTTGTCAGAGGGTCCTCAAAAAGCGGAATTTGTAAGGGATAAAAGGTAAATACGAAGAAAGCTATAGCGATAAGGCAGAGCAGAGCGAAGGAAAGCTTTTCATACCTGCAGTCCGAGTTTTGCTTAAAGAGCCTCGTCTCATAAATGTATGCAATAGCCGCCGCTATAAAAAATATGCTTATGTTAAAATAGTCGGGAGTTTTTCCGAATACGCCGTTCGCGGTGTAAAAAATTATAGGGATAAGAATGAGTCCCAAAAGCGTACCCTTCAGCTTTACGCACCAGAAGCCGCCCACTTCCTTTCCTATAAATCGGCTTTCGATTATGGCGAACAGAAGCATAGGGAAGAATATCAGCTTCATATGCTCCCAGGTCGATTCATTCACGCCCGAAAACAAAGCGGCAAAATTGCTTTGCGTCCAATCATAGAGAAAATGAGAAAGAGTCCCGAAAACAGAAGTAAAGGCAAAACCCACGAGCTGCCAGACGGATACGTTGCTTTTCATAACCCACCTCTGAATATATCTTTTAGTAAAGCATATTCAAAGGAGAGGGGAATTATGCCTTGTCTCTGTGAAAGCGGCGTATGAAAATAAAATAAAACTGCCTCGTGCGCTTTGTCGGCATTGAGGCAGTCTCATTTTTCGTATGTTTACGCAAGAATTGTTACTTCTTTTTTTGTAATAACAGTAACAAGGTCGATTATCCAGAAGATACCGAAGAAGTTTCCGGTAACAAGCTGAAGAACACCGACAACGATTCCTACTGTATCGCCCTTGGAAATACGGTAGAGAGCTCCGTAAATGTCATAAAAAATAA
>JAZOCY010000070.1:0-2483 GCA_045596805.1 Eubacteriales bacterium | reverse complement strand
CTCTGACGAGCTCGTCGTTGTGCGTAATGCTTCTATTTACGTTGCTTCTCCACTCACCTATCGGTCTTGATGACTTTATGCCTATGGAAAAGAACGCAAGCGAGGCTTACGCCCCCGAAGTTGAAAATGCGGGAGGCCATTTTTACAAAGCAGACGAAGATAAAATGACAGACGCGTCACTCAATTACGATAAAAAGGCAGAAGAAGAGGCAGCAGACGCGCCGTCAGCGACTGAAGCCGTAGTGTCGACTGCGGCGGCTCCTGCCGAGACGCAAGCACCTGCCGAAGTGCCCGAGATAAGTACCTCAACCGAAAAAGAAATCCCCGAAATAACCGATAAAATGCCTCTCTTTGTCGAAATAACGACATTCGGCTCTACGGTCACCGTTTACAAGGACGAAAGGACTATGGAAAACATACGTCTCGCACTGAGTGAATACTTTGCGCTTGAAGAAAAATCCGACATAGCAGAGGCGTGCGTGACCTTTATTTACCCGGAAGAAAAAAATTCTTTCAATGTCGGATATGAATTTCTGGAAATTCTAAGGGAAGCAGAGAAATAAATCTCTTACACCCTTTAATTGTCGTATGTGAAGAACGCCCCTGTTTTAACCTAAAAGGAGGTTTTATAATGAAAAAATCCAAGAAATTGACAACTTTAGTTAGCGTTTTATCGCTCTTAATATTGTTATCCTTTTGCCTTAATTCCTGCTCCTTTGTGTCGCTTGACGCGAACGCAAGAGGTTCGGTTGACCTTATGGAGAAGGTCCCTGTACGAACAGAACCACTTGCGACAAACGACATGATTATCGACGGCTTCAGGCATCGCGTTTTCAAATTTTCGACAGAGCTTTTCAAAAACTCGGTTGACAATAGTAAAAACTCGCTGATTTCTCCCCTCTCAGTCATAATGGCGCTTGGAATGACGGCAAACGGAGCAGACGGAGTTACTTTAGAAGAAGCCGAAGCACTTTTCGGTGAGCTTTACGTATTAAACTACGGCTTTGCTGGATACAGAGATTTACAGAACGGGCAGCTAAAAACGGCTAACTCGATATGGATAAAGGACACTCCCGGCTTTGTAGTAAAAGAGGACTTTTTAAAAGCCAACGCGCTGTATTACGGCGCAGATGCATATCTCGCCCCCTTTAACAAACAAACCTTAAAGGATATCAACAATTGGGTAAAGGAGAACACCGACGGCGAGATAGAAGAGATTTTAGACGAGCTTGAGAGCGACGTTATGATGTGCCTGATAAACACAGTTCTTTTTGACGCTGAATGGGCTTCCCCTTATACCGATTTTTCCAAGAGGGACTTTAGGGGTACAAGTGGAGAAAAACAAGTAGAGATGATGACATCTACCGAGAGCGTTTATCTTGAAACGGAAAACGCAAAGGGCTTTATGAAAAGCTACAAAAACGGAGACTACAGCTTCGCCGCGCTGTTGCCCGACGAAAGCGTTTCTCTTGCCGAGTTTATTTCCTCGCTCGACGGCGCTACGCTGAAAAACCTTTTCGACGGTAAGCAAAGCGCAAGAGTTAAAGCCACGATACCGAAATTTTCTTACGACTACGACATTTCTATGGCAGAAATTATATCGGAAATGGGCTGGCAAAGCGCGTTTTCAGGTGAAACGGCAGATTTTTCTAAAATCTCGGATACGCCTCTATATATAAGCGACGTACTCCATAAAACGCATATAGACTTCGACTCAAACGGAACAAAAGCGGCGGCAGCTACAGTTGTTACAATGACCAAGACGGCGACTTCCATTGACCCCGATAATCCGATACGTCTCGTCTTTGACCGTCCCTTTATGTACGTAATTTACGACAACAATTCGAGAGTGCCCGTATTTATCGGCACAGTGACCGAAATAGACTGACAGTATAGAGAATAAATTGATTTTCAAAAGGAGAGCTCTTATTCGCCAATTTGGCGTTTATGAGCTTTTTCTTTTCCCCAAAATCCAGATTTTAATATTTTATTGTTGATTTTTTGAGTGAAATATTGTAAAATAATAGGAGTAAGCTCATTTATGAAAAGCCATAAGATGAGCGATACCGATAATAAAAGGAAAAGGCAGAGCGATATGCGCTTAGATAAATTTATTTCGGAATGTGGAATAGCGTCTCGCAAGGAATGCTCTCTTGCCGCAAAGCGAGGGCGAATAACCGTAAACGGCGAAACGGTCAAGCGAGCCGACCTTCATGTTGACGAAGAAAAGGACAAGATAACCTTTGACGGACAAGAAATTCTCTACAGGAAATTCACGTACGTGCTTTTAAATAAGCCGTCAGGCTATATAAGCGCGACAGAGGACGGAAAGCTACCTGTGGTTACCGAGCTTCTTTCCGAAAATCTGCAAAAAATCGGGCTTTTCCCTTGCGGACGGCTTGACCGAGATACCTTAGGGCTTATGCTGCTTACAAACGACGGAGAGCTTTCGCATTTTCTGCTTTCCCCCAAGCATCACGTAA
>JAZOCY010000069.1:0-3679 GCA_045596805.1 Eubacteriales bacterium | reverse complement strand
TATAACGAGCCGAAAAACGCCTTTGTCGCTGACTTTATAGGCGAAAGTAATATAGTTGACGGCGTAGTGAAAGCAGACTACAAGGTTACCTTCGCGCGTCATACCTTTGACTGCGTTGACTTCGGCTTTGAGAAAAACGAGAGCGTCGACGTAGTTGTACGCCCCGAGGACGTGGACGTGGTTTCCCCCGAAAAGGGAATGCTCAAAGGAACTGTAACGTCGGTTACCTTCAAGGGCGTTCACTATGAAATAATAGTAGATATACACGGCTTTAAGTGGATGATACAGTCGACGGACTACGTTGAAGAGGGCGCTAATATCGGTCTTTACATAGAGCCTGACGCTATACATTTTATGAAAAAATCCGAATTTTCGGGTATGTTCGGAGACTATAGCTCTTATAGCGACGAGCTTGACGAGCTTTCTAATCCCGAAGTGGAGGAAGAAGATGACCTCTAAAAAATCATTTTTTCATTCCGTTGCCGCATATCCGCATATTGTATGGAGTATTCTTTTTATAATTGCGCCGCTTGTCTTTGTAATCTATTACACCTTTACCGACAGCGAGGGCGCTTTCACGCTTGAAAATATTATAAATTTAGCTAATCCCGACTATCTTTCCATATTTATGCGCTCGATATGCTTCGCTATTGTAGCGACCTTTATCTGCCTTGTTATCGCATATCCGCTTGCTTATTTCATTTCACGTATGAAAGAGTCAAGACAGAGAATTCTTACCTTGCTCGTAATGCTTCCTATGTGGATGAATCTGCTCATCCGTACGTATTCCTGGATGAACATTCTTGAAAACAACGGTCTTATAAACACGCTTCTTTCAAAGATAGGTATAGGACCTTTCCAGATGCTTGGAAACAGCGCGGCTGTCGTTTTGGGCATGGTTTATAACTTTCTTCCCTATATGGTGCTTCCCATTTGCACCGTAATGAGCAAGATAGACGTGCGCTTGATAGAGGCGGCAGGCGACCTAGGCTGTAATAATTTCAGGACGATGACCAAGGTTATTATGCCTCTTAGCGTGTCGGGAGTCATTTCGGGAATTACTATGGTATTCGTTCCCTCCGTCAGCACCTTCTATATCTCTCAGAAGATGGGTGGCGGAAACTTTGACCTCATAGGAGACACGATAGAGCGTCAGTTTATGCTTAACTACGATTATAATATGGGCGCGTCGCTCTCCTTCATTCTTATGATACTTATATTTATAAGCTTAGCTGTAATGAACAGGTTCGGTGACGACGAGGGAGGTATAGTGGTATGAAATCTCTTTCCAAAATCTATACCGCGCTCATTATGCTCTTTCTGTACGCCCCTATTATCGTAATGATAGTGTTTTCCTTTAACTCGTCCAACAGCTTAGCCGTTATGGACGGCTTTTCGCTCGGCTGGTACAAGGAGCTTTTCAGAAGCGAGGAGGTTTTAAACGCGCTGTCTAATACTCTCGTGCTCGCTGTGCTTTCCGCTACCGTTGCCACAATTATAGGAACGGCTGCGGCTGTCGGAATTGACAGAATGCGCAGCCGCAGGGTGAAAAACGTTATTCTGGGTGTTTCCAATATTCCTATGATGAACCCCGATATAGTAACGGGTATTTCTATGGCGCTTCTGTTCGCTTTTGTTATGACTATGCTCGGAAAAGAGACAATGCTCGGCTTCTGGACCGTGCTTATAGCGCATATAACCTTTAACATTCCCTATGTAATTCTCTCGGTGCTTCCCCGTCTTCGCCAGATGGACAAGCATCTTTCGGAGGCGGCTATGGACCTTGGCTGCACGAAGCTGCAATCCTTTTTCAAGGTAGAGCTTCCCAATCTCGTTCCGGGTATTTTCAGCGGCTTCATTATGGCGTTTACGCTTTCGCTCGACGACTTTATCATAAGCTATTTTACCGCCGAGGAATTCCAGACGCTTCCCATAGTTATATACGGAATGACGAAGCGTACCGTAACTCCCGATATGTACGCCCTCTCGACGCTCATTTTCGGCACGGTGCTTGTATTGCTTATTCTTTCAAACGTTATGCAATCTCGCGCCGATAAGCACAAAAACGGACAAAATAAGGTCAGAATCAAGCGCGTAAAAACGAGAAGGGAGGGACAGGCGATATGAAAAAGCTACTTACACTTCTTCTTTTGATTTGTCTCTTGCTTTCAAGCGTCCTCCTATTTTCCTCATGCGGTCAAAAGGTGAGAAAGTTCTATATTTACAACTGGGGCGAATATATGCCTCTCGGCGACGAGGGAATGATGAATGTTCCGAAGGAGTTCGAGGCATACTATAACGAAACTCACGATGAAAAAATAAAGGTCGTCTACTCGATATTCTCAAGCAACGAGGATATGTATGCGAAGATGAAAAACGGCACGAGCAAGATAGACCTTGTAATTCCGTCGGACTATATGGTGGCGAGACTCATATCCGAGGATATGCTTCAGAAGCTAGATTTCGAAAATATCCCCAATTATTCCTATATTGACTCGCAGTTCAAGAACACGGACGGACAGGCAAACGGCCCCTATTTCGACCCTCTCTGCGAATACAGCGTACCTTACACCTACGGTACTGTCGGTCTTATCTACAACACGACAATGGTTGACGAAGAAGACATAAGCACCTGGCGCGTGCTCTGGAATGAGAAGTACACGGGAATGATATTGAACTTCAATAACAGCCGTGACGCCTTCGGTATCGCGCAGTATATTTTGAGCGCAGAAACAGGACATACCGAAAAGGACGACAACTACGTAAACACGTCCGACAAGGCTCGCTGGGACGAGGCTCTTGCGCTTTTACAGGCGCAAAGACCGTATATGCAGGCGTACGTCATGGACGAGGTCTTTAATAAGATGGAAAGCGGCGCGGCGGCTCTCGCGCCCTACTATGCGGGTGACTTTTATACCATGCAGGAGGTAAACGAGGACCTGGCATTCGCTTACCCTGAGGAAGGCACGAACATTTTCGTTGACGCTATGTGCGTACCTAAAGCGTCAAAGAACAGGGATATCGCCGAAGAATTTATAAACTTTATCCTTGAGCCCGAAATAGCTCTCGAGGTGGCGGAGTACATTTGCTACGCCTGCCCTAACACCAGCGTAACGGAAAACGAGAATTACAGCTTCCTCGACGATGAAATTCTCTACCCCGACACAGACGCTATGCCCTTCTACTATTTTGAAAATCTTGACACTGAAACGCTCAGGTATTCGAACTCACTCTGGGAAAAATTGAAGGTTGAAAGCTCGTCGGGCACGGGAATTTACGTTTTTGCCGCCATTATTGTGCTTGGCTGCATTGTTTTTGCCGTATTTCTGGCAATTAAAAAAAGAATTCTGCGGAAATATTATTAAAAACTCTTGACATTTAGAAGCTTTTAATGTATAATGGTTTGTGCGCTATTCGGAATACAAGCACATTTATTTTGTTTAATAAAATAAACATATACTCTCAAACATTAAGAAGGAGGTGCCACAATGAAAAGAACATACCAGCCCAAGAAGAGACAGAGAAAAGTTGAGCATGGCTTCAGAAAAAGAATGGCAACCGCTAACGGCAGAAAAGTTCTTAAGAGAAGACGCGCCAAGGGTAGAGCAAGACTCACCTATTGATTTTGGTCACGCACTGTGACACGGCCGCACAGCGGTCACACAAAACCTCCGATAAA
>JAZOCY010000068.1:0-6712 GCA_045596805.1 Eubacteriales bacterium | reverse complement strand
ATTCACCTCAAAACAGGCTGTCCTCTTTTGCGGTGCCCGATTAGTATACCATTTTGTCTTTTATTTGTCAAGAGGTTTTTTTAAGTTTTTTAAAAAATTTTGTTTTTCTTGTTTTATGTCACATAGCTCTAAAGACAGAGGCTGCATTTTGTCGAAAATGCACAATTGCTCAATTGCCGTTAAGCAGACAAAAAAGAAACCGACTCGAAAAATCGGTTTCTCTAATATTTTAATTTACAGTGCAGTATCCGACCACTTATCTTCAGGCTCTGTCGTTACAGGCGGTTTTGGTGTAGTGGGTGTCTCTGTTGTTGTCGGCGCTTCTGTTGTAGCGGGTTTCTCTGTCGTTGTCGGCGCTTCTGTCGTAGCGGGCTTCTCCGTTGTTACCGAAGCTTCTGTTGTAGCCGGAACCTTTGTTGTTGTGGGCTTCTTGGTCGTGGTAGGGAAATAAATCTTATCCCCTTCTGTAGTCACGGGGAATTCTGTCGTTGTCGGAGTCTTTGTCGCCGTAGGTGTCTCCGTTGTTGTCGGTTTCTCTGTTGTTGTCGGTTTCTCTATTGTCGGTGTCCCTGTTGTTGTCGGTGTCTCTGTTGTCTCGGGTGCGCTTGTTGTCGTGGCATTTGTAGTTTCAGGAGTTTTTTCGTTAACATCGAAATGAATTGTTCCCGAGCAACTGCAAACTATGGCTGCCAGCGCGACAATAAGCAAGAGAAGCGCAAATGGCTTTAATAGAGATTTTTTCATAACAATCACCTTCAATTTATTATATAAGTGTAGTTTATCATATTTTTTACGTCTTGTCAACAATTATTTGTCGATTTGCATTTTTATTGAAAAACGTCCTGTTTTTTCAAAAGCATTTGCTTTTCTTCTTTAATATATAAAAAGAACTGCCTCAAAGGCATAAAATTGCCCGTGAGACAGCTCTGACCTCGTTTTAATAAACTCAGCCGTTATTTTTGATGTCGTTTTCGTACTTCTCGATCATCTTCTTAACCATCTGACCGCCGATAGAGCCAGCCTGACGGGATGTGAGATCGCCGTTATAACCCTGCTTAAGATTTACGCCTACTTCGCTTGCCGCTTCCATCTTGAACTTATCAAGAGCAGCCTGTGCTTCGGGAACTACAACTTTATTCTTGGACATTATAGAATTCTCCTGTTTTTCTTTTTAAATCTATATTAATTGAGCCGCAGAAATATGAGATGCATCTCACACTTTCTTAACTCTGTTATTATTCTGTCGCGCATTAAAAAAAATATGTAATGAAATTAATGCCATTACAAGCATGTGCTTTCAGAAAATTAAATCTTCGGTGCTTGCTCTCTTATACGACGTCTTAAATTGTTTTTTCCTTTTATATATAAATATATATTTATTTAATCAAAACAAATTATGACATTATTTTTGTTTTCGTTTATATATAATTAGAGAGTAAAAAAGAAAGGAAGGTAAAAGAAATGCTAAAGGAAAATGCTTTTTGCCACACGGATTACAGGGACGGAACGCTCTCTGCTTCGATAGATGGCGAAATAGACCACCATACCGTCGTCGCAATACGCGAAAAAATAGACGCTTTAATATTCCGCCACCGTCCCGAAAAGCTTATAATCGACTTGAAAAAGGTAAGCTTTATGGACAGCTCGGGCTTGGGGCTGATACTGGGACGCGCCTCGCTGTGTCAGGAAACGGGCGCGCGTGTTCTCCTCGTAAATGCAAGTGAACGCACGAGAAAAATTCTATCGCTTGCGGGAGTCTCACGAATAGAAAACCTCTTAATAGAAGCAAACAAGGAGAAGAAGAAATGAAGGACGAAAAAATACTCAACAAGATGAATATAACCGTTCCCGCGCTATCGGTAAACGAGAGCGTATGCCGTTCTGTAATCGGTGTTTTCTGCGCTCAGCTCAATCCTACTATAGAAGAGCTTGCCGACATAAAATGCGCCGTGTCGGAGGCTGTTACCAATTGCATAGTCCACGCCTATAAAAATATGGGCGGCGCAATTTACATATCGACTACGCTCTATAGTGACCGTTCTGTAAAAATAGAGATACGAGACAAGGGATGTGGCATTGTCGATATTAAACAAGCGCTCGAGCCTCTTTTCACAACCGATCCCGACGGTGAACGCAGCGGCATGGGTTTTTCAGTTATGGAAACCTTCACAGACAAGCTAAACGTAAGCAGCCGACTCGGTAAAGGAACTAAGGTTACTCTGAAAAAGCGCTTTTCGTGAGGGCTATGACTGAAAATAAATACAAAGAAAATATAAATTTGATAGAAAGATCGCACCAAGGAGATAAGGAGGCGACGGAGGAGCTTTTTCGCTTGAACGTCGGCCTTGTCAATAGCATAGCCTCCCGCTTTTGCGGCAGAGGCACGGATTTAGACGACCTTGTCGCCTTGGGTAATATGGGACTCTTAAAGGCTATACGAACCTTTGACGTAAACAGAAATTGCGCCTTTTCTACCTATGCCGTGCCACTTATTTTCGGAGAAATACGCCGCTTTCTGCGTGACGACGGTCCTATAAAGGTCTCACGAAGCCAAAAGCGGCTCGGCGCTATGCTTATGGCGGAAAGGGAAAAGCTTCAAGCAGAGGGAAAGGAAAGTGTAAAAATATCCGAGCTTGCAAAAAAATGCAACGTAAGTCCCGAGGAGGCCGCGTCGGCGCTCGACGCGTTAGCCCCCGTCTCGTCCCTTTCCGAATCGGTATACGGCGACGAGGAGGGAATATCGCTCGAGGGGACGCTATATGACGAGGACGAGAACGAAAGAGTCTTAAACAGAATAGCTATAAGCGCCGCCATAGATAAGCTGCCCGAATTGAAGCGAAAAATCATACTTCTGCGATATTACCGAAACTTTTCTCAGGAGGAGACGGCAAACGCCTTGGGGCTCACACAGGTAAAGGTTTCGCGAGAGGAAAAGAAAATACTCGCCTTTTTCCGTGAAGAGTTGTCAGAATAGGCCTTTTTGGCGATATTTTCCCGTTTTTCAAAATATTGTTAAATAACTGTTAACTTTGGCAAAAAGCACTTGATTTTTTTGTATATCGTAGTAAAATATAATTCGAGTTAGCACTCAAAACTCAAGAGTGCTAACAAAGAATGTATTTAAAACCCATAGGGGAATAATGGAGGATTTATATTATGACACTTAAACCACTTGCAGATCGCGTTGTCGTTAAGGCTGTCGAGGCTGAGGAAACAACCAAGACAGGTATTATACTTCCCGGCTCTGCGCAGGAGAAGCCTCAGATTGCAGAGGTTGTTGCTGTAGGTCCCGGAGGAATTGTAGATGGAAAAGAAGTTGTTATGACCGTCAAGGTAGGAGACAAGGTAATCACGAGCAAATATTCGGGCACGGAAGTAAAATGCGACGGCACCGAATACAATATTGTAAAGCAGAGCGACATTCTCGCTATTGTTGAGTAATTGAAAGGAGTATAATTTATGTCAAAGGAAATTCTTTACGGCATTGAGGCGAGAAACGCGCTTCTCCGCGGCGTTGACAAGCTTGCCGACACAGTTAAAATTACAATGGGCCCTAAGGGCAGAAACGTAGTACTCGATAAAAAGTACGGCGCCCCCCTCATCACAAATGACGGCGTTACAATAGCGAAGGAGATCGAGCTTGAGGACGCTGCTGAAAATATGGGCGCTCAGCTTGTACGCGAGGTTGCTACAAAGACGAACGATGCGGCAGGTGACGGTACGACCACCGCTACTCTTCTCGCTCAGTCTCTTATCCGCGAGGGTATGAAGAACATCGCCGCAGGCGCTAACCCGATGGTTTTGCGCAAGGGTATCGCTAAGGCGGTAGACGCGGCTGTAAAGGCTCTCGTCGCTAACTCCAAGAGAGTAAACGGAACGGACGACATCGCGCGCGTAGGTACTATCTCGGCATCTGACGAGGTTATCGGTAACCTTATCGCAGACGCTATGGAAAAGGTATCCGCTGACGGCGTTATCACGGTTGAAGAGTCCAAGAGCGCTGAAACCTACAGCGAGGTAGTTGAGGGTATGCAGTTTGATCGCGGATATCTCTCTCCCTATATGGTAACGGACACCGACAAGATGGAAGCAGTTATCGACGACGCTTACATTCTCATCACAGATAAGAAGATCTTCAACATTCAGGAAATTCTTCCCGTGCTTGAGCAGATAGTTCAGGCAGGTAAAAAGCTCGTCATCATCGCTGAGGACGTAGAGGGCGAGGCTCTTACCACTCTCGTGCTTAACAAGCTTCGCGGAACATTCGTTTGCGTTGCTGTCAAGGCTCCCGGCTTCGGCGACAGAAGGAAGGAAATGCTCCGTGATATCGCTATTCTTACAGGCGGTACTGTAATCACAGAGGAGCTTGGTCTTGAGCTTAAGGACGCTCAGATAGCGCAGCTCGGACGCGCAAGACAGGTTAAAATAAACAAGGAAAACACCATAATCGTTGACGGCGCGGGCGACACGGCTGAAATCAAGGCAAGAGCTGCTCAGATCCGTTCTGCTCTTGAAACAAGCACGTCAGAATTTGACCGTGAAAAGCTTCAGGAGCGTCTCGCTAAGATTGCAGGCGGCGTAGCGGTTATCAAGGTTGGCGCGGCGACAGAAACCGAAATGAAGGAAAAGAAGCTTCGCATCGAGGACGCTCTCAACGCAACAAAGGCGGCTGTTGAAGAGGGTATTGTCGCAGGCGGCGGAACGGCTTACATCAACGTAATAAAGGACGTAGAAAAGCTTCTCGCTGACGCTGAGGGAGACGAAAAGACAGGTATCGCTCTCGTTATCCGCGCATTGGAGGCTCCTATGCGTCAGATAGCAGAAAACGCAGGCTTCGACGGCGGCGTTGTAATCGACAAGATAAAGACAAGCGAAAAGGAAGGCTTCGGCTTTGACGCATACAACGAAAAGTACGTTGATATGCTCGAGGTTGGTATCGTAGATCCTACCAAGGTTACACGCTCTGCGCTTCAGAATGCGGCATCGGTCGCCGCAACGGTTCTTACAACCGAGGCTGTCGTTTCCGAAAAGAAGGAAGAAAATCCCGCGCCCGCAGCGGCTATGCCCGGCGGCGGAATGGGCGGAATGTATTAATCCGAAATTGAAAAAAACGTTTTATAATTAAATAGAGCACCGAAAGGCGCTTATAACAAGCTTTGATTTGTTATAGGCGCTTTTTCTTTTTTGTACCCAAATGAAGTTGCTTTTCTGATAAACTGAATCAGGGAGGAGGAATAGAATGAAGTATAACAAGGAATATGCCAAAAGAATGCTCGATTTTTTCTCATACGGAGATGGAAAGGCGCTTCCGTCTTTTCCAAAATTCGCATTTTCAATAGGCGCTTGCTCATCAGACCTTGAAAAATGGAAGCGGGAAAACGAGGATTTTGCGATGGCGTACGACGAATGTGTAACTCGTCTTTGCGATATGCTGACCGACGGAGCGCTTGTCAAGCGCTTTGACGGCTCATTTGTTAAATTTCTGCTCTCCTCCAAGTACGGCTTTTCCGATGGCAAGGAAAATTCGGCAGACGACACGCCGTTTGAGGTGAAAATAACCGTTTTGGGCGGAGATGGAAAGGACGAAGCCGAGAGTGGAAATTAAAATTACCGATAAGCAGGAAAAATTCATTTCCGCAAAAGCGACGGAGGTGCTTTTCGGGGGCGCCGCAGGCGGCGGCAAGTCCTACGGTCAGTTAGTGGACGCGTTTCTCTACGCGCTGAAATATCCGAAATCAAAGCAGCTTATTTTAAGGCGGACCTTTGCCGAGCTTGAAAAATCACTTATCCGTGTCAGTCTTTCTCTTTTTCCCCGCGAAATTTACACCTATAATTCTACCTGCCACTCGGGAAAATTCAAAAACGGAAGCATACTTGATTTTGGCTACTGTGCTACCGAAAACGACGTTTTTCAATATCAGAGCGCGGAGTATGACACTGTTCGATTTGACGAGCTTACGCACTTTACCGAATTTCAGTATTTGTATCTTATATCTCGGGTACGAGGGGCGAACAGCAATCCCAAGCAGATAAAATCCTCGACCAATCCCGGAGGTATAGGGCATATGTGGGTGAAATCACGCTTTGTCGATCCCGCGCCGCCAAACACGGTTTTTTTAGCTGAGGACGGAAGCCGACGGGTTTTTATTCCGTCAAAAATAGACGACAATCTCTTTCTTACCAAAAGCGACCCCGATTACAAAAAGAGGCTTCTTTCGCTTCCCGAATCACAGAAGAAGGCTCTCCTTTACGGAGATTGGAACATTTTCGAGGGTCAGTACTTTTCTGAATTTGATTATGAAAAGCACACCTGTGTCCCCTTCCCTATTCCGAAGGAATGGAGAAAGTATCGCACGATAGACTACGGGCTCGACAGGCTCGCATGCCTGTGGATAGCCATAGACAGCGACAGAAACGCTTACGTTTACCGAGAGCTTTGCGAAAGCAATTTAATGATAAGCGACGCGGCGAAAAAAATAATAGAGGCTACTCCCGCAAGCGAAAGCATTTACGCTACCTTAGCCCCGCCCGATTTGTGGAGTAGAAGTCAGGAAAGCGGCAGAAGCAAGGCTCTTATTTTCTCGGAAAACGGGCTCTATTTCACGAGGACCTCAAATGACCGCGAAACAGGCTGGCTTTCTGTAAAGGAGCTTTTGAAAAGCGACTGCGAGGGGCATTCGCGCCTGAAAATTTTCAGAAGCTGTACCGAGAT
>JAZOCY010000067.1:0-3155 GCA_045596805.1 Eubacteriales bacterium | reverse complement strand
ATATTTTCTTAATTTTTATTTGATTTTTATTCCAGAATTTTATAAGAGGTAAAAATTTATGCTTAAAAAGACAAGAATTTCCTATTCAGTATCACTCATTCTCTCGCTTGTTTTTGCGATAGGGGCGGCGGCCATCCGTATATTCCTGCTTTTTTCGGAATATGACGTCTCACTCGGACATTTCGACAGTGAGTCCTTCATGAACACCGCCTTTTTCGTTCTTATAATCACCGCCGCTTTGTTTTTCATTATCCCCTGTATATTTATAATGAAGGAGCAAGACTTAAGGACAACCTACACCGACCTGCCGACAGTATTCTCCTCGTCGTTTCTTTCTGTGGCTCTTTTCCTGTTCTCCGTTTTCGTTTTAATAGAGGCCTTTAAATCGGGAAAGACGGGGGCTGCGCTTGTATTCTCGGTTTTCTCCTGTCTGTTCGCCTTGCTTTCCGTTCCTTATTATATAATGCGTATATGCGAATTCAAGACAGATAGCAGGGTCCTTTCGGTTTTCTCGTTTTTCCCCGCGCTTCTCGGCTGCTCACTCGCATTCTGCTTCTACTTCGACAGCAGTATGTATATGAACAGTCCTATCGTGTTGCTTCATCAGGCGAGCGCTATATTCATCGCGTTCTTCTCTCTCGGCGAATGCAGAATCCTTCTCAATAGAGTTTTGTGGGGGCTTTACACCTTTGTAGGCTTCGTCTCCTTTATACTGACCTTCTCCGATTCGCTTCCGCTTATCGTATATATTCCAAAGTCTGAAGCGGTAAGCTACGAAAGCACGACGTCCCTTTTCCTCATCTTTGCCTTCTCGCTTTATATATTATCGAGAGTTTTCTCGGTATACTCGCTCAATTCAAGAAACGCGCAAAGCCTTATATCCTTTTTCAAAAAATCATATGAAGCAAAAAAGGTAGCGGACGACGTGTCAATCCAGAGTGAAGGCGAGCAGCTTCCCCTCGACCTTGAGGGCAACGAAAGCGACGAGACGGACAAGTGAGAGTGAATTGAAATATGAAGAAGATTTTAGTCGTTGACGGAAACAGTATAATAAACCGCGCATTTTACGGAATAAGAGATCTGACGACGAAAAGCGGAAAGCATACGAACGCCATATACGGAATGATAAATATAATAAGCCGTCAGCTTCAGGCGATAAAGCCCGACTATGCGGCTGTCGCCTTTGATTTGTGCGCGCCCACCTTCCGAAAGGAGATGTATCCCGCATACAAGGAAGGTAGACACGAGACGCCGACAGAGCTTCTTTCCCAATTTGACGACGCGAAGGAATGTCTGCGCCTTATGGGACTGCACACGTTAGAGCTTTGCGGATACGAGGCGGACGACATTCAGGGCACTGTTGCCTCCTTTGCAAAGGACGACCCCGAGCTTTTTGCCTATATTCTCAGCGGGGACCGTGACCTTCTACAGCTTATTGACGACAGAATAAACGTCTTGCTCGCTACAAATTCCGACACGGTACGCTATGACGCAGCCGCTTTTACCGAAAAGTACGGAGTTGCGCCGAGCGCGCTTGTAGACGCGAAGGCGCTTATGGGGGACTCGTCGGACAATATTCCCGGTGTCGCGGGAATAGGCGAAAAAACAGCCTTCAAGCTGATAGGCGAATTCTCCTCGCTCGACAACGTATACGAAAATTTAGACTCCCCCTCTATTTCCAAGAGCGTAAGAGAAAAGCTTATTAACGGCAAGGAGTCGGCATACCTCTCTTACACGTTAGCGAAGATAATAACCGACATCCCGATAATAAATGGCTTAGAGGATATAAAAATAAGACCTGTCGATAACGACGGCCTCTATAACAAATTCAAAGAGCTTGAATTCAACGCCTTTATTAAAAAATTCGGACTTACCGAGAGCGCGCTTGGCGCGTCCTCCAATACAAACTCGACGCCCGACAGCGAGAATATTACCCTTTCAGAGCCGTCCGAGAAAGCGCAGCCCGAAAAGGCAGAGAATTGCTCATGTATAAAAAACGCGCCTGTCGCCGATTATTGCGAAATTTCCGCAGACGAGCTTTTGGGAAAAAAGCTTCAAAGCTTTGCCATTCAGCTTTTGGGCGAAAAAATCTATATTTCGGAAAACGAGTACAATTACTCTGTTATCTCCCCACTCTCCGCTCTCTCGTCGCTTTTTGAAAAGGCGAGTGAAATCATATGCTATGACAGCAAATCTCTTTATCACGCGCTGAGCGCGTCGGGCGTAAGGCTTTCTTGCGTACCTAAGGACGTTATGCTTTATTCCTACGTCATAAACTCCTCCGACGCAAAAAGAAGCGTTCATCTGCTCGCAGAGGACTATCTTTCTATAAGTGTTTCTGAGGACATGCCTTATGCGCATCTGCTTTTCCCCTTATATTCCTTCCTTAATGAAAAGGCGTCGGGCGAGGGCTCGCTTGAACTTATAGAGAAGGTAGAGCTTCCTCTCGCTATGCTTCTCGCCGAAATGGAAGAAACAGGCTTCAAGATAGATACGGCGGGAATGGAAGAATTATGTGACGAGCTGACAAAAACGGTAGAAGAGGACACCGAGCGTATTTATCAGCTTGCGGGACTTGAGTTTAACATCAATTCTCCAAAGCAGCTCGCGCAGGTGTTGGTTGACGAGCTTGGGCTTCCCTTGAAGAAAAAGACGAAGAGCGGATATTCCACTGACGTTGAAACGCTTGAAAAGCTCCGTTTCTCTCACCCGATAATAGACGAGATTTTAGACTATCGCAAGGTACAGAAGCTCAAATCGACCTACGCAGTCGGGCTCTTAAAGGCATCGGACGAGAACGGACGCGTTCACACCGACTTCAAGCAGGCGCTCACTGCGACGGGCAGACTTTCATCAAGCGAGCCGAATTTGCAGAATATTCCTATAAAAACGGCGCTCGGCAGAAAAATAAGAGCGCAGTTTACAACGAAAAACGACGATTACGTTTTAATCGACGCAGACTATTCACAGATAGAGCTTCGCCTGTTAGCCGAAATATCGGGAGACGAAACAATGACCGAGGCATTTAATTTAGGTGTAGATATCCATACCCTTACCGCTTCTCAGGTATTTCATGTTTTCCCCGAGGCTGTAACCGACGAGCTCCGAAAGCGTGCCAAGGCGGTAAATTTCGGTATAGTTTACTGTATCGGCGA
>JAZOCY010000066.1:0-5868 GCA_045596805.1 Eubacteriales bacterium | reverse complement strand
GATACTACGGTAAGAATACCTATGCTTCCTAATTTACGCAGTCTCAATCTTTCAAATTCTGCAGCTATAGCCGTATATGAGGTTTTAAGACAGAGAGGCTTTCTCGAGCTTGAAAGCATAGGCACGCCCACCACATTTTCTTGGGAATGAAGAATAAAAATAAGCAGTAATGCGGATAGGATATTTATGTGCGGTTTTGTAGGTTTTTGTTCTCAAAAGAATAAAAAACAGGAAATAATAGAAAAAATGAATTCCCTCATTGTTCACAGAGGCCCCGACAGCGACGGCTATTATGTGGATAACGATATTGCTCTCGGCTTCAGACGCTTGAGTATAATCGACCTCGACGGTGGTACGCAGCCCATTGAAAACGAGGACAAAAGTAAGGTCATAGTATTTAACGGCGAAATTTATAACTATAAAACGATAAGGGAAGAGCTTGTATCAAAGGGCCATGCTTTTAAAACACAGAGCGACACTGAGGTGCTTCTGCACGGCTACGAGGAATACGGAGAAGACATTCTTGACAAGATTCGGGGAATGTTTTCCTTCGTCATATGGGATAAAAAAGAGAAGAGTGTGTTTGGCGCGAGAGACTTTTTCGGTATCAAGCCGTTTTATTACGCGCTCTTAAAGGACGGTCAGTTTGCCTTCTGCTCAGAAATAAAGTCGCTTTTAGCCCACCCCGACTTTGAAAAAAAGGTCAACAAAAACGCATTAAGACCTTATCTTACCTTGCAGTACAGCGCAACTGAGGAGACCTTTTTTGCGGGCGTGTATAAATTGCCCCCTGCTCATTGCTTCACCTATAAAAACGGAAAGCTTGAGATAAAGCCCTATTGGGATATAAGGTTTTCGTGTGACGAAAATAAAGAAACCGACTGGGGAAAAGAAATCGACGACGCTATAAAAGAGTCGGTTGAAGCTCATAAAATTAGTGACGTGCCTGTCGCGGCGTTCCTTTCGGGCGGAGTTGATTCAAGCTATATTACGTCCTGTATGATGCCCGAAAAGACCTTTTCGGTAGGCTTTTCCTCTCACAATTTTGATGAAACCAATGAAGCAAAACGCCTTTCCGAAATCTTAAAAATAGAAAATTTCTCATATAATCTCTCGGCAGAAGAGTGCTTTGACGCTTTCCCCGAAATACAGTACCACATGGATGAGCCTCAGTCAAATCCGTCAAGCGTTCCTCTTTGGTTCCTCTGTAAGCTTGCGTCAGAGCAGGTGAAGGTCGTCCTTTCGGGAGAGGGCGCTGACGAAATTTTCGGAGGATACGAATGGTACGCCGATTCTGGCGCTATGCAAAAATATAAAAAGCTACCTAAGGCTATTCGAGCCTGCGCGGCAGCTGTCACTAAAAAATTGCCGTACTTCAAGGGGCACGATTTTATATTAAAATGCAGTGGCAATCCTGAGGATTATTTTGTAGGACAGGCGAGAGTATTCTCTGAAAGGGAAGCTGTCGATATTCTGAAAAAGGATTATAAAAACGGTCCCTCGCCCCTCTCGCTCGCTTCCTCAATATACAAAAAAATGAGTTATAATAATGAGCTTGATGAGAAGCAGCACCTTGATATTATGATGTGGATGCCCGGAGATATTCTCTTGAAGGCTGACAAAATGAGCATGGCGCATTCTCTTGAATTGCGAGTTCCGTATCTCGACAGGTATGTTATGAAGTTAGCCGAAGGAATTCCTGCCGAAAGACGTGTAAATGGCGAGAGAACAAAATGCGCGCTTAGAGACGCGTCTCTCTTGTCTATTCCGAGTGAATGGGCAAACAGGACAAAAAAAGGCTTTCCCGTTCCTATTCGCTTCTGGCTTAAGGAGGACAAATACTATAATATAGTGAAAACGGCATTTACGTCAGAATACGCGAAGGAATTTTTTGATACGGAAAAGCTGCTTGAAATGCTTGATTCTCATAAAAACGGAAAAGAAAAAAATCAGAGAAAAATCTGGACGGTTTACACCTTCCTCGTTTGGTATAAGAGATTTTTCATTGATTTCAAAATATAAGATAAGAGGTTTAATATGCTGGATTTGAAAAATGATTTAGTTCCTGTTTTGCTTGGCGCAGACCTGAATTGTTACAGTGTGGCTCGCGCGTTCTATGAGGAATACGGCGTTATTTCACATGCGTTTGGCAAGTATTCTATAGGCGCGACGTCTCACTCTAAAATAGTGAGATTTTATCCTGTTTCAAATCTTGACAATATAGAAATTTGCGTAAAGGCGCTTCGCGATTTCGCCGAGTCGCGCGAGGATAAAATCCTTCTTCTTATCGGCTGCACAGATGAGTATTCGGAATTTATTATAGATAATAAAGCTCGTCTTGAGGATAAATATATCATACCCTATATCGACAGCGAGCTGAAATCTCATTTGGTGGATAAGGCGTCCTTTTATGAGCTTTGCGATAAGTATGAAATTCCTTATCCCAAAACCTGCGTTGTGTCTTCTGCCGAGAAAAAAGGTGCATTAACTGAAGAAAAGCTCGGCTTTTCATACCCTATCGTAGTGAAGCCCTCAAGCAGTATCGAGTATTGGAGACATCCATTTGAGAATATGAAGAAGGTGTATTTCTCAGGTTCTGCCGAAGAAACCGAAGAAATTCTTTCGAAGATTTACGACTCGGGCTATGACCGACGGGTTATTTTACAGGACACGATTCCGGGCGGCGACTCGGATATGCGAGTCTTAACCGTATATTCCGACAGAAACGCAGAGCCTAAAATGCTTTGTCTCGGTCACGTGCTTTTGGAAGAGCATACCCCTAAGGGACGTGGAAACCACGCCGCTATAATTACAAAAAAGCCGCTTCCCATTTGTGAAAAAATCAAAGATATGTTAAAAGAGCTAAAATACGTGGGCTTTTCTAATTTTGATATAAAATACGACAGACGCGACGGTGTCTTTAAGGTTTTTGAAATAAATCTGAGACAGGGAAGAAGTAATCATTACGTAACTGCGTCGGGGATAAATATAGCGAAATTATTGGTTGACGACAGAGTTTTAAACGAGGAAATGCCCTATATAGAACAGGATAAGGAATTTTTCTGGCACTGTGTTCCGAAGAAAATAGTATATACCTATACTGAGGACGAAGAGGCAGTGAAGCTCTGTAAAAGACTCTCAAAGGAGAAAAAAGAGGGCAGACCTTTCTTTTTCTCTCATGACTTGAAGCTCAATCCTATGAGGACGGCGTTCGTTTTTGAGAATATGCGCCGTCAGTTTAAAAAATATTCTATGTATTGCGAGAAAATGAGATAATCTGAACACTCATGAAAGGATTTTTTATGACATTAGGTATTCTCGGCGGTCTTGGACCGTCATCTACAGTTTATTTTTATGAAATGCTTACTTCTCTTACAAGTGCTTGCTGTGATCAGGAGCATTTGGATATAGTTATAAGCAGCCGCGCATCTACCCCTGACAGAACTGCTTATATTTTGGGAATGTCTGATAAAAATCCCGTAATACAAATGACTGAGGACGCAAAACGGTTGGAGAAATTCGGCTGCGACGTTATCGCTATTCCGTGTAATACCGCGCATTTCTTTTATGACACTATAGCTGAAAACGTCTCTGTCCCCGTATTGAATATAATTTCCGTTACTACAGAGGCTGTTAAAAGGTCGGGTGGAAAAACTATGGGAATTTTGGCGACAGAGGGGACTGTAAAGTCGAGGTCTTATCATTTAGCGGCGGAAAAAGCGGGTATTTCGTGTATTGAGCCGACAAAAGCCGAGCAAAAGATTATCAGCAGTATTATTTACGACGATATAAAAAAGGGAAGAACACCTGATATAAAGGCCTTTATCCGTGTTGCCGACTCTCTTTTTTCGCGAGGCGCAGACCGACTGGTTCTCGGTTGCACCGAGCTTTCCTTGCTTTGTAGGGAAAATAGCTTTGACTCTCGGTTTGTCGATTCGCTTCGTTCTCTTGCCGAGTATTGTATAAGGTATTGCGAAAGGTCAGTATCAGAATAAAAGATGTTTTAAAAAGGAAAGGTAAAAGATGCTTTTCGGGGAAATTATAAAGGAAACGGATTTGAAAGCGTTGTCGGGCGACGTCTCGGATTATGACGTAATAGATATTGTCACAAGCTCGCACAAGGCTAAAGAGGGAACTCTTTTCGTCTGCTTGATAGGCGTAAGGTCTGACGGTCATAATTATGCGTATGACGCATATAAAAAGGGCTGTAGGCTCTTCCTCGTTCAGCACGAGGTGAATTTGCCGAGAGATGCATATGTTTATTTGAGCTCTAACACGAGAATAGCACTTGCTCATATTTCAGCCGCTTTTTTTTCATATCCTGCCAAAGAATTGACGTTAGTCGGAATTACAGGTACAAAAGGGAAAACCACCAGCGCCGTGCTGGCCTCGCGTACTATGCAGGCTTTAGGTCATGAAACGGGCTATATAGGCTCAAACGGTATTGAATATTGCGGAAAGCATTATTCTACCTTGAATACCACCCCCGATAGCTATACTCTCAATTCTACTTTTCGCAGCATGCTTGAGTCGGGCGTTAAGACGGTAGTTATGGAGGTTTCCTCTCAGGCTGTTTTAATGCACAGAATAGATGGGCTTTCCTTTGATATTTGTGTTTTTACCAACTTGGCGCACGACCACGTAGGTGTCGGAGAGCATGCTACGTTTGAGGATTACAGAGCCTGTAAGGCTAAGCTCTTTTCCGATTTCGGTTGCCGTACTATGATTTATAATCCGTATGATACTGCTGCCGAATATATGTTAAAAAATGCTTCTGCCGAGCGTTATTATAGTGTTTCTGCTTCAGGGGACGCGGATTTTAAGGCGACAGATATACATTCCTTCAGACGCGGAGGCATGCTCGGAGTTGACTTTACGCTCGGCGCATATGGAGAAAAATGCGCGGCGTCTCTTTCAATGGCGGGGGATTTTAACGTTGAAAACGCATTGAATGCCATAGCCGTTTGCGCGACTCTTATAAAGACTAACAAAACGTCGCTTTCCTTTGAAAACAATAAATTAATGATAAACACAATTTGCGAAACGGTAAAGAACATATCGGTTGACGGAAGATGTAAGGTAATAGAGAGCGAGTATATAAAGGACAGAAGCTTCGTCATTGATTATGCCCATAATGGATATAGTCTTGGTAATATACTTCGTTTGCTGCGCTCATATTGCCCGCGTCGGCTGGTATGCGTTTTCGGGTCGGTAGGAGAACGTAGCTTTGACAGACGTGAGGAGCTTGGCAGCGTTGCGGCGGAGCTTGCCGATTTTTCGATAATTACATCCGATAATCCCGCAAATGAGGACCCCGATAAAATAATAAAGGAAATCTATAATTCCTTCGGCGATGAAAAAGCAAAAGCAATTTGCATCCCCGACAGAGAAAACGCCATCGAATATGCCGTAAAAACTTCACAAGCGGGAGACATAATTCTTTTCGCGGGTAAGGGACACGAGGAATATCAGCTCGTCGGAAACGAAAAGCTGCCTTTTTCCGAAGAGCGTTTGGTTAAAAAGTATATAAAAGACTATTTTGGCAACAAAATTTTGGCATATATATAGACTTTTCGAAAATAAGAAAAAAATTGCTTTTTTCTTAAAAAAAGACTTGACAAACGAAAAACTTTGATGTATAATATCAATGTTCTCGCGAGAGTGGCGGAACTGGCAGACGCGCACGTTTGAGGGGCGTGTGGTTACACCGTACGGGTTCAAGTCCCGTTTCTCGCACCACAAAAAGCCTATACCAATTTTGGTGTAGGTTTTTTTGTTTTGTATAGGGTTTTATTTATACGAAGCTTTATTTTTTTGTTGGCTTTTTGGGGGTCGAAACGGGACAGAGCCGAAGCATAGCTTCAGCTC
>JAZOCY010000065.1:0-3202 GCA_045596805.1 Eubacteriales bacterium | reverse complement strand
GTCGCGGGCGAGACGGCTATTATCGAGGGCGGCAAGCCGCTTTATTCAGCGCCCGTAAAGGCTGTTGACCTACGCGCGGGCGCCGCTATGATTATCGCAGGGCTTTCCGCCAACGGAAAAACCGTGATAACCGACATAGAGTCTATCGAAAGAGGATATGACAATATTGTGGCTAAGCTGAAAGCGCTTGGCGCCGATATAGAAAAAACAGAATCGTAAAGCTGATAAAAATGCAGAAAAATTTCTCATCTTAGAGAGAAGCTTTCTGCATTTTTGTTTTTTATTATCTTCTGCTTCTTCTTTTCGGCTTTCTCTTTTTTGAAGCCAAAAGAGCGCCGAGCGAGGAAAGCAAAATTATGCACAAATATGTAAACAGGATAAAAGAATAGGATAGGGTATTGCTTTTTTCAAAGAATTGCGAAATGATAAAAAGCAAAAAGGCGAAAACGCAGCCGCAGGTACTACCGCAAATCAAGCCCTGACTTCCTCTGAATTTTGCCCCCGAAAAGCCGCAAAGAAGAGAACATATAACAAGGCATATGTATGAGAATGGCAAAATCAATTTTGTGGAATCCGCGTTTTTGTACGCGATGAGGGAAAGAACGAAAATAAATGAAACCGAGAACAGAGAAGTGCAAAGCAAGCTATAAACTATGCTCGCTAAAAATCCCCTGTTGGACGCCTTTGCTATTTTTGCTTGGTGAATATGCGCTTTATCCATAAAAAATCCTCC
The DNA here is from genome assembly GCA_045596805.1 of Eubacteriales bacterium. Taxonomy (GTDB): domain Bacteria; phylum Bacillota; class Clostridia; order Oscillospirales; family CAG-272; genus UBA1740. Next base: position 2,469 of record JAZOCY010000065.1, on the reverse strand, counting down.
GAAACATACTTTTAGTACAGTATATTTCGGAGGTCGCTTTTTTATGATAAATTACTGCTCGCTTTGCTCTGCTTCATTCGCCTTTACGTCTACGCTTCTTACAGCGCTCTTCAAAAAGCGAATCTTCGTCTTGTCCTTGCTTGTCTCAATAGTAATGGTTTCGTCGGTCATACCTACTATCTTTCCGACAATTCCGCCGATAGTGGTTATTTCATCGCCTCTCTGAAGAGAATTACGCATATCGTTTGCCGCCTTCTCCTGCTTCTTCTGGGGACGGATGAGAAGAAAATAAAATGCGATAACTACAACAACAAGCATAAGAATGCTGCTCCATCCGCCAAGACCGTTGCTTGCCGCAGCATCATCCTCAAGTAAAAATGAAAACATAAAAAATCCTCCAATATTATTTGTAAAATTTACATCCCATTTATTATACAATATAATAACAAAAAATGCAACAGATTTTTTATGAAAACTATTATAATATTTTTACAGATATATTGACAAAATGTGATAAATATGGTAACATATAGACAGAGTAAATTCTATCTTCAGAGGGTACACATTTGACAGGGAACGCTTCGTTTATACGTAAATAAAAGCGTTCCCTTTTGCAAAGCCTGTATTCTCAAAAAAAACAAAAAGGAGAGAAAAAATGAAACTCATTTACGACGTAAAAGACAAACCCACGTTTGGCAAAACTATTGTGTTTGCCATCCAGCAGTTGCTCGCTATAATGGCGGCTACTCTCGTAGTTCCCGTTATAACAAACGCTAACGCAGGTCTTACCGGCGCTGACGCTATGCAGCCCGCAGCAGCGCTTTTCGGCGCGGGAGTAGGTACTATTGTTTATCTGCTCTTTACAAAATTCAGAAGCCCTGTGTTCCTCGGTTCTTCCTTCGCTTTTCTCGGCTCTATGGCAGCCGCATTCGCAGGCGCAGGCACGGTAGCGCTCGGTTATCTCGGCTTGGTTCTCGGTGCTGTGTTGGCAGGTCTTGTGTATGTAATTATCGCGCTTGCTGTTAAGGTTGCAGGCGTTAATTGGATAAACAAGCTTATGCCTGCAGTTGTTATCGGCCCGACAGTTGCAATAATCGGTCTTTCTCTTGCAGGAAACGCAGTTGGCGATTTGCAGAAGGCTCCCGCAGGCGGTCATCCCCTGATTGCTGTTCTTTGCGGATTTGTTACACTCTTTACAGTAATTCTTTGCTCTAACTTCGGTAAAAAGACTGTAAAACTTATTCCTTTTATTATAGGTATTCTTGCGGGATACGTTGTTGCTTCTATCTTTACCGTTATCGGTAACGTAGCAGGGATTGATGCTCTCAAGGTTGTTGATTACTCTTCCTTTAAGGCTCTCGTCTCTGACGGCTTTACTGTAAACACAATTCTTACGTTCCCCAAATTCACGTTCCTGACGGCATTCGGTGCCTTCGGTGAGCTTTCGGGTTCTTATATTGCCAGCGTTGCCATGGCGTACGTTCCCGTTGCGTTCGTTGTTTTCGCAGAGCACCTTGCCGACCATAAGAACATTTCGTCTATTATCGAAAAAGACCTCATCACAGACCCCGGTCTCTCCCGTACGCTTTTGGGTGACGGTGTCGGCTCTATGGCAGGCGCTTTGTTCGGTGGTTGCCCCAATACTACATACGGTGAGTCTGTTGCCTGCGTAGCTATTACGGGAAATGCGTCGGTTGTAACTATTCTTACCGCCGCAGTAGGCGCAATACTTATTTCATTTATCGCCCCCTTCGTTGCTTTCGTTAACTCTATTCCCTCATGCGTAATGGGCGGCGTATGTATGGCGCTCTACGGATTTATCGCAGTATCAGGTCTTAAGATGTTCAAGGACATCGACCTTGGCGAAAACAAAAATCTCTTTGTTGTAAGTACTATTCTTATTTCGGGTATCGGTGGACTCACTCTTACGTTCGGAAAGATAACGCTTACTTCTATTGCAGTTTCTCTTATCCTCGGAATTATCGTTAACGCTATGATTTCGGGAATTGAAAAGCGCATAAACAAATGATAAAAACTAAAAAAAGACACGGCAGCTTATGCGTGTTATCCTTAACGGAGAACACGCAGTCAAATCCGTCTTCGACGGGTGAAATCCACCTATGGTGGATGAAATCGCTTTCGCGGTGAAATCCTACTTCGCAAGGTTAAGCTCTGATGGATTTGATTTCATCCAAGTCTTGACCTTGGATTTCATCTGAGCGAAGCGAAGATTTCATCGTGGCATAGCCACGATTTCATTAAACCAACAGAAAAAGAGATAACATTTCGGCAAATAACCGATTTGTTATCTCTTTCTGCTTGTAATATGGGTTTGGGCTTAGCCCATTTGCATTTGACTAGTCAATGCGATGCTCGCACTTTACCCAAAGTGTAAAATTCTCCGCTAAGGACATCACCCTATTGCATCGGGAGCTTTTTTATTGTTCTTTTTTCTTACGTATATCCTTC
>JAZOCY010000064.1:0-2849 GCA_045596805.1 Eubacteriales bacterium | reverse complement strand
CAGCGATATACCGAGCACTTTGCAAAAGCTTTTTGTTTTCATCTCAAATACCTCCATGAAAGGCAATGCAAAGCGCCTCTCATTAACAGTATATTCAGACGCGCCTCCTTTTGTTCTCGTTTTTTTTAAATTATTTTTTCTGTCCGAGATAAATAATAAGTACGCTTATATCGGCGGGGTTTACTCCGCTTATACGCGACGCCTGTCCTATATTCAAGGGGCGAATCTTCTGAAGCTTTTGCGCGGCCTCGATACGCAGACCCTTTAAATTTATATAGTCTATATCGGGGGGAAGAAGCTTATTCTCCAGCTTTTCCTGCTTTTCCACCTCTGAAAGCTCACGCCTTATATAGCCGTCGTACTTTACGTTTATCTGCGCTGTAAGACAAACGCTTGCGGGAAGCTCGGGGCGTCCCTTATCCAAGGGTGACAAATTGTCATAATTAAGCTCGGGACGGCGCAAAAGCTCTGAGAGCCTCACTCCTGTCGAGATAGGCGACGAGCCAAGCGACGCGAGGTATTCGTTATTCTCCTTTGACGGATTGACTATAACCGATGAAAGCCTCTCGACCTCTTTTTCTATCGCTCTCTTTCTCTCGCAAAAGGCTCTGTATTTTCGTTCGCTCACAAGTCCTGCCTTATATCCTATCTCGGTGAGTCTCAAGTCGGCGTTATCCTGTCGAAGCAGAAGCCTGTATTCAGAACGCGAGGTCATAATTCTATAAGGCTCGTTCGTTCCCTTTGTAACCAGGTCGTCTATAAGAGTACCTATATAAGATGAGCTTCTCGTAAGCACGACGCTCTCCTTGCCCTTTATAGCAAGAGAAGCGTTTATGCCCGCGACGAGCCCCTGCGCCGCCGCCTCCTCATAGCCCGACGTTCCGTTAAACTGTCCCGCGCCGTAAAGGCCCTCTATGTCCTTGAATTCAAGAGTGGGCAAGAGCTGCGTAGGATCTATACAGTCATACTCGATAGCGTAGGCGTAACGTGTGATTTCGGCTTTTTCAAAGCCCTTCAAAGAATGTATAAGCTCATACTGCACGTCTGTCGGCATAGAGGTGCTGAAGCCCTGAATATACATTTCCTCAGTATCTGCGCCCGTCGGCTCTACAAAAAGCTGATGTCTTTCCTTGTCGGAAAAGCGTACTATTTTATCCTCGATAGAGGGGCAGTAGCGAGGCCCTGTTCCGTGAATTTTGCCCGAATACATAGCGCTTCGGTGAAGATTGCTTTTTACTATGTCGTGCGTCCTTGAATTTGTATATACTATATGACAGGGGAGCTGCTCGGCTCTATTCATCTCATTTTCATCACTTAACGAGGAAAAAGGAATCATATGCTCTTCTCCGTCCTGACGCTCAAGCTGCGAAAAATCTATGCTCGTTCGCTTTACGCGCGCGGGCGTTCCCGTCTTGAAGCGCATAACCGTAATGTTCTCGCGAAGCAAAGCGTCTGTCAGGGTATTTGCGGGAAGCATTCCGTCGGGACCGCTTTCATAGGAAACGTCGCCTACGAAAATTTTGCCCTTCAGATAGGTACCTGCCGCGATAATAACTCGCTCGCAGCTGAAGAAGTCCCCATACCTTGTATAAACTCCGCATACCTTTTTGCGCCCGTTTACGATTTCGGTCTTGAAGTCGGTAATCTCCGCCTGTATTACGCGAAGATTTTCCTGAAGCTCTAAGGTGTGCTTCATTATAATTCTATAAGCGCTTCTGTCCACCTGAACTCGCTTCGAGTGTACCGCCGCGCCCTTGCCTAAATTCAACGTACGCGACTGTAGGGTGACCTTGTCGGCGGCGAAGCCCATTTCTCCGCCGAGCGCTTCTATTTCATACACGAGATGTCCTTTTCCGCTTCCTCCTATCGAGGGGTTGCAGGGCATATTTCCTATAGCGTCAAGGTTGATTGTAAAAATGACCGTATCAAGTCCAAGTCTTGCGCAGGCTAAAGCCGCCTCAATTCCCGCGTGCCCAGCGCCTATAATCGCAACGTCCGCTTTATATTCCATAATTACTCCATTTTTTACTGAATTATTCTTACACTGCTATTTTAGCACCTTTTTATAAATTTTACAACCTTTATTTTGAAACAGAGTAAATTTATTTTCCTCGCAACCGTTATTTGCGAAGTAGGGCTAATGACATATACTTGTTTTTTTACGTATACTGTGATAAAATAGTAAAAAAGACACAAACTAAAAAAATAAAAATGAACAGGAGAACTTATGATACCGAAAACAAGCGAGCTTTTTGACCTCTCCCACTCTCTTGCCGCGCCTCTTCTTCTCGAATGTGAATATCCCTGGCAGGCGCTTCCCAAAATAAAAGACTTCATACTCTCTATAGCAAAAAATCTCTCAAAGGAGCTTTACTACCAAGCAGGCGAGGACGTCTGGATTGCCAAAAGCGCAAAAATAGCGCCAAGCGCGCTGATATGCGGCCCGACAATAATAGGTGAAAACTCCGAAGTACGTCACTGCGCGTATATAAGAGGCTCTGCTCTTATCGGGGACGACGCCGTTATCGGCAACTCTACCGAGGTAAAAAACGCGATAATCTTTGACGGGGTGCAAATTCCGCATTACAATTACGTCGGCGACTCGATACTTGGATATAAGGCTCATATGGGCGCGGGCGCAATAGCCTCCAACGTGCGAAGCGACAAGCAGAATATTTCCGTCCATACCACAGCCGAGCGTATTGAAACAGGTCTTCGCAAATTCGGCACGATGCTCGGCGACTTCGTTGAGGTCGGCTGTAATTCGGTCCTTTGTCCCGGCTCTGTCGTAGGCAGAAATTCTCAAATATACCCCCAAGTCGGATCGTAGCCATGTCGTTCTGTGAGCC
>JAZOCY010000063.1:0-16012 GCA_045596805.1 Eubacteriales bacterium | reverse complement strand
GACATGGCTACGATCCGACTTGACTATCTCCTCAGTTATGAGAGCTGCCATGCTTGCGCTCGCATCGGTAACCCTTATGTAAAAAAGGTTTTCACTCTGACCGACCAAGCCGACTGACATCTGAGAGCGAACCTTGCCTGCAGTATATCCGACAGAGCTTATGCCCAGATTCTCGACTACCTCATTCAAATAGTCACGGCTTCCCTTTAAAATATCCATATAGCTCTGCGTAAGTGACGCCGCTATAGTATATTCATTATTGTTGGTAATTTCTGAAAACGCGTTGCTTTCGTCAATCTCGCTGTTAAATACGCAGATTTTGACGTCTGCCGTATAGGTGGGAACAAAGGTTGCCGAAATGTAGAAGTATATTCCCACAGCGGCAATAAGGGCGGCTGCGACAATAAGAAGCCAAAACCTCTTGAAGCTGTAAAAAAAGTCCTCTAAACTCAATTCAAATTCATTTTTTTCGTTATACGTTTTTTGTTTCATATTTCACCCACAATAAAGACGTTATCCGTTTTTCTCTTTCATTAGATTAAAAAAGTCAGGATTGAAAATGTATGCTATAAGAGCTTCTTTTTACATTATAACATATTTTTTATAAATAATCAATAGTCAGTGCGCTTGTTTTGAAACAATTTATGTAATAAATCACAAATTTCAAAAAGCGCCCTGCTTTTATTTTTTACCCGTAGAGCCGAAGCCTCCGTCGCCTCTTTCGGTATCCGAAAGAATATCGGTCTCGCAAAAAGTCGCGCTCAAATAAGGCGTTAGAACCAGCTGTGCTATTCTCTCGCCATTCTCTAATACCTGCGCCGTATCGGAATGATTATGAAGCGCCACCATTATTTCTCCGCGATAGTCGCTGTCTATTACTCCCACCTTATTTGCCGGGGCGAGTCCCCTTTTTGTCGCAAGACCGCTTCGCGCGTAAATAAGTCCGACGTATCCCTTCGGAATTTCCATAGCTATCCCCGTATGAATGAGCTTCGTCTCGCCGCTTTCGATAACGGTATTGCCGTCACTTAAAGCATATATATCGGCTCCTGCCGCCTCGCTTGAAGCATAGGTCGGCATTTTTGCGTCGGGAGAGAGCTTTTTAATATTGACGTTCATATCTTTTTCCTCTTTCATTTGTTGTTTTTGAGCTTATTTTTTATATATTTTCCCGTATAAGAGTCCTTGCATTCGGCAATCTGCTCAGGTGTTCCGACAGCGACGACGTTTCCGCCATATTCTCCGCCCTCAGGTCCTAAATCTATTATATAGTCTGCCGTCTTTATCAGATCGAGATTATGCTCAATGACTATAACGGTATTTCCCGTCTCGGTAAGCCGTGTGAGCATATCTATAAGACGGGCAACGTCAGCGGTATGCAAGCCTGTCGTAGGCTCGTCAAGAATATATACGGTCTTGCCCGTGCTGCGTCTCGCAAGCTCTGTCGCGAGCTTCACTCTCTGAGCCTCGCCTCCCGAAAGAGTTGTAGAGGACTGTCCTATTTTTATATATCCGAGTCCCACGTCGTAAAGAGCCTTCAGCTTAGTGAGAATTTTGGGAAGTCCGCCAAAAAAGGAAAGCCCCTCCTCTACCGTCATTTCCAAAACCTCGTATATATTCTTCCCCTTATATTTTACGTCCAGCGTGTCCCTGTTATATCTCATTCCCTTACAAACGTCGCATTTAACGTAAACGTCAGGCAAAAAGTGCATTTCTATGCATTTGACGCCGTCTCCCTCGCATGCCTCGCATCTGCCTCCCTTTATATTAAAGGAAAATCTTCCCGCCAAATATCCCTTTGCCTTTGCGTCTCTCGTCGACGCAAAAAGGTTTCTTATATCGGTAAACAGTCCCGTATAGGTTGCGGGATTAGAGCGCGGCGTTCTGCCTATCGGGCTTTGGTCTATATCTATAACCTTGTCAAGATTTTCTATTCCCTCTATACGCTCGCATTTTCCCGGATAGGTCACAGCGCCGTTAAGCTCTCTTGCGAGTCTCTTTTGTAAAACATAGTTTACAAGCGAGGATTTTCCCGAGCCCGAAACACCCGTAACGCAGACAAAGCAGCCGAGAGGAATGTCAAGGGTTACGTTTTTGAGATTATTATGAGAAGCTCCCACAATACGCAAAAGCTTTCCGTTCCCTTTTTTTCTCTCTCTTGGAATTTCAATTCTTTTGCGTCCCGAAAGGTAGTCTCCTGTAATCGACTGTTTACATTCCGCCACTTCCGCAGGCGTACCTGCCGCTATCAGCTTGCCTCCGTGTATTCCCGCACCGGGACCTATATCAACTACAAAATCCGCTTCCCTCACGGTGTCCTCATCGTGCTCGACAACAATGACCGTATTCCCTATATCGCGAAGCTTTTTGAGAGTCGATATCAGCTTATCGTTATCTCTCTGATGAAGCCCTATGCTCGGCTCGTCGAGTATATAGAGAACTCCCACGAGTCCCGAGCCTATCTGTGTCGCGAGACGTATTCTCTGCGCCTCGCCTCCCGAAAGAGTGCCCGACTTGCGCGAAAGATTAAGATATTCAAGACCTACGTTACAAAGGAAAGCGAGTCTCGCTCTTATCTCCTTAAGTATTTCGCGCGCTATTTCCCTTTCCGTATCGGTAAGCGACAGATTTTCGACAAATTCAAGCATCTTGTTTATAGAGAGCTTGCATATTTCGTCTATGTTCAAGCCTCCCACCGTAACCGAAAGAACCATATCGGAAAGTCTGCGTCCTTTACATTTAGGACAGGGGGCGTCCTCTAAAAATTCATCGTAGTAGCCCTCTCCCATCTGTCCCATTCTGCGTCTTATTATCGGGATAATTCCCTCATACGTTGTGTCCTGAACTCGCGACGCCTTTCCAAAAAATCTTTCTACTCTGTATATTTTTGGCTCTGTTCCGTAAAGAAGCGCTCGATAGCCCTCCTCCGAATAGTCACAAACAGGCGTATCTATCGTAAAGCCGTATTCCTTGCCGACTGCGTTTATAAGCGGTCCCTGCCAGCTTTCCTCTTCAATATTTTTAAAGCCGTTACAGACGACAGCGCCCTCAGAAAGAGAGAGAGACTTGTCGGGTATGATTTTTTCCTCTGATATTATGCGAAGATCGCCGAGTCCCGCGCATTCGGGACAAGCGCCGTAGGGGTTATTGAACGAGAACATTCTCGGCTCCAATTCGCCGAAGCTGATATTATGCTCCTCGCAGGCGTACTTTAAGGAATACTCATACTCGCCCTCGTTTTCTTCCGACATATTCATAATGATAACCCTGCCGTCTGTAAGAGAAAACGCGTTTTCGAGAGAGTCGGTCACTCTTGATTCTATCCCCTCTTTCATAACGAGACGGTCTATTACCACGTCGATTGTATGCTTATTGTTCTTTTCCAGCTTTATATCTTCGGACAGGTCATACATATTTCCGTCTATACGAACTCTTGCGTAGCCCATTCGTCGAATATCCGAGAGCGTTTTCTCGTGAGTTCCCTTTTGCCCTCTTACCATAGGCGCTAAAACCACGAAACGAGTCCCCGCAGGCATAGACATAATTTTATCGCATATTCCGTCAAGGGTTTGCTGACGTATCTCCTTGCCGCACACGGGACAGTGAGGAATTCCTATTCTCGCGTAGAGCAGGCGCAGATAGTCATATATTTCGGTAACTGTGCCGACAGTCGAGCGAGGATTTTTCGAGGTGGTCTTCTGGTCTATTGAGATTGCGGGCGAGAGCCCCTCTATAAAATCGACGTCGGGCTTATCCATCTGTCCCAAAAACTGTCTTGCGTATGATGAAAGCGACTCGACAAAGCGTCTGTGTCCCTCCGCGTAAATCGTATCAAAAGCAAGAGAGGACTTCCCCGAGCCTGAAAGACCTGTGAACACCGTGAGCTTGTCTCTCGGTATCTCGACGTCTATATTTTTTAAATTGTGCGACCTTGCGCCCTTAATTATCAGATTTTTAGACATTGTTATTTTGTAACCCTAAGCTCCTTTATCTTATCGCGCAGATATGCCGCTCTCTCAAAATCAAGATGCTTTGAGGCGGAAAGCATTTCTGCCGTAAGAGCTTCTATCAGCTTTTCCTTTTCTTCCTTCGTTTGTTTCTTGCCCTTCGCTGCTTTTGTGCTCTCGTCCGTCTTGCCTATGCTTATAAGCTCACGGATTTCCTTCTTTACAGTCGTTGGTATAACGTTGTTTTCTTCGTTATACTTTTTCTGAATCGCGCGGCGGCGCTCTGTTTCATCTATCGCCGCGCGCATAGAACGGGTGACCGTATCGGCGTACATTATAACTCTGCCGTTTACGTTTCTCGCGGCTCTGCCCACCGTCTGTATAAGCGAGGTCTCCGAGCGCAGAAGTCCTTCCTTGTCGGCGTCCAATATTGCGACGAGGGAAACCTCAGGAATGTCGAGCCCCTCCCGCAGAAGATTTATTCCTACAAGAACGTCGAACACTCCCGCGCGCAAGTCGCGTATAATCTCCATTCTCTCCATTGTCTCGACGTTATGATGTATATATTTGACCTTTATTTGCAAAGAGGAAAGATAATCCGTAAGGTCCTCTGCCATCACCGTCGTAAGCGTGGTTACGAGAACCTTTTCGTTCTTCTCGGTTACCTTGCGTATTTCTTCTATAAGGTCGTCAACCTGTCCGTCTATCGGTCTGACCGTAATTTCGGGATCTATAAGCCCTGTCGGGCGTATTATCTGCTCGACTGTGCGCTCTGAATGCTCTTTTTCATACTGCGCAGGCGTTGCGCTGACAAAAACCACCTGATTTAATTTCCCCTCGAATTCTTCAAAGCGAAGAGGTCTGTTATCATACGCAGATGGCAGACGGAAGCCGTAATCTATGAGATTTTTCTTTCTCGCGTTATCTCCGCCGCTCATACCTCTTACCTGCGGCAGGGTCACGTGAGACTCATCTATAAACATAATGAAATCCGACGGAAAATAGTCGAGAAGCGTATAGGGCATAGAGCCCGGTTCTCTTCCCGCAAGCACACGCGAATAGTTTTCGACGCCCGAGCAGAAGCCTACCTCTCGGAGCATTTCAATGTCGTATTTCGTGCGTTCCTCTATTCTCTGCGCTTCTATCAGCCTGTGCTGAGAACGAAAGAATTCCACGCGCTCGCGCATTTCATTCTCTATTTCAAGAAGCGCCTGCTCGCGCTTTACGTCAGAGACGGCATAGTGAGTCGCGGGAAAGATGACGGCGTAGGAAAGACTGCGCACCGTGTCTCCCGTTACCACTCTTATTTCGCTCACTCTGTCTATTTCGTCCCCGAAAAATTCTATTCTGATTGCCGTTTCACTGTTGGAAGCGGGAAAAACCTCTACGACGTCACCTCTGACTCTGAATTTTCCGCGCACAAAATTAAGATCGTTTCTCTCATAGTTGATGGCTACAAGGTGGGTTATCAGCTCGTCTCTCTCCATCTGCTGTCCCGGACGCACCGAAACCAGAAGAGAGCTGTATTCTCTCGGGTCTCCGAGTGTAAAAATACAGGAAACGCTGGCAACAACTATAACGTCGCGCCTTTCAAGCAAGGACGAGGTCGCGCTGTGTCTGAGCATATCTATCTCATCGTTTATCATCGCGTCCTTTTCTATATACATATCCTTACCCGGCACGTATGCCTCAGGCTGATAATAGTCATAATAGGAAACGAAATATTCGACTGCGTTTTCGGGAAAGAACTCTCGAAATTCCGAGCAAAGCTGAGCCGCCAAGGTCTTGTTGTGAGCGAGGACAAGCGTAGGTCTGTTTACGTTTGCTATGACGTTAGCCATAGTAAAGGTCTTTCCCGAGCCCGTAACGCCGAGCAGAGTCTGCGCGCGTTCACCGGAAAGAATGCCCTCAGTAAGCGAAGCGATAGCCTGAGGCTGGTCTCCTGTGGGCTTATAGGCGCTTTTGAGCTTAAAAACGTTTTCTTGCATTTTATCCTCTCTCCTTTCCTCTGCGAATCTGCTTCAAACAGAAATTCTTCCTATTTTATTATACACCAAAAAGAAAAAAAGTCAATCGGTATTTAAAATACAGTTCATCACATTATTTCTTGCCTTCACAAAAAAAGCTTATTTTTTCATATTATGTGAATAAAGCGCTGAATAGTGGCAAAAATAGATGTAGAATTTCTTGAAAGGAATACATTATTATGGACAAAAATGAAAACTCCGTAAAAGCAAACAGAATTCTTTATATCGTTATCGTGGCAGTATTATGCGTATCCGCAATAGTCGTGGGTATTACCGCCGCGATGCAAAGAGGGAAAAAGCCAAACGAAGAGCCCTCTGTCACAACAGAAGCGCCTGTATCGACTACAGCGCCTATAACAACGGCGCCCCCTCCCGTAACAGACGCGCCGAACACGTTGCCGTCCTTCATCGCGCCCACATCAGGCAGAGTTTCAAAGGAGCACGACCTGTCGGTTCTCGTTTATTCCGCCACAATGGACGACCTCCGTGTGCATTGCGGAATAGATATTTCAGCTAATGCAGGCGACGACGTGCTTGCCGCCGCTGACGGCGAAATCACAAAGATTTACGCAGACCCTATGATGGGTAACTGCATCGAGATTTCTCACAAGGGAGACGCCGTTTCAATCTACAAGAACCTGACCTTTGATCACGCGGAGGGAATTACAGTCGGCGCAAAGGTAGAAAAGGGCGAGGTTATCTCTTACGTTGGCGACAGCGCTATGATAGAGTCGGCTGAAGAACCGCACCTCCATTACGAGCTTACAATAAAGGGTGTAAGCGTGGATCCCTTGGATTATATCTCAAGCGACAGCAAATTAGCCTCGCTGACAGGCGCGGAAATATACGAGGATTGACGCTTTTGTAAATAAAAGTTGTCTCTTTGCCGTATAAGCATCTTGAAAAAATGAAGAGCCATATATGAAAAACAACTCATATATGGCTCTTTACTAATATTTATGTTTCATCAGAGGCTTCGTATAAGTCCTCATTTTTCTTTTTGCCGTTGCTTTGCTTTTCACGCGCTCTGCGGCTTTCGGGGGAAATGTAGTGCTGCGCCTGAGTATTAAAGAGAAGCGCGTATTTTCCGCCCTGCTTAATAAGATCCTCGTGCGTTCCCGTCTCTACTATGCGTCCGTCCTCCATAACTACTATTTTAGAGGCTGTTGTAGCAGAAGAAAGTCGGTGGGATACGAGCAGAGTGAGCTTGCCCTCGCTTAATTCGGTAAACTTGTCGAACACCTCCTGCTCGGCAAGAGGGTCAAGTGAGGCTGTAGGCTCGTCTAAAATCATAATATCCGACTTCTTGTAAAAGGCTCTCGCTATAGAGAGCTTCTGCCACTGACCTATCGAAAGCTCTATTCCGTTTTCCTCAAAAAATCTCGTTAGCGGAGTATCGTATTCAAGAGGCAGCTTTTTTATAAAGCTATCGGCATCGCTGCTCTGCGCCGAGCGCTTCATTTTTTCTTCATCAATACCACCACGTATATCTCCGTACACGATGTTTTCCTTGACTGTGATGGCGTATTTTACGTAATCCTGAAAGATTACTCCGTATAGATTGTAAAGCGCCTCGACGTCATAAGAGCGAATGTCGGCTCCGTCTAAAAGTATTATACCCTCTGTAGGATCGTACAGTCGCATGAGTAGCTTTATCAGCGTGGTTTTTCCCGCGCCGTTAAGTCCTACGAGCAGAACCGTCTCGCCTGTTTGTATAGTTAAGTTTACATTTTTAATTACGTCCGTTTCGGTGCCCGGATAGCGAAAGCTGACGTTTCTGAATTCTATTGTATGCGTCTCGTCCTGCTTTGGCAAAAGAGGCTTTTCCACGTTTGGAACAATTTTTATTTCCTCGCGCATAAAGACCATCATATTATCTATGAACAAGGTTCCCTCATAAATTGTGGCGGTTGCCGCAATAATAGCCGTAACCTGAGACATAATAGCGCTAAGCGCGCCCGTATAGAGAGAATAGTCGCCTATAAGTCCGCCGTTATATATAACGCTGTACGCCACGTACATGAAGATAATACAGTCTGCAAGGACGGTCAAAATGCTTATCGTGGTCTGATAGGTCTGCTCCTTTATTATCATTTTCTTAAGACCTGCAAAATACTTTGCAAACGCGCTCTTATACTTGCTTATCAGCTCGTCGGCAAGTCCCATAACACGTATTTCCTTCGCCTTATCCTTATCGGATACCGACGCGGAAAAATACTGCATCTGACGTCTTTCCTTCGAATGCATACGCATATATCTGAAATTGTGATTTCGGTATCTGTAATTTATTATAGCGCCCGGCAAGGACATTATAATTATGAACACAGGCGCAAGCGGATGAAGCCCCGCCAAAACAATTATAAAGCTTATCGCGCTTATAAACGAGCTTATTACGTTAAAGGTCGCCCTTAATATCATAATGGGGCGCATTCCCGCTTCTCTGTTTGCGTTTTCAAGCTTCTCGTAAAAATCGGGGCTGTCAAAGCTTGAAATGTCAACGGTTTTCGCCTTGTCCATTATTTTCAGCTTTATATGATTTACTACAAGCTCACCCGCAATGGAATTGACACAGCTGCTTATGCTTGATATTACCCGTCTTAAAAGCTGATATACGAGCTGGAAAATCAGAAGCAGGAATATCGGCTTCAGCTCGTTTAAAAAGGCTGAAAAGAAGGTAGAAAGCTCGTTTCCAAGCGAGTCCTTTACAAGACTTCCGCCTATAAACGAGGCTATCTCGTTAAGTAATTCCTTTGAAATAAACGCGCCAACAACGGGCAAAACACCATCAAAGAGGCAGAGCGTTGCCATAGCTATAAGAATTATGGGCTTCGCCTCCCACACAAGACCAACTATGTAAAACAGTCTCGCAAAAAAGGATTTCGCCTGTGGGATAATATTTTTCGGGCTTATTTTTTTCTTTTGCGGGGGAGCTTTTTCATTAAAACGAGGTCCTCCTCTATAGTTCATCGCTCTCTCCTCCTTATTTATATTTTTCGGCTAATTGCCTTATCTTTAAAATGCTTTCGCTCATTTTTTGGGGGTATATTTTCCCCGTCTCATCCATGCTGCTGCATTCAAGCGTTGCCGTCCCCTTGTAGCCTAACGAAGAAAGAAATTGAAAAAACTTATCAAAATCTATTTTCCCCTCGCCTATATGCCTTGTTTTCAGATTATCCCAATCCTTGTACGAGCCGTTATAATCGTTTATATGTAAATGCGCTATTCTTTTTTCACGCCACAGAGAGAGATACTCTCCCGAAAGAGAGCTTTCAAGCTCGTCGTGAAATGCCGCCATTTTTGTATCAAAGGTAAAACACGAATCGGGATATCTTTCCGCCAAGAGTCTTACATACTCAATGGGGCTTCCCGTACGGCAAACAACGTTTTCTGTCGCGAGAAGCACGCCGTATGAGTCGGATATTTTCAAAAGCTCGCCGAGCGCGCAAAGATTATTTTCTATATTATCGTCCGAGATAGGTCCGTTCCAAAGGTGTAAAATTACCTTTTTTGCACCTAATTTACAGGCTGCTTCGCAATTCGTCTCAAAGAGCGAAAACGCCTCGCGCCTGTTTTCCTCGCCCCCGACGCCTATTTTTTGCCCTATAAATTTATCTGCATGAAAGGTAAGAACGTTCAAACCGCTTTCGCGGAAATCGGATATTATTTCTTCTATTTTATCGTACCACGAATCGTACATCATAAATTCAAAGCCGTCTGACGCTATTCTATCTGCGGCAGAAAGAAAAATTTTATGATTTCGTCCGTTGTACCGTCCGATAAAAGCGCCTGTAGACGCTAAAATTTGCAAATTCATTCTTCGTCACCCCTTAAAAATGCCGTGTGAAAGAAGTATATTTCCGTTATTTATATTTAATACACCGAAGGAATATCCTCTTTCGCTGTAACAGCCAATGCTTCCCGGATTGAAGAAATAAAAGGAGCGCTTTTCCTTATTATATTCCTCATAGGGTATATGCGTATGCCCAAATATTACTAAATCTATTTCGTCTCTCTGCGCCTTTAAAAAAAGAGAATTTAAAGAGCTTTTGACACCGAAGCTGTGCCCGTGGGTAAGAAAAATTTTCTTCCCCTCCAAAACGAACAGAAGCTCACTTTCTCGCTCATACCCATAGGGCGAAAGTCGGTAATCGTTATTGCCCCTCACCGAAAAAAACATTTTTTCGGGAAACTCGTTTTGCAGCCCTTCTGCGTCGGATACACCGTCGCCCGCAAAAATAACGCAGTCTGCGTCGGGAGACGAGGCAATGACCTTTTTCATTACCGAAGCGTTTCCGTGCGAGTCAGAAAAAATCAAGGCTTTCATATAGCTTCTCCTTCATTTGTCAACTTTTATTTCTCTTGCATATACTGCCATTGATAACACAAAAAGGAGAAAATATATGCAATTCGACTACAATATGCTTCGTTCCCTGCTATCTCTTCCCGATGAGCAACTATGGCAGACCATCAATTCGATAGCGAATCAAAACGGCGTTAATCTCCCAAAGGGTACTCCTCCCGCCACCGAGCTTGCGCGACTAAGAAACGCGCTCGGAAGCACGCAGAATCCAAATCTGCGCGAGGCGATGGATATAGTAAACGAATACAAAAAGCGAAACGGTATGTGATATGGAAGCAAATTTTCAGAACACACCCGACTTAAGCTCGATGCTGAACACACTTCTATCAAATCCGTCGGCGCTTTCCTCCTTGATGTCGGTTTTAGGCGGCGTAATGAACGGTCAGCAAAAGCCGCCTCCCACTCAAGCAGAGGACACTCCCGCGTTTTCTCATAACGACGGCTCTGCCCCTGTTCACAGTATCCCGCCACTGAATTTTCAAGCGGATAACGCTCCTCCGCCTTTTCCCCCTCCAAAGGCTCCCATATTCGCGCAACAGAGCAAGGAAAAAGCGCTTTTACTCGCTATCAAGCCGTTTTTAAGCAAAAGCAAATGCGATACTTTAGACCTCTTTATAAAGCTGCTTGATATAATCTCACTTGTCGGAAGGATAAGGTAATATGTACGTCAGAAATACAAGCTTTCCAAACGGCGACCAAAATGACAAGGGTATCCCCGAAAACTATTCGGGCTATGCTATGTCAACGAGAAATCAAAGCGAAGGTTCGCAAAAAGCAGAAGATATACAAACGGGGCAAAGCAATGAATATGAAAGTTCTCTACCTAAAGAAGAGGCAGCTTTTTCAATGAAGCGCGAAAGCGAATGCGAATACGCCTCTCACAAGGAAAACCGATTGCTTTCGGGGATTTTTGAAAAATTGGGAATAAAAGGGGCAGAAAGCTCTGATATCACCGTTCTTATAATAGCGCTTTTGCTCCTAAACGGCGAAAACGATGATTACATATGGATTTTACTGCTCCTTTTATTGATAATAAATTAAAGAATCAGAAAAAGGTGAACTGATTTGTCTCGGAAAGTCCGTCGAGCGCCCCGTTTGAGCGCAAGAGCTCAATTACCGACTTCGACAGTCCCGCGCGCGTACGCAGCTCGTCCACTGAGAAGATTTCTCCGTCGGCTCTCGCCTCTACTATCTTCTGCGCCGCCGCCTCGCCGAGTCCCGGAAGCGAGGAAAAGGGCACGCGTATTTTTCCGTTTTCGGGAAGATATTTTTTGGCGTCAGACTTATAAAGGTCAACGGGAAGATACTGCACGCCTCTTGCAAGGCTTTCTCTTACGAGCAGCATAGTGGAATAAAGCTCCTCCTCCTTCTGCGTTACCGTTTCGTTTTTGTCCTTTTTGCGTCGGTCTATATCGTCTAAAACCGACGTTATGTAATTCTTGCCCTTCAATACGATTTCGGCATCAAAGCCTCCGGGCGCTGCCGAAAGGAACGCCGCATAGAACTGCATAGGATAATAAATCTTGTACCAGCCAAGACGGATAGCCGACATAACGTAAGCCGCGGCGTGGGCCTTCGGGAACATATACTTTATCTTTTTACAGGAGTCAATATACCACTGCGGCACGTCGTGCGCTTTCATTTCATCTACCCATTCGGGCTTAAGGCCCTTTCCTTTACGGACAGATTCCATAATATTGAAGGATAGCGAATTGTCAAGTCCGTATCTTATCAGGTCGTTCATTATGTTGTCACGGCATCCTATAACCTGAGAGATATTACATATTCCCTCTCTTATTAAGTCCTGCGCGTTGCCTGTCCAGACGTCTGTGCCGTGAGAGAGTCCCGATATTTGCAAAAGGTCGGCAAAGGATTTCGGCTTCGCCTCCTCAAGCATCCTTATAGCAAAGCGCGTGCCGAATTCAGGCAGACCGTAGGTTCCGAGAGTAGAGCCTATATCCCCTTCTGTGACGCCAAGCGGATCGCAGGAAAGAAAGAGTCTGTACACTGCGGGATCGTTCATTTTTACGTCCAAAACCGATGTGTCGGTATATCTCTCAAGCATCTTATATTTTGTCGGAATATCGTGCCCAAGCTCATCAAGTTTAAGTATCGTATCGTGAAGATATGAAAACTGGAAGTGAGTTGTTATTATGTCCGACGTAGGATCGTCCGCAGGGTGCTGAACGGGTGTGAAATCGTAAATCTCGTATTCCTTCGGCACAACTATAACGCCTCCCGGGTGCTGTCCCGTCGTTTTCTTTACGCCAGCGCAATGAGTTATTATGTTGGATATTTCGGCCTTAGGCAGAGAAATATTTCTCTCTTCGAGATATTTTACCACGTATCCGTAAGCAGTCTTATCGGCAAGAGTGCCTATAGTACCCGCCCTGAAAACGTGCTTCTCTCCAAAAAGCTCTTCTGTGTATTTATGGACCTTTCCCTGTACGTCTCCCGAGAAGTTAAGGTCTATATCGGGGGACTTGTCCCCGTAGAAGCCCAAAAACGTCTCAAAGGGAATGTCGTGTCCGTCGGCATACATAAGAGTATTACATACGGGACAGTATTTGTCGGGCAGGTCGAAGCCCGAGCCGTACTCTGAGGGAATATCAAAATCCGAATGCTTACACTGAGGACAGCGATAATGCGGGGGCAGAGGGTTTACCTCGGAAATTCCCGCCATCGTAGCGACGAACGATGAGCCGACAGAGCCTCTTGAGCCTACGAGATAACCCTCGCTCTCGCTATAGGCTACCAGCTTCTGAGCTATCATATAAAGCACCGCAAAGCCGTGCTTGATAATAGAGGTAAGCTCTCTGTCAAGTCTCTGCTCCACCTGAGGGGGAAGCTTCTCGCCATACCAGTCGTGCGCTCTGTCCCAGCACATTCTCTGTAGGTCTTCCTCAGCGCCCTCCATTTTAGGCGTAAACTGTCCGTCGGGGACAGGGAGAATATGCTCTATTCTATCAGCTATTTTATTTGTATTTTCGACAACGACCTCATATGCAAGCGCATCTCCCAGATAGGAAAATTCATCTAACATTTCCTCAGTCGTTCTGAGATATATCCCCGTATCCTTGTCGGCGTCGGCGAATTTCATTCCCGCAAGCAATATTTTACGGTATATCTCGTCCTCTTTATTTATAAAGTGAGCGTCGCAGGTGGCGACGGTGGGCTTTCCGTGCTTCTTGCCGAGCGCTATAATGCGTCGGTTGATATTCTTAAGAGACTCCTCGTCGGGCACCTTTCCCTCCGAGATAAGAAATCTGTTATTACAGAGAGGCTGTATCTCCAAGTAATCATAAAAGGATATCATCTCGTCTATGTCGCTCTCCGAGCGTCCGTCAAGCAGCGCCTGATAAAGCTCTCCCTGCTCGCAGGCTGAGCCGATTATCAAGCCCTCTCTGTGACGCTCTATCAGGCTTTTTGGCATTCTCGGTCTGCGCTTATAGTACGTAAGATAGCTTTCCGAGACCAGACGGTAAAGATTTTTAAGACCTATCTTATTCTGAGCGAAAATTATGAGATGATGAGGCCGCAGAGAAAGCGGGTCCGACTTCTCACTCATAACCGACATCATCTGCTCAAAGCCGTCAATTCCCTCCTCTTTAAGCTGACGCAGCATAACCGAAAACACTGACGCAAGCATAGCAGCGTCGTCGCAGGCTCTGTGGTGATTGAAATTACCCAAGCCGTAATGCTCGGCTATACTGTCGAGAGTATGCTTCTTTAGCGAGGTATTAAGGTATCTTGAAAGAGAGAGGGTGTCGAGATATGAATTCTCAAACTTAAGACCGCATTGCTCTGAAAAGACGCGTATGAAGCCCGTATCAAAATTAGCGTTGTGCGCTATGAGCATTCTGTCACCGACAAAGGAATAAAAGGCGGTCAGCGCGTCTTTTATCTTCGGCGCGTCGGACACCATTTCGTCGGTGATGTGAGTCAACTCGCTTATCTGCTTGGGAATAGGCACCTCAGGGTTTACAAAGGTGTTGAAGGTGTCTAACACCTCGCCGTTTTTTATTTTTACCGCGCCTATCTCGGTAATTTTGCAGTTTACGGTAGAAAGACCTGTGGTTTCTATATCGAAAACTACCATTTCGTCGTCAAACGAGGGGATTTTACTGCCGTAAAAGGCTCTCGCGGTATCGTCGACGTAATAAGCCTCTATTCCGTATAATATCTTGAGCTCGGGGTATTCCTTACGCGCTACCTTAAGTATTTCGGGGAACGCCTGAACCGTTCCGTGATCTGTCACCGCGATAGAGGTGTGTCCCCATCTCTTAGCCGTGCTTACAAGCTCGTCGGGACGGATAATAGCGTCCATCGTGGACATATTCGTGTGTAAATGAAGCTCAACGCGCTTCTTCTCCGCCTTGTCTGTACGCAGCTTTTTCTTTGCCGTATAAATACAGCGCGGCAGGCAGACAAGCTCTCCGTCGAACTTATCTCTGTAAATTTTTCCTATAATTGCTATGCTTTTTCCTGTCTTTAATGAGGACATAGCCTTGTCCTCGCCGACGTTGAAGGATTTTTTTAAATATATGGACGAGCTTCCGTCAGAGACACCCACTGTTACCGTCGTTCTGTCTCCCTTGAAGCTGTCCTTCTTCGTATTTTCAAAGACGTCTCCGAAAAATACGGCTCTGCTCGTTTCCTCTCTTATATTTCCTATAAGAGACGGGTTTTTAATACCCAGATCGTCGCCCATAATAAGCTCGGACTCCTCAAGAGAGTATATACTCGCGCCCATTTTATAAAGCTTTTCCGAGAGCTGCTCGCCCGTCGCCTCGCTTTCGCAAAGAGATGCCTTGCGTACTCTGTTGTCCGCTTCGGTCTGATTTTGGTTTTCTTGAGCCTCTCTTGCCCTGAAGATAGCTTCTCTCGTTATGCTTTCTGCCGCTTCTTCTATCTTTTTTCTTCGTTCCTCGTTTTTAATATAAGCATCGGCGCTCTGAGCTATATGTACACTTTTGTTTACGGAATATCTGTAGCTTATTATTCTCGAAATTATTTCAGACGTCGAGGACGAGGCGATGAGCTCCAAGCCGCCCTCCAAGAAGGGCACCTGAATTTCCAAGTCGTCTCCCATATCGACGATCTCGGCTTCATCAAAAAAGCCCTTTGTTATAGCGCCGACTCTTGCCGCCTCGTCGAAGATTTCGCTCATACAGCGAAGAGAAAACTCGCTCTCTGGATAATGCGGAAATATTCTGAATGACTGAGCGTCGTAAAAAACGCGAAGCTCGTCCTCTATTTCATAAAGCAAAGCCTGACTCTGATGCTCTTCAAAATCCACGTCAAGCTCTACCCTGTAAGGCTCCTTCTGTATTCTTATACGAACGTTTTCTGCCTTTTCAAGAAGCTCTCGCTTATCCTCTGTCGGACTGTATTTTTTAAATATATCAAAAAACTTTTTACTTTTTTCGGGCATTCCGTTACATCCTTTTTATTTCTTCTATTAAAGCTTCTATTATTTTATCATCGCTTACCTTGCCGACAATTTCGCCTTTTTTAAACAGCACGGCCTCACCGACGCCGCCCGCAATTCCAACGTCAGCCTCTCTCGCTTCTCCCGGGCCGTTTACCACGCAGCCCATAAACGCGACTTTAATAGGCTTTTTACGCAAATTTTCCCTGTCAAGAACGCTTTCAAATTCGGAAAGCAAGGGGATAAG
>JAZOCY010000062.1:0-2683 GCA_045596805.1 Eubacteriales bacterium | reverse complement strand
TCGACGGTTCAACAGGTAACATCTATGACGGTATCATCCCCACAGTTGATGCTGAAATCGCAGGCGAATTCGGCAGAATCATGGCTTGGGCTGACAAGTACAGAGTACTTAAGGTTAGAACCAACGCTGATACTCCCGCTGACGCAAAGAAGGCTCGTGAGCTAGGCGCTGAGGGTATCGGTCTTTGCCGTACAGAGCATATGTTCTTCGAGGCTGACAGAATCGCTGCATTCCGTGAAATGATTTGCTCCGATACAGTTGCTGAAAGAGAAGCTGCTCTCGCTAAGATTGAGCCTATGCAGCAGTCCGACTTCGAGGCTCTTTACGAGGCTCTTGAAGGAAACCCTGTTACTATCAGATTCCTTGACCCACCTCTCCACGAGTTCGTTCCCACAGAAGAGGCTGACATCGCAGCTCTCGCTGCTGCTCAGGGCAAGACCGTTGAGGACATCAAGAACATCATATCTTCCCTCCACGAGTTCAACCCCATGATGGGTCACAGAGGCTGCCGTCTTGCAGTTACCTATCCCGAAATTGCAAAGATGCAGACAGCTGCAGTTATCAAGATGGCTATCAACGTTCAGAAGAGACACGCAGACTGGAACGTTGTTCCCGAAATTATGATTCCTCTCGTTGGTGAGGTTAAGGAGCTTAAGTTCGTTAAGAACGTAGTTGTTGCTACTGCTGACGAAATCATTGCTGCTTCTGGCGTTGCTCTTAAGTACGAGGTTGGTACTATGATAGAGATTCCCAGAGCTTGTATCACTGCTGACGATATCGCTAAGGAGGCTGAGTTCTTCTGCTTCGGTACTAACGACCTTACTCAGATGACATACGGCTTCTCCCGTGACGACGCAGGTAAGTTCCTTAACGCTTACTACGATACAAAGATCTTCGAGAACGATCCCTTCGCTAAGCTCGACCAGGTTGGCGTTGGTAAGCTTATGGAAACCGCTGTTAAGCTTGGTAAGTCCGTTCGTCCCGAGATGCACGTTGGTATCTGCGGTGAGCACGGTGGCGACCCCACATCCGTTGAGTTCTGCCACAAGATAGGTCTTTCCTACGTATCCTGCTCTCCCTTCAGAGTTCCGATTGCAAGACTTGCAGCAGCTCAGGCAGCTCTTTCTGAGTAATTCGGTAAAAATTTAAACAAATTCCGGCAAGTCCGGTAAAAAGGCGAGTGCTTCGGCACTCGCCTTTATTGTTTTTTTTAATCTGTGAATCGTGGATATATTTTTCGTATATCACCGACTTGTATCAACAAAAAATCGATTGACTTTCCGAAATAACTGATATATAATAAAATTAAAGAATATTTGGGAGAACGTAGCGGGAAACATTTTGATGGATTACGTAAAGCAGATAGACCTTCTCCCCGATAGGGAAATGATTTCAAGACGAAAAGTTTTATAATTATAAAGGAAAACATTATGAAAAAATCGGTTTATGAAAAAATGCAAAAAAGAGCTCTTGAGTACTACGAAAAGGCCGGCATCGTTCTTACAAAAGACGAAAAGGCTCGTATTGAAGTAGCAGATTTTGGTCTGGGCGCCGTAGAAAAAGTCGGCCTACAGATACTCACTTATATCAACACAGAGAGGGTTTGCGCCAAGGAGATGGTCTTGCTGCCCTACCAGGCGTGTCCCGAGCATATGCACATTCCCACCGCCGGCGTCGCAGGTAAGGAAGAAACCTTCCGTTGCAGATACGGAAAGGTTTATCTTTATACTGACGGGGACAAACAGAAAAGCCCATCTGAAATAGAGGCACCTATACCGCCTACCGACGTAACTGTTTTCCGAGAAACCATACTGAATGCAGGCGAGCAATTTACTATATATCCCGAAACTCTGCACTGGTTTATTGCGGGCGAGTGTGGGGCTGTAATTTCGGAATTCTCCACAAAAAGCACAGACGAAACCGACCGTTTTACCGACCCCCGCGTCATCAGACAAACTGTTATAGAAGATTTATAAAATGGGAGTGGTATGACTTATTTTTAAAAAATAAGGGCTGTTGACAGTCACAAAAAACTAAATCAATCACGTAGAGCGTATTTGCTCCGAGCTTCATAACGGAGCATACGACACCAAAATCGAACACGCCGCCGAGCTCTGCTGAAAAAATTGGAAAGTGACGGAGTGATTACAGCTCATAGGGTGTGCGAGATTGAAGACATGCTTCGGTAGCTTACTCCTGCGGCAAAAAAGCTTAAATGGGATTTTCGTTTCTCACGCCCATATCGATATGAACTGGCAATGGGACTACAACGAAACCGCCTCAATCACGATAGATACCTTCAAAACCCTTTTGGATTTTATTCGAGGAAAAGCGTAGGTTTTCAACCTTGATTTCTTTAGATTTGCATTAAAAACGACAGAAACACTGTTTTGACAATGCTTCTGTCGTTTTTTATTTGGTTCTGCCTAAATGCGACAGCCTCTCGTTTTTTATTCGGTTATGCCTAAATGCGACAGCCCCAGTATTTTCTTTTATTCGTTTTATTTTACTCACTCGCTTTTTCGGCGATATATCCGTCTGCGGTTACCTTAAGAGTTACACCGTCGGCAAGATAAATTCCCGAAGTTGTGCCGTCGTATTTTTCCATAGCTTCGCTATCGTATTCTTTGATAGAATCAGTCGACGCAATCTTAAACGTTGTTCCGGCGCCTATTACAACCTT
>JAZOCY010000061.1:0-10263 GCA_045596805.1 Eubacteriales bacterium | reverse complement strand
AAATATAAAACTGACCTTTAAATGAATTTATCGCGACAATAATTACAGGCAGAACAAAGGCGATGGAAACAATAATCAATAAAACGGTTATAAAAACGTTTACACCTTTTCTTTCCTTCATGATTAGCCCTCTTTATCTGACGTTATTTTTAACTGTATGGCGGCAATAAGCGCAACCATTATAAAAAATACCACTGCCTTTGCCTGTCCTACGCCCTCGCTGCCAACACTGCCGTAAAAGGTATTGAATATATCTAACGCCAGCATAGAGGTTTCTTTTGCGGGCGCGCCTCCCGTTAAAGCGTAGTTCTGGTCAAACATTTTAAAAGAGTTCGTCAAGGTCAAAAACGTGCATATAGCTATTGCAGGCCTTACCAAAGGAATTGTAATATGACGCAAGGTCTGCCAATATCCCGCGCCGTCAATTGACGCAACCTCGTGCATTTCCGACGGAATGTTCTGCATTCCCGCGATATAAATAATCATCATATAGCCGATGAGCTGCCAATTTGTGAGAACTATCAAGCCCCAGAAGCCATACGTGGCGGAAAAGGTTATATCCACTCCGAGAGAGCGCAACACGCCGTTTATTATCAATTGCCATATATAGCCAAGCACGATGCCGCCTATAAGGTTTGGCATAAAAAACACAGTTCTGAAAAAATTTCTTCCCTTTATTTCACGCGTTAAAAGCAACGCCAAGGCAAAGGCGAGGACGTTTACGCTTATTACAGAGACTACTGTGAATTTCACGGTAAACCAAAGCGCATTCAAGAAGTCTCTGTTTGAAGAAAACACCTCAATATAGTTCTGAAATCCAACCCACCTTGCGTTTGTTACGGTGGTAAATTCGGTAAAGGACAAGTATACGCCCATAACGAACGGTATTAAAAACGCCACTAAAAACGCAATAAACGTAGGCAGAATGAAAACGGGAAAATAGCGTTTTAAAAAGCTCCGCATTTTATTTTCCGGCTTCCTCTTTCCAACGGGTGACAAAGGTTTCCTTCACAGAATCCCAAGTCATATTTCCCTGCGCGTACTGTAACAAAGCCGCGCCGAAATCGTTTTTAAAATTTACGCTCGGAAAAACGGTGAAATTCCACGGCACTGTTGTGATGTTTTCCTTTTTCATCCATTCATTTACTTGAATTGAAAGAGGGTCTGATGAAAGCTCAGAGGAATCGAAGGTATCAAAGGGAGTTATAAAATTCAGCTTTTCGGTAACGTATTCCTTGCCGCTATCGCTTGAATAAAGCCAATAGAGAAAATCGGCGGCTTGCTTCTGCTTCTCTTCACTGACTTGAGAATTGATGCACAGAAAGGTCTCCGTGCCTATACAAAGGCCCTGTGAAGAATCGGCTTCCATACCTGTATATATGGGTAAAAATTTAATATCTTCCTTTTTTACCACGTTTCCCGAAATATCGTTTATCTGACTCCAAGCCCAGTTTCCGTTTTGGACCATTACGCATTCTCCGAGGGCAAACTCTGCCATAGAGTCGGCAACCTGCTTACTGCCAAGCAATTTGGGATCTGTAGTCGAATTGTTTATATAGAGGTCAAAAATGTTCTTAAAATTATCGCTGTACTTAAATTCTACCTCCTTTGCGCTTGATACGTCGGTCAAATCAACGTTTTCACTCTCAAATTCATAATAAAGCGGAACGTTAGCGAGATGCGTCTGCCAGCGCCAATCCTCGCCCGACTGTAAGGAGGTCGCGGCAAAAACGCCCTTTATTCCAAGCTCGCTTTTTAATTTTGTCATATCCTCGACTACCGTTTTTAGCTTGTTAAAATTGTTTATTTCTTCTATAGAGTTTATCTGTTTCTGTCTTCCCGTAAGAGAAAAATACTTATCGGTAAGAGCCTTGTTATAGATTATTCCGTATCCTTCCACGACTGCGGGAATTCCGTACACGGCATTTCCCTCGGATATGCACATGCTCTTATCGGTCAGATGCTTATAAAGCTCCGTTTTGCTCAAATCGGCGCAATAGTCACGCCATGCGGAAAATCCGCGAGGACCGTTGATTATAAATACGGTAGGCGCGTCCTTTTTACCTACCTCTGACTTCAAGGTCTGCTCATACGTGCCAGACGCGGCAGTTACAACGCGTAAATCGACACCCGTTTCTTCTTTATAGGTTTTCGCTATTTCATTATAAACAGACGCTACCTCAGGCTTAAAGTTCAGAAAATACACAGATGACTCGGTCTTTTTACTGCAAGAAACAATAGTAGGCAACAATATACAAATAGCCATCATAGCTGCAAGAAATTTATATTTTTTCATTTTCTACCCTTTCAATTTAAAAAAATATTTGCTTTTCTTATTATCTCTCCTTTATATAAAAAAATACATTGAAGCGTGTAGGTAAAGGTACTCTACACGCTCCAATTATTAACTGTTTATTTTATATTATTTTAATGCGCCACCAGCTGAAGGAATTTTTCTTTTACGGCAGCCAGACGCCTTTTTTATCAAGCTCTCATCCCTCGTCGCCGACGTTAATTTTTCTCCTTTTTTGAGTGAGAAAAGCGAAACGCCCACAGAGGTTTTTGTGCTTTTCACGGGAATCAGCGAGGAATCAATAACAATGCCCTTGTTTTTGCTGTTTATAAGTAATAACTCAAAAGGACTGTCCTCATAAAAAATGGAAACAACGGGCGAAGCCGAAGAGAACGCGGAGGTAAGTCTTCTTCTGTTTGCTTTGGTCGCGTAAGCATCGAGGGGTATTCGTACGCCCTTTCCATTCTCAAAAATGCAGACGATATAATGCAACGGATTGTAATCGTAGATCATTTTAACCATCATAGGATATTCGCCGTCCTCCATTCCCAATTTCGCGGGAACGTATTCACCGAGCGATGATGCTTTTTGCTGCTCAAAGTCAGATACCTTAGCCTTATAAACCTGCGCCTTATTTGTAAAGAAAATCAGCTCGCCTTTATTATCGGTGTCCTCCGAATATACGATATAGTCGCCCTCCTTGAGCTTCTGCTCGTCATTTCCTCGCAAGGACTGCATAGTAATTTTCTTGAAGTATCCGTCGTGAGTTGCGACAAGGCGGACGTTGTAATTTTCCTCAAAAAGCTCTTCCTCATCAACTAAAACGATTTCCTCTTCGCCTATGAGCTGAGTTTTTCTCGGCTTTCCGTACTTCTTCTTTATCTCGTGAAGCTGACTTGCGATATATGCGCGAATCTTCAGCTCGTCGCCCAAAAGCGCTTCGAGCTGCTCAATTTCTTTCAGAAGGCTTTCTATCTCTTTTACTCGATTAAATAAATATTCCTGGTTAAGATGTCTTAATTTTATTTCTGCTATATACTCTGCCTGAGGGCGTGAAAGCGAAAAGCCCTTCATCAGGTTGGGGACAACGTCGTCCTCCTTTTCGGTGCCTCTGATTATGGATACAGCCTTATCAATATCCAGAAGAATGAGCGACAGACCAAGCAACAGATGATGCTTATCCTTCTTGCGTTCCAAATCAAAGGTAAGCTCTCTGTGTACACAGTTTGAACGGAATGCGATCCATTCGCGAAGTATATCGGCAACGCCAAGCAAACGGGGCGCGCCATTAATCAAGACGTTGAAGTTACAGTCGAAGTTGGATTCGAGGGGCGTCATTTTATAGAGCTTTGCCATAACCTTGTCGGGATTTACGCCCTTTCTCAAATCAAACGTCAATCTAAAGCCGTTTAAGTCTATTGCGTCTCTGAAATCGGAAATTTCCTTTAATTTTCCCGCTTTCATAAGCTCTCCCGCTTTGTTCATAATTGCTTCTATGCAGGAGGAATACGGAATTTGCAATATATCTATCGAGTTATTCGCCTTATCATACGCATATCTTGCGCGAAGCTTGATGCTTCCGACTCCCGTCTCAAAAACCTGCTTCATTTTATCTCTTTCATATACCAAAAGACCGCCGCCCGAAAAGTCGGGGGCTTTGATTATTTCCATAAGCTTATCATTTGATATATTCGGATTTTTCAATAACGCTATAGTTCCGTCACAGATTTCGGCAAGATTGAAGGAACAAATTGAAGACGTCATACCTACCGCTATACCGAGGTTGGGGGAAATTAAAATGTTTGGAAAGGTTGTCGGCAAAATAGAGGGCTCTTGCATTGTATTATCATAGTTAGGAACAAGATCTACCGCATTTTTGTCGATTCCTTTAAAAAGCTCGGCGCAAAAAGGGTCAAGCTTTACCTCTGTGTATCTGGAAGCCGCATACGCCATATCTCTGCTATACTGCTTGCCGAAGCTTCCCTTTGAATCGACAAAGGGGTGCAAAAGCGCCTCGTTGTCCTTTGTAAGACGCACCATAGTTTCATATATGGAGGCGTCGCCGTGAGGATTAAGCTTCATCGTCTGGCCTACTACGTTGGCGCTCTTTGTCCTATGTCCTGTCAAGAGCCCCATTTTATACATCGTATAGAGCAGCTTTCTGTGAGAGGGCTTGAAGCCGTCTATTTCGGGTATTGCGCGAGAAATAATTACACTCATTACATAGGGCATGTAGTTCTTTTCCAGAGTCTCGGTAATAGGCTGTACAGTTATTTCTGCTTCCTCTATATTTTGTGTAATTTCGTCTTTCTTTTTTCTTGCCATTTCGTTCCTACCTTAATTTCATAATGTAATAATTCTGTACCCTGACGCGCGTATCATTCTGTTATAAAGAGCCATGCCTATTCCCGCGCTTTCCGGGAGAGCTGCAAATATTGCGTCCGCGCCTGCGTTGTCGGCATCGCGCAATAAGGTAAATAAAGCCTTAGCCTGTTCCTGTAAATCATCTTTTCTGCCAAATTTGAAAATCAAATCGGACGGAATAATTTCTTTAAAAGCGCTTTCCTCCTCATCGTAGCAGATAAGCGCGTTTCTTCCCTTTTGTTTTTTTATATATTCAAGCCTTTCAGAAAAGTCGCCTTTTAAAAGAAACAGAGGGGTTTTGGGGGCGTAATGCCTGTATTTCATACCGGGGGAAAGAACTGCTTGTCCCTCTTTTAAGGCATTCAGAACGGCGTCGGAAATTCTGACGGTGGCGCAAAGCGTCTGCAAATCCTCGACGGTTATAGCGCCCGGACGCAGAAGAAGAAGGCTTCCGTCGCCTTCAATCTTGACGATGGTGGACTCAAGACCAACGTCACATTCGCCGCCGTCAATTATCATATCAACTCTGCCGTTCATATCCGCATACGCGTATTTGAAGCAGGTTGGCGACGGGCTTCCCGACAAATTAGCCGAGGGCGCCGCGATGGGCACGCCTGCGCTTTTTATCAACTCTCTCGCTACAGGATGAAGAGGGCATCTGACCGCAACGGTGTCAAGACCTGCCGTTACTGTCTTGGGGATAATCTCCCTCGCCTTCATAATAACCGTTATCGGCCCCGGCATAAACGCGTCGGCAATTTTATAAAACAGAGGCGTTGTGTATGTATATTTTTCAGCCTCCTTCGGCTCGTGTATATGAATAATCAAAGGATTATCTGAAGGTCTGCCCTTCGCATTATATATTTTCTCCGCAGCCTCTGCGCTTGTCGCATCAGCGCCAAGTCCGTAAACGGTTTCTGTAGGAAAAACGACGAGCCCTCCGTCTTTGATTATCTGCCCTGCTTTTTTTAGGGAATTTTGTGATTTTTCATCAAACGCATCGCTTATTATTATAGCTTCTGTCTGCATATTATATCCCTGCCTTCAGCTTTTCCGCAGTATCTGCAATAACAAGGGCGTCAATCATCTCGCCTATGTTTCCGTTAAGAAAGCTTTCAAGAGAGTAAAGCGTAAAGCCTATTCTGTGGTCGGTTACACGCCCCTGAGGATAATTGTAGGTTCTTATTCTTTCACTTCTGTCGCCTGTGCCGACTTGGCTTTTGCGTTCTGTGGCTATTTTTTGATTTTGCTCGGACTGCATCATATCATATAGCTTTGTACGCAGAAGCTTCATCGCCTTATCTCTGTTTTTATATTGGCTGCGCTCGTCCTGACATTCGATAATAATTCCACTCGGCTTATGATAAAGTCTTATGGCGGACTCGGTTTTGTTTACGTGCTGACCGCCTGCGCCACTGCTCTTTATAGTTTCTATTTTTAAATCGGCGGGGTTTATTTCCACCTCGACCTCTTCCGCTTCGGGCAGTACCGCTACGGTAACCGTGGACGTATGAATTCTTCCCTGCGTTTCGGTCTCGGGCACTCTCTGTACACGGTGGACTCCGCTCTCAAACTTCATTCTTGAATATGCGCCGTCACCGATTATCTGAAAGGAAACCTCCTTAAAGCCTCCGAGCCCTGTCTCGTTTACGCTTATAAGCTCGACCTTGTATCCCGCAGATTCGGCATACATATTATACATACGGTAAAGGACGTATGCGAAAAGAGCCGCCTCCTCGCCGCCTGCGCCTCCCCTTATTTCAACGATGACGTTTTTGTCATCGTTGGGGTCTCTGGGAAGCAGCATAACCTTCAATTCCTCTGTCAAAGTATCGGTCTGCTCGCGCAGAATCTTGAATTCCTCTTCTGCCATAAGACGAATATCAGATTCTGTATTATTGTCGCGCATCAAGGCGATTGCGTCGTTCATTTCCGACTCTGCCTTTTTATATCCGCGATATTTTTCAATTATTGGCGAAAGAGTTTTATACTCCTTCATTAATTTTTTGTATTCTTCCTGATTTGCGACAATCTCTGAGTCGGAAAGAGTTCTTTCCACACAAAGAAAGCGTTCTTCGGTTTTCGCCAATTTCTCTAACATTAAGTCACTCCGAATAATTTAGTGTAAAAATTCAAGCCGACACACAAGTTCGATATATCGTAAATTACTTACAAAAAGCCGACAACGCTTCATAGGTTGTATAAAGGTCTGCCTTTGATATAACCTCGTAGGGCGCATGCATGGAAATTACGGGAACTCCTAAATCAACCGTGTCGATATTTAATTTGGAAATATACATGGCAACAGTTCCGCCGCCGCCTATATCCACCTTGCCAAGCTCTGCCGTCTGCCATACAACGCCGTTGTCCGCAAAGAGCTTACGGATAAAGCCAACGTATTCGGCAGACGCGTCGTTGGTGCCCGACTTTCCTCTTGCTCCCGTATATTTGGACATAGTAGTGCCGCAGGAAATCATCGCGCTGTTTCTGCGCTCGTAAACCTCGGCAAAGTTAGGATCGAACGCCGCATTTACGTCGGCGGACAAGCACTTGGAGTTAGAACGGACTCTCGCTGCGTTTACGCCAAGCGAGAGCGATATTTCGTTTATAATATCGAGAAGAACGTGGCTTTGCATACCCGTCGTTCCCTCGCTGCCTATCTCCTCCTTGTCTGCCAAAACAGTAAGGACGGTACGCTCGTCGCTTTCACAGTCCATAAGGGCTGTAATCGCGGGATATGCGCAAACTCTGTCGTCGTGACCGTATGCGCCTATCAATGCGCGGTCAAAGCCTATGTCACGGGATTTGAATGCAGGAACCGCGCATAACTCTGCGCTGATAAAATCCTCTTCCTTTATTCCGTACTTTTTATTTAAGATATTTAATACGTTCAATTTTATTTTTGAATCTACTGCCGAATCGGGATAGGGCAAGCCGCCTATCAGAATGTTTAACGCTTCCCCGTCGATTGCTTTTCCGAGAGGCTTAGCGGACTGATCGGCGCCCAAGTGAGGCAAGAGGTCGTTTATATAGAACACAGGGTCGCTTTCTTCCTCGCCTATACAAACCGTAATTCGGCTTCCGTCCGCGCGAATAACCACGCCGTGAAGCGCGAGCGGAATAGCGGTCCACTGATATTTTTTGATGCCGCCGTAATAATGAGTCTTGAAAAAGCTCATTCCCGAGTCCTCATAAAGAGGTATCTGCTTTAAATCGAGTCTCGGTGAATCTACGTGCGCGGCAATAATTCTTATGCCCTCGCGCTCAATATCGTTTTTACCGATTTTGAACAGATAAAGGCTCTTTCCTCTGTTATTGAGATATTTTTTATCGCCCGCGCAAAGCTTATCCCCAAAGAAATATTCAGAATAGCCGTTTTCTTTCGCTATTTTTATAGAAGCCTCTACTGCTTCTCTCTCGGTTTTAGCTTCGTCTATATATTTTTTATATCCCTCAGCATACTGCATTATTTTTTCGAGCTTTTCTTCGCTACACTGCTCATATACGCTTTTTTTCGTAAAAGTAAGCTCGTTGTTCAATTCCTGTCCGCTTGTCATTTCGCTCATCGTTATTACCTCTCAAAAATTCAAATTATATTTTGTATTATACGCAATCATTTTAAAATCAAACGGCAAATTTCTTCCACCTGTAAATCGAGCTCTTGCTCTGTTTTATTATTATATATCACGTAATCTGAGTTTTTAATCAAAAATTCGTCGTCTGTTTGATTTTTTATGCGTTTTTTTGCATCTTCCTCAGTTGCATGGTCTCTTTCTATAATGCGCTTTAGCCTCAAATCAAATGAAGTTATAACGGCGACTGTAATATCGCACTCACGGTTAAAGCCCGACTCAAACAAAACGGGGGCGTCAATTATCGCCGCCTTCATGCCGTTTTCCTTCTGCTCTGAAAGCCACTCTCGGCAAGATTTTAAAATATAGAAATGCGATATGGCATTGAGCTTTTTAAGGCGGCTCTGACTATCTGCGCCGAATACTATATCGGCTAAAGCCTTTCTGTTGATGCCACCATTGACGTTTTTTACTCCGTCCCCGAATTCAGCTATCAAATCCCGCGCGCATTCACTGTCGCTCTCAATCATCGCGTGATAAACAGCGTCGGTATCCAAGGAAGGTATTCCTCGCCTGGCAAAGAATTTAGAAACCATGCCTTTTCCGCTGCCGCTGCCTCCACACAATCCTATTACCTTCATTTTGAGTCTCCCAAAAAGAAATTATCTTATTATATTATACTACATCAAAAAAATTATGTCAATCATCTGTGAAAAATTTTGCAAATTAAAGATTATGACTGCCCTCTAATTCTTGACATCAGAAAGAAAATATGATAAAATAAACATAATTGCTTAAAACGTCTTGTGGCGCATGCGTAAAAAAGACGAAAATCCCGCCGAAGCGAGATTTTCGTCTTATGAATTGAATTCAAACGTGCTCTGCTTTAAGAGTTGCGTTTTAAGATTACATATTACTTACGATGTCTGCCGTATCGTTAGCGATAACAAGCTCTTCGTTCGTAGGAATCAAATAAATTTTTACCTTCGAGCTGTCCTTAGACAAGCAGGTTGTTTCAACAGGTCTCTTGACACCGTTGTTTGCGTCCTTGTCAAGCTCTACTCCGAGATATTCAAGGCCTTCGCAAGCCATTTCACGAATTTCGGGGGTGTTCTCGCCTATACCTGCTGTAAATACGATAGCATCCAAGCCTCCCATTGCGGCAGAATATGCGCCTATATATTTCTTTATCTGATAACCGAGTATATCGAGCGCCAATTTAGCTCTCTCATTTCCCTCTTCAATTGCGGCGCATATGTCGCGGCAGTCGGAGGAAATTCCGCTGACTCCCAAGAATCCGCTCTTCTTATTGAGGATATCATTGATTTGAGCAACAGAGAGGTTTTCCTTCTCCATTAGGAACGGAACAACGGCAGGGTCTATGTTACCCGAGCGAGTACCCATAATTACACCGTCAAGGGGAGTAAAGCCCATTGTTGTATCGACAACCTTGCCGCCCTTTACAGCCGAAATTGACGAGCCGTTTCCGAGATGGCAGGTTACGATTTTCGTTTCGCCTTCAGGCTTGTCAAGCAGCTTTATCATTTCTGCCGAAACATATCTGTGCGATGTGCCGTGGAATCCGTATTTTCTGACTCCGTATTTTTCATAATACTCATAGGGGATCGGATATGTATATGCTTCCTTCGGCATTGTCTGATGGAACGCTGTATCAAACACCAATACCTGAGGAACCTCGGGCATTGCCTCAAGGCAGCCATGTATTCCCATAAGCGTGGGCGGTGTATGCAGAGGCGCGAGCTCCTTGCAAAGCTCAAGCTTTGCGAGAACTTCACTGTTCAGAAGAACCGACTTTGTAAAATACGCGCCGCCATGCACAACTCTGTGTCCTACAGCCTCGATTTCCTTCATATCGGAAATGCAGCCTACCTCTTTGTCGGTAAGAGCTTCAACGAGAATGCGCGTAGCGTCAGCGTGGTTTTTCATTTCAAGAGTCGCCGTGTAGTCCTTCTTACCGGGAACCTTGTGGATAATTTTTCCGTCTATTCCAATACGCTCACACAGGCCTTTCGC
>JAZOCY010000060.1:0-6450 GCA_045596805.1 Eubacteriales bacterium | reverse complement strand
GCGCGCCCTCTACGGTAGAGGACAACCAGCTCAGAGACGTTCACATAAAGCTCGCTGAAATAAAAGAATAATCGCAATTTAACAGAAAAAGCATTCGCTTGACAAAATATCCTCTACGGATAAAACGTCTTAGCGAATGCTTTTTTGTCTTTATAACAATGAATGACTATATTGATGTAATTTTCTCGCTTCAAAACGTAAATAAAAGTTGTCATCAAAAGAACATTCTTTTGGCTTCTGCGAGAATAAGCTCGGCAGCCTCATTACAGTCTGAAGCCGCAACAGTACAGCCTGCTGCTCTTGTGTGACCGCCCCCGCCGAATTTCGCGCAGAGCGCTGATACGTCGGATGAATTAGAGCGCAGAGAAGCCTTGAAGCTTCCGTCGTCAAGCTCTTTTACGGCTACGGCGATTTCAACTCCGTCGAGCGAGCGCACCACGTCTATAGCCGTTTCAAAAAATTCAAGCTCAAGTCCGAGCGCGTCTCGGTCGGATTTGGTTATACAAACGAGATTGAGCTTTCCCGAAAAGTATGAGCGCATTTTATTCAACACGAAGCCCTCTGCCTTTAAAATACCCTCCGACTTGCTATCGAAAAGCAGACGGTTCATTTTTGCCGAGTCAGCTCCCATATCCAAGAGCTTTGCCGCTACAATGTGAGTATGCGGCGTTACGTTTGAATACTTAAAGCAGCCACTGTCGGAGGAGATAGCCGCGTAAAGCGAATTTACCATACTGACGGGGAAAGCGTCTATATACCCAAGCTCTTTCAAACGAAACGCTATATCAAATATTATTTCACCTGTCGCGCATGCGTCAGGTCTGATATAGCTGTCAGCAAACGGAGTTCCCGCGCTGTGATGGTCTATCATAAGCGAAGGAGTGGCGGCAAACGGAATTTTTTTGGGAAGATTTCCGAGCTGGGCGGGGGATGCTACGTCGACAGATATAAAATCACATTCCGCGAAATCGGGGAAATCCGCGTTTACGCAGCCTTCGGTAAGAAATTTGAGACGTTCGGGAATTTTGTCGTCGCAGACAAAGGAGGCATCCTTTTTCAGCATTGAGAACAGATGCCACAGCGCCATAGCGCTGCCCACGGTGTCTCCGTCGGGAGAGCGATGCATAATTATAACGGGCCTTTTGGCGTCTATTATTCTTTTGCACACCCCGTCAAGAGTCAAAGCCTTGTAATCAGTCATTTTCACCCTCGCTTTCTTCGGAGACTGGGCGAGAGGCAGCGAATTTCTGACGCTCGTCTTCAATGTCACGGAGAAGCCTTGCGATATGAGCGCCGTGCTCGATAGAGTTATCAGCGCTGAAAATCAAATCGGGCGTTATCCGAAGATTAAGAGTAACGGCAAGATGGTGGCGAAGAATTCCCGTCACCTTTTTCAGCCCCTCAAGAGCTTCCTTTTGATCCCCCATAACCGAGAAGGATATTTTCGCTATTTTAAGGTCAGGCGAGACCTCTGCGTGAGTTATTGATACGAAATTGTTTACAACTCTCGGGTCGCGCACGTCGCGCAGGGCGATAGCAAGCTCCTGCGCCACCGCGTCATTTATTCGTCCTCTTCTGTACTTTGACATAATTTCTTTTCCTTATATTATTATTTAATAGCTTTGTATTTCTACGGTTTTTACACCGCCGCAAAAATCCTCTCCCAAAAATATCGAGGCAACAGAGCTGAAATTTTCAGGATTATCGCTTACGTAAAATTCGACTGTTCCGTTATTTTCAGAGCTTGCCTTCGTTTGACTTAGAAGCGAACGCGCGGCCTCGTAACCGCTGTTTATTAAATTGACCGATGGCAAAATCCTTTTAATAGATTCGGAAATTATAGGGAAATGCGTGCAGCCTAAAATCAACGTGTCAGCGCCGAAATCCTTTATGGGCTCAAGATAGCGCCTTGCCACCTCAAGCGTTACCGTGTCGTCAGGGGATATAAAGCCGTTTTCCACCAACGGAACGAATAAAGGACAGGCAATTCCTAAGGTCTCGGCATCGGGACAAATGCCTTTTATAGCCTTTTCAAACGAACGGCTTGAAATTGTGGCTGACGTTCCTATTATCGCTATCCTTTTGGATTTCGATATGCTTGTCGCCGCCTTTGCCGCGCCGTCAACCACTCCGATTATGGGGAAGGAGTAACGGTTTTTTACGGCGTCAAGCGCGACAGAGCTCACCGTTCCGCAGGCGGCAAGCACTGCCTGTACGTTGTGAGAGGCAAAAAAGCGCAAGGCCTGCTCAGCGTAATGGATTATAGTGTCACGGCTTCTTGTTCCGTACGGAACTCTGCCCGTGTCACCGAAATAAATAAAGCTTTCATACGGCATAAGACGGATGGCTTCCTTCAGCGCCGTGAGTCCGCCCAGCCCACTGTCAAAAATACCTATCATAAAGAATACCCCACAGCCGCGCTTACAAGCTCGTCAATCAGATGCGAAAAGCTGACACCCGCCCTTTCCATAAGCTTAGGATACATACTTATTGATGTAAAGCCGGGGAGCGTGTTAATTTCGTTAAAGACAATGCGCTCGTCGTCCCTTGTAACGAAAAAATCCACTCTTGCAAGCCCCTTGCAGTCGAGCACGCGAAAGATTTTGAGCGCGTAGGACCTTATCTTTTCTTCGCTTGACGAAGAAATTCTTGCGGGTATATAGAAATTAGCCGAATTTGAGTTATATTTTGTGTCATAATCGTAGAATTGACTGCAGGGCTCTATCTCACCCGTCATAGAAACCGTCGTTTTCGTGAGAGCGTCAAGCACGGCAGTCTCTATTTCCCTTGCGTCAATATATTCTTCCGCTAAAATTTTATCGTCAACCGACGCCGCAAGCGATAGCGCAAGAGCAAGCTCTTTTCGTGCAGTCGCTTTAGATGCGCCCACAGAGCTGCCCGAATTCGAGGGCTTTATAAACATAGGATAGCCAAGCTCGTTTTCCAGCTTCTCGTAAAGGGCTTCGTTTATATCATTTTTGGATACGTCAACCCATTTTGCCATAGGTATGTCATAACTCTTTAAAATCTGCTTTGTCGCCGATTTATCCATACAGAGCGCGCTTGAGAAGCAGCTGCAGCCCACGTAAGGGATATGCAGAAGCTCAAGTATGCCCTGTAGCTTTCCGTCCTCTGAATTCTGCCCGTGAAGCACGGGGAATATCACGTCGGGCTTTATTTGCTTCATACTGCCGTTAAGACAAATAATAGAGGATTGCTTTCCCTTTGGAAGAATAGCGACGTGAACCGTATTTTTGACGTCCGACGCCCATTCTCCGTTAGCTATTTTTTCGACAGGCCCGTTATAGATAATCCATTCGCCGTTTTTTGTAATTCCCATTTTTATTATGTCGTATTTTTCCTTGTCCGCGTTTTTTATTACCGCGGCGGCTGAGCGCAGAGAAACCTCATACTCGTTGCTCTCTCCGCCAAAAAGTATCATTAGCGAGAGCTTCATTAAATAAATACCTCATTTTAATAATTAAATAATTACAAATTGTCCTGTGCTTTTTTTCGCAAAACGGCGCCTCTGTGATTTTTTCCGTAGTCGGCAAGACATTGGCAAATAAAGGAATTTTCCCTTGCAAGATTTAAAATATCATTTTTTTGGTCGTATCCCGTCTCAAAGAGGAAAAATCCGTCATCGCAAAGAGCTTCGCTATACAGAGAGACAATACGACGGTAGAAGGTCATTCCGTCCTTGCCGCCGTCAAGGGCTATAGAAGGCTCTTTTTTTACGTCCTCGGATAAAGTGGGCAGCGCGTCGCTTCTTATATACGGGGGATTTGAAATTACGGCATCAAAACTATAATCAAGCGCAGAGTCGGAGAGAATATCACGCTCGACAAACACAATTCTTTCCTTTACGTTATTAAGACGCGCATTCTTTTCGGCAAGAGCCAAAGCCTTTGGTGAAATGTCGCACGCAATTGCCGAGCAGTCTGGACGGTGAGCGAGAATCGAAATTGCGATACATCCGCTGCCTGTGCAAAGGTCTGCGAAAAATGCGTTTCGCTTTAAATGCTTTATAGCATACTCGACGATTATTTCGGTGTCCACGCGCGGAATAAGGCAGTCGGGTGTGACGAGGAATCTTTTTCCGTAAAATTCGGTTTCACCAAAAATATAGGCGAGAGGCTCGTTATTCAGTCTGCGCTTTACAGCCTCGTTTAATTCTTTAGAGCAAACGTCGGGATTTTTCAAAAATATATCCGAAAAGGTGCAATTGCCAAAGTGAGAAATCAGCAGTCGCGCTTCATATTCGGCGCTTTCACCCGATACGTCCGATAGTAGCCTGCTAAGCTCGGAAACCGTCATTCTTGAGAGCTTCCTTCTTCTGATTCGTTTTTGTCTGAAGGTGTATCGCTGTCAGGCTTCTTTATATATTTCTCGCGGTCAAAATCGGGGAACTCGTCGGGTAACGCGCACTTCATTGCAACAATAGCGACCTCTAACTGCTTTTCGTCAGGCTCTCTCGTGGTGAGTCGCTGCATCCAGAGTCCTGGCGCCGAAAGAATTTTTGTCAGCGCGTTCGGATGCTTTCCCGCATATAAAATAAATTCATATCCCAGCCCGACAATAAAGGGAACAAGCAGAAGCTTTATAACGCTGCGCAGAATGTTGTTAAGCGAGGAGGGAATAAACAGAGATACTACTATTCCGATAAAGAGCATCACAAAGAGAAAGCTCGTTCCGCAGCGAGGGTGAAACCTCGTGTATTTTTTTGCGTTCTCGGGCGTAAGCTCAACACCGCTTTCAAAGCAGGCTATGCTTTTATGCTCTGCGCCGTGATACTCAAACGTTCTGCGTATGTCTGGCATAAGT
Source organism: Eubacteriales bacterium (assembly GCA_045596805.1). GTDB lineage: Bacteria > Bacillota > Clostridia > Oscillospirales > CAG-272 > UBA1740. The sequence continues at coordinate 1,626 of JAZOCY010000060.1, read as the reverse complement.
GAAACAAGATAAATATAAAGGATAAAAATAGCTATCTTTAAAAATCCTTCGGGAACGGCGCGCCAAATTCCAAGCTCTTCTACGCCGAACAGAGCGGCAACTCCGCTGACCGTCAAGGTGGGCAAGTAAATGAATAAACCAAGACACAGAACAATTCCTAAAATGAGAGCGACAACCATAAGCAGGTCGAAAAGCTTTATTCCGAGATGCTTTTTCATCCATTTTTCTGCGCGGCTTTCCTCTGCCTCTTCATCAATGCCAAGCATTTCGGCGGAAATGGTCAGAGTAGAATAGCTGAGAATCATCATTTCGACAAAATTGATAACGCCTCGCAGTATGGGTATATTGAGCCACTTGTGTTTTTTTCTTACCGATATAAATTTTCTGTCATTTACGGCTATCTCACCGTTTTCAAGACGGCAGGCTGTGCAGCAGTTATCCCCTGCCTTCATCATTATTCCCTCCAGAACCGCCTGACCGCCGACACGGTTAAGACGGGAGCAATTTTCTTTATTTTTCATATTTTCTCTCTTTCTATTATATGTAGATGACTTGTATGTAGCCTATAAGATTACAATATTATATATTACGTCACATAGATTATAATATACGAAGTCCGTGTCTGTCTGCTTGCAAGCAAGCACGGACGACCATATTTCAAGGAATGTGCGAAAACCGACAGGTTTTCCGGCGAAGACGCAAGTCAGCGCAGTTAATTTCGTCAAAGATGAAATTAACGTCACATAGATTATAACACATACTTTGAATAAAATAAACTCTTTTTTTAAAATTCTTTTATTTATTATTTAAATTTATAAAAAAACAGGAATTTTTTTGAAAAAAATGAAAAAAACTTAAAAAAACCTCTTGACAAATAAAAGACAAAATGGTATACTAATCGGGCACCGCAAAAGAGGACAGCCTGTTTTGAGGTGAATACGTCGAAAGCTTTTGAAAAAAAGATGAAAAAAGTTGAAAAAAAGTCTTGACAAAGGCGAAAAGATGTAGTATAATAGGAAAGTCGCTGACAGGAAAAAAGCTTGTCTGCGCATCGGTCTTTGAAAATTGAACAACAGAATTTCGAACACAAATTGTGTAAAGGAATCTCGTTAAAACACATTGAGAAAAACTCAAAAAGTAAAAGAAGCTAAGATAAAGCTCTAAAACGAAGTATATAACGCGAAAGCGTATATAATAAATTTTTAGAGAGTTTGATCCTGGCTCAGGATGAACGCTGGCGGCGTGCATAACACATTCAAGTCGAACGGAGCTTAAGAGGGCTTGCTCTTTTAAGCTTAGTGGCGGACGGGTGAGTAACGCGTGAGCAATCTGCCTCTGTGTGCGGAATAACAACCGGAAACAGTTGCTAATACCGCATAACGTATATTTATCGCATGATGAATATACCAAAGATTTATCGCACAGAGATGAGCTCGCGTCCGATTAGGTAGTTGGTGAGGTAACGGCCCACCAAGCCGACGATCGGTAGCCGGACTGAGAGGTTGAACGGCCACATTGGAACTGAGATACGGTCCAGACTCCTACGGGAGGCAGCAGTGGGGAATATTGGGCAATGGGCGCAAGCCTGACCCAGCGACGCCGCGTGAGGGAAGACGGTCTTCGGAT
>JAZOCY010000059.1:0-7277 GCA_045596805.1 Eubacteriales bacterium | reverse complement strand
CCTTGCCGACGTCGTCTCGCTTGAAGCAGGCGGAAAGGGAATAAATATATCCCGAGCGCTGCTCTCGCTCGGCGTTGAAAGCAAAGCGTTGGTGGCGCTCGGTGACGAAAACGGAGACGCCTTTCGCCGCGCGCTTGCCTGCGACGGAATAGATAGCATTTTCATTGAGCTAAAAGGCCGTATACGCGAAAACATAACTCTCCACACAAAAGCCTCTCCCGAAACGAGAATAAGCTTTCGTGGCTTTTCGTCGGACTCTTCCCTGCTTTTCCGTGTCCGAGACGCCCTTGATAGCATCATCGACTCGGAGACAATAGTCACGTTTACGGGAAGCCTGCCCACAGGCGTAAGCGTTGAGGACGCGAAAGCTATGCTATGTGACGTGAAAGCGATGGGGGCGAGGATAGTTATAGACTCCCGTTCCTTTAAGCTCGACGACATCAAAGCCGTTCGTCCTTGGCTTATAAAGCCAAACGAGGAAGAAATTTCAATGTATTCCGAATTAAAGGTCACCGAGTTCGAAAGCGCGAAAAGGGCGGCAGCCGAGCTTCGCGAAAGCTGCTCGGAAAACGTTATGATAAGTCTTGGAGGCGCAGGCGCGGTTCTCGCCTGCGAAGGTGGAGTATTTACGGCAAACGCGCCAAAAATAGAAGTACTCTCCACCGTAGGCGCGGGCGACAGCTCGATAGCGGGCTTTATAGCGGCAACGAAGAAAGGGCTCTCTTATGCCGATATGCTTAAATATGCCGTCTGCTGCGGCAGCGCCGCCTGTATGAGCGAGGGCACAAGACCGCCCGAAAGGTCCGCGTTTGACGCGCTATTTAAGCAAGTCGAGGTCAGATAACGAAGCCCTTGCGTCTTTCCTTTTTAAATACTGCAAAAATATAAAAAGCTCTCACAAGCCTTTTCGGTCTGTGGGAGCTTTTGCTGTTATATTTTTTTGGTGTGAAGCCTTGCGTCAGTTATAGAAGAGCATATCCGCATAAGTAGGATAGGGCCAATACTTTTTCGCCGTTTTCTGCTCAAGCTCATCTATTGAAGCGCGAAGCTCGTTTAAGAGACGTCGGATATCCTTATCGTAGAGGCGCGCGCGCTCGCAGACATTTTCCTTTTTCTCCGCCGTATTTACCGCCCTCTCAAGCTTGACGGCTACGCTTGCGGTCTTATCGCAAGCCGAAGAAAGCTTCTTTAGAAGGTCACGCTCGAAGCCTGAGGATATTCCTAATTCCGCCTTTCTGAGCGCAAGCTCGGTAAGGGAATTCATATAAGAGGCAACCGAGGGCAATATCTCCTTGTTTATCATATCAATAAGCGTAAGCGCCTCGATATGTACGGTTTTGGCGAAGCTTTCGAGCATTATGTCGCAACGGGAATTTACCTCCGACGCGGTAAAGATTCCGTGACGCTCAAAGAGCGCTACGTTCTGCTCGGAACGGAGATAGGGCAAAGCCTCGGCAGAGGTTCTGAGATTAGGAAGACCTCTTCTTTCTGCCTCCTCTGTCCAGCCGTCCGAATAACCGTTTCCGTTGAAGATGACTCTCTTATGCTCGGCATAGGTTTCCTTTATAAGCTCGAGCACCGCCTCGTGCAGGTCCTCTGCGTCCTTTAAGCGCTCGGCAAATCTGTCAAGTATGTCTGAAACTATCGTATTAAGTATGATGTTGGGCTCTGCTATGGAAAGCGACGAGCCAAGCATACGGAACTCGAATTTATTACCTGTGAAAGCAAAGGGCGAGGTACGGTTTCTGTCGGTGTTGTCCTTGCGTATCTTGGGAAGAACGTCGGCGCCTATATCCATATAGACCTTTCCCTTTTTGTCGTAGCCCTTGCCGTTTTCTATAGAGTCGAATATCTCGGTAAGCTCGTCTCCTAAGAAAATAGAAACGATAGCGGGGGGCGCCTCGCTTGCGCCGAGACGGTAATCGTTACCCGCAGACGCGACTGTCAGACGGAGCAGGGGCGCGTACTCGTCGACTGCGGCAATAACAGCGACGATAAAGAGCAGGAACTGCAAATTCTCGCTCGGAGAGTCGCCCGGCTCTAAAAGATTTATACCCGACGCCGTAGAGAGCGCCCAGTTGTTATGCTTTCCGCTTCCGTTGACTCCCATAAAGGGCTTCTCGTGCAAAAGACAAACAAGCCCGTGCTTCTCCGCCACCTTTTTCATCATCTCCATCGTGAGCTGATTATGGTCGCAGGCGATATTCGTAGTCGAATATATGGGCGCAAGCTCGTGCTGCGCGGGAGCCGCCTCGTTATGCTCTGTTTTCGCCATAACGCCGAGCTTCCACAGTTCAATATCAAGCTCTTCCATGAACGCCTTTACCTTTGGCTTTATAGCGCCGAAATAATGGTCGTCCATTTCCTGTCTTTTCGGAGGAGTCGCGCCAAAAAGCGTTCTTCCGCAGAACTGCAAATCCTCGCGTCTGTCGTAAAGCTCTTTGGGAATAAGGAAATATTCCTGCTCAGCGCCCACCGTTGTGGTAGGGGTAAGGTCTCCTCTGCCGAAAAGCTCGAGTATTCTCTTTACTGAGCGCGATATAGCCTGCATAGAACGAAGCAAGGGCGTTTTTTTGTCAAGCACCTCTCCTCCGTACGAGCAGAACGCCGTAGGTATGTAGAGCGTGCCCTCCTTTACAAAGGCGGGCGACGTGGGGTCCCACGCCGTGTAGCCTCTCGCCTCAAAGGTGGCGCGCAAGCCTCCCGACGGAAAGGATGACGCGTCGGGCTCGCCCTTCACGAGCGCCTTTCCCGAAAAGCGCATAATTATCTGTCCGTTGTCAAGCGGCTCTATAAAGCTGTCGTGCTTCTCCGCCGTAATTCCCGTCATAGGCTGGAACCAGTGCGTAAAATGAGTAGCGCCGCGTTCCATAGCCCATTCCTTCATAGCCGTAGCGACAGAATTAGCTATATCGAGCTTCAGAGCCTCTCCGTTCTCGATTGTGTTTTTTAATGCCTTGTATACGTCCTTTGGCAGTCTCTCTCTCATAACGGCATCGCCGAACACCATACTGCCGAATATTTCGGGGACCTTCTTTGCGTTTTCCATATATTATCTCCCTACGGATTTATTTACATATACTCTCATTTTATCATTATACACTATAAAGAGTATGATTGTCAAGAAATATTTGTTAAAGCCCCCATATAAAGAATTTCCGACAATCCACGCGCCCCCGTAAAATACTCCTTGACAAAAGGGGCGAGATGAAGTATAATATATTTTGTGTAAAAGCGACAATCGGGATTGTATAGCGAAAGCGCTGACAAGCCCCGCATCTATATATTGAGAGAGAATTAAATATGAAGTACATTATGCTGGACCTCGAGTGGAATCAGGCGTACGCGCAAAAGGCTATCGCCGTGCAAAAGCGTCTTTCCGCCCGTCTGCGAGGAGAGGTCATTCAAATAGGCGCCGTTATGCTGGACGAGGAAATGAATTTCTGCGGCAGCTACAGCGTTCTTGTAAAGCCTAAATATTTTTGTAAAATCCACCGTCACGTTATGCTTCTGACGGGAATCACGCAGGAAATGATGGATAGCGGCGCGCCGCTTGAAAGCGCCATAGTCAAGTTCCGCCAGTGGTGCGGAGACGACTTCGCCTTCTTCACCTGGGGCCCCGACGACATACCGATGCTCAAAGAGAATTTAGCGGTCTGCGGTATAAGCTCGGATTGGCTTGACAACGTCTTCGACCTGCAGCCCATCTACAATTCACAGACGGACGGACAGAAGCAGCAGCGCTCGCTTGAATACGCTATGGAGCATTTCGGCATTGAGCAGACGCTGCCCTCGCACGACGCATTAAACGACGCCTACTTCACCGCGCTCGTCGCGCAAAAGCTCGACCTTAAAACGGGAATGGCGCAGTATCACAGCGCAGACGAGGATTATCTCTTTGACGAGACCTACGGCGATTCAAATATAGGCGAGGACGGCTACGTGGAAATCTCCGAATTTTTCGAGGAGGAAAAATCGGGCATTACCCACTGCCCGAAATGCAATTCTCTCCTGTCGGACAAGCATAGCACGCTTCACTGCAAGGGACGAAGATATCTGACGCTTTTCAATTGTGAACAGCACGGCCCTATCTTCCTGCAGATAAAAATGCACAAGAATTTTGACGAGACCTGGCGCGCGCGAAAGACGGTGCTTTTAGCAAAGGAAAATGAAATTTCCGAGTACCTCGGCAGACTCGAGGAAAGCGAAATCAAGAGAACAAAGCGCAGAAGAACGAGACGCCCCCATTCGAGAAAGAAGCAACAGGGCGGCAATTCAGACGCAAAACAAATACAAGCCCCCGCTCCTATGTGACCTCGGCGTGAAAAATCGCCTATACGAGCAAAATACCTTTTTGAAGGTAACTTGAACAAAGCTGTTTTCAGAATTATGAAAAGACGGAGAAAATTCTCCGTCTTTTCCCGTTTTCACCGAAAATATTAAAAATTGTACAAAATTTGTGCAAAAATGTAAAAAAACTATTGACGGTTTTGTTTTTTTATGTTAATATAGTAGCATAAGTGATAGAGGTGCGGTTATTAAAAGTAGGGCGCAATAGAAGGCGGATACCCGAGTCCCGAAAGGAATGACCGCCGAAGGAGTGAAAAATATCCGTTTTTTACTGCCTGGTCGTATATAAAATATGTATGCGACTGTCACGCAGGTGGAGCACTATCATTCTATTCTGCTTTTTGCGGTTATGGCTGGTTTTGCTTTGCCATAACCGTTTTATATTTTTTTGGAGGTTTTTATCATGAAGAAAAGGTTAGTACAAGCAATTGTAATCGCGCTTCTTCTCGCTTTGGTCGTTGTCTGCGCCGTAGTAGTAAAAACAAGCGTTGACGACGCTGACAGCAGGTATTATTCCACGTTTGTCGCTTTGCTTCCTCCCTTGGTAGCAATTGCGCTCGCGCTCGTAACGAAGGAGGTTTATTCCTCGCTTTTCTGCGGCGTGCTTCTCGGAGGCCTTCTGGCTGCAAACTGGCAGCCCGTTAAGGCGTTCGACATATTTATGAACGACGGTCTCATTTCCGCCGTATCGGGCACTGCGGGCATCTTTATTTTCTTGGTTGTGCTCGGAATTTTGGTTGCTTTGGTAAACAAGGCAGGCGGCTCGGCGGCATTCGGAAGATGGGCAGAAGTACATATCAAGACGAGAGTGGGCGCAATGCTCGCTACCTTCGTTTTGGGCGTTCTCATCTTTATCGACGACTATTTCAACTGTCTGACAGTCGGAAGCGTTATGCGTCCCGTAACCGATAAGCATAAGATTTCGCGCGCGAAATTCGCTTACCTCATAGACGCGACGGCTGCTCCCGTTTGTATGATAGCTCCCGTTTCCTCTTGGGCTGCCGCTGTTTCCAAGTTCGCTGAAGGCACGGGATATTCGGGAATCGAGCTTTTCGTTCGCGCTATTCCCTACAACTTCTATTCGCTTCTTACCTTCGTATTTATCATCGCCATCGTGCTTATGAAGTTCGACTTCGGTCCTATGAGATTGCACGAGATGAATGCGCTCGTAAACGGCGACCTCTTCACGTCGGGTGAAAGAAACGAAGAAACGTTGGGCGAAAAGGAAAATGAAAAGGGCAAGGTCCTCGACCTCATTCTCCCCGTTATCGTTCTTATCATTCTCTGCGTTGTGGCTCTGCTTTACGTCGGCGGTATGTTCGGCGTTGACGCTTGGGGCGGCACCGACTTCAAGGGCGACTTCATCGGCGCATTCGGTAACACCGACGCGACAATAGGTCTGCCTTGGGGCGCAATGATAGCTCTCGTCCTCACCATCGCATATCTCATCATCAGACGCGTAGTTACCTTCAAGGAAGCTATGGAATGCGTTCCGAAGGGCTTCATCGCAATGGTTCCCGCTATTCTCATTCTTACCTTTGCTACCGCTTTGAAGAATACGACAGGTCTCTTGGGCGCCGACGTCTACGTAGAAGGTCTTATGAATTCTGCGGCTGAAGGACTCGCTAACTTCCTGCCTGCCGTTATATTCCTCGTTGCTTGCGTACTCGCATTTGCGACAGGTACCTCGTGGGGCACGTTCGGAATACTCATTCCCATCGTTGCCGCCATCTTTGAGCCCACAAGCGAGCTTCTCATCATCGGTATGTCGGCTTGTCTCGCAGGCGCGGTTTGCGGCGACCACTGCTCTCCCATCTCGGATACGACAATTATGTCCTCCGCAGGCGCGCAGTGCAACCACTTAAACCACGTTTCGACTCAGATTCCCTACGCCGTAACGGTTGCGGGAATCTCCTTCGTAATGTATCTTGTAGCCGCATTTATCCAGAACGCTGTAATTCTTCTCCCTATCGGTATTATCCTCACAATTGCTACTCTCATAGTAATTAAGGCTATAACCAAGAAGAAGGAACAGAAATAATAAATCTCAAATATAAATAAATATCCCCCCGTAAAACGGGGGGGTATTTCAGTTTCGGGCATAGCCCTAATACTACTGGCGGCGCACAAGTGCGCTTTAGATTGGCCTGCCAGCCACGCATTTGTTCCTAGCTACCCGTAAACGGGTTTAATTAAGCCTTCCCCATCGTGGGAAGGTGGCACGAGCTTTGCGAGTGACGGATGAGGTGTCTTTTCGCTCCGTGTAAAATTAAATTGCACCTCATCCACCACCTTCGGTGGTCCCCCTTCTCCCACTGGAGAAGGCTTAGACACTAACTTTGCAGACTTGCAAAAATAAAAGTTTATGAGAACGCATTTCTTGTTATGTTCATCGGTTAACCTCTTTTGAACCACGCGACTATCGCGTGGTTTTCATTATACAAAAAGGCTGTCTCAATAAAGAGACAGTTTTTTTTCATAGCGTACCACATTCGCCGCAAAAAAGCTCAAATAAAAGCGAAAGCTCTCCGTCTTTTTTGCCTGCCTTTAAAAATCTCGTAAAATCTCAACTAAATTTAAATTACCTCTTGACAACTTAAACTTTATTTGCTATAATAACTAAGCAACCAAAAAGAATACTTACGGAGAAGTACTCAAGTTGGCCGAAGAGGCGCCCCTGCTAAGGGTGTAGGTCGGATTTTAACCGGCGCGAGAGTTCAAATCTCTCCTTCTCCGCCAAAAAAACAAGAGCATACCCTTGTGGTGTGGTCTTGTTTTTTTATTGCGATGGGTAGATTTGAACGCGAGCGACGGAGGCGCGAGATGACTGAGACTCCGCTGAAGCAGAGTGATAACGATAGCTGAAGCGGATAGGCGAAGTTATGCGTAGCGTAGCGAAGAAGTGAAAATCTCTCCTTTTATTTTTT
>JAZOCY010000058.1:0-14618 GCA_045596805.1 Eubacteriales bacterium | reverse complement strand
AAGTAGCCTTCTCCTGCGGGAGAAGGGGGACCACGATAGTGGTGGATGAGGAGTTACCTTGCGTTAAGGACACCTCATCCGTCAGCCTACGGCTGCCACCTTCCCCCACTGGGGAAGGCAAATTTTAAGTGATTGCCACATCTGTGGCAGTGGGGCGACTACCGCAAGAGGCGGATTTTTCGACGAGCCTATAGGCTCAGCGTGTGGAATGCCCCAAGGGGGCTATCGCAAGCCACCAGCACGGCTGGTGGTCATGACTTATACAAAAAAGCAGTTACAAATTCATTCCGTAACTGCTTTTTTACACTTATTTTAAGCATTCTATGTAACGATTAAAATCTTCTGGGAGTTTTGCCCTTGCCCAGCCACGACATAACGTCAAGCTCAAGATTATCGTCGCTTGAACGCTTGTCCTTCTGATTGAGAGACTGTGCGAACTGAGGCTCCTTTGTCTCCGCAACAGGAGTAGCAATCTCAGATTCGGAGTCGCGCTTCTTTCCGCTTTCAAAGCCTGTAGCAATTACAGTAATACGCATCTCGTCATCAAGCTCGGGATCAAATGCTGCGCCCCAGATTATGTTAGCATCGGGATGAGCCTCCTCTGCAATAAGATCGGATGCAAGCGTAATATCATCAAGGCTGATGTCGGGGGAAGCGGTAATGCTTACGAGGATACCCGTAGCGCCCTCGATAGAGGTCTCAAGAAGGGGAGAGGAGATAGCCGCCTTAGCAGCAAGCTGAGCCTTGTCCTGTCCTGTAGCAGTTCCAATACCCATATGAGCCAGACCTGCCTCTGTCATAACCGAGGTAACGTCGGCAAAGTCAAGGTTGATGAATGAAGGAATGTTAACCAATTCGGATACGCTCTGTACGCCCTTACGGAGTACGTCGTCTGCCATTTCAAACGCCTTGACCATTGTCAGGTGTCCGTCGGATATGTGTTTTAATCTGTCGTTGGGGATTATAATAAGCGAGTCGGCATATTCTTTAAGCACCTTAATGCCTTCCTCAGCCTGAAGCATTCTCTTTCTGCCCTCAAAGCTAAAGGGCTTGGTAACGATAGCAACCGTAAGAACGCCCATATCGCGAGCGACCTTGGCAACTACGGGAGCAGCGCCTGTACCTGTTCCGCCACCCATACCTGCCGTAATAAATACCATATCAGCATCGCCGATAAGCTCTTTTATTTCATCGAGGCTTTCCTCAGCCGCCTTTTTTCCTGTTTCGGGGAATGCGCCTGCGCCGTGACCCTTTGTGAGCTTATTGCCTATTATAAGCTTCTTTGAAGCGCTAGAGCCCTCAAGAGCCTGAATATCAGTATTGATAGCAATAAATTCAACGCCTCTGATATTGCTGAAAATCATGCGATTTACCGCATTGTTTCCGCCTCCGCCGACACCGATAACCTTAATGTTAACGTTGTTCACAGGCTCTTCCACTTGAAAATTGAAATCCATAATATACCTCCAACTAACAGATAAGCTCGGATGCTTGTCCAAGCTCTGCTTAATTTTTTATCACGTTATTTGAGCTAAAAATGCAAGAAATCGGGAAAATAAAGGTTTACATTCTAAATCAGTCATACCGAAATCAAGCTCTGAAAACTACTATATATATGATACATTTTTGGAGGTTTTTTTTCAAGTATTTTTTATAAAATTAACTGTTTGTTAACATATTTTTTGAGGTATTTTACATAAAGCCGAAAAAAAGCGATAAATTACTCCTCTTTTTCGAGTGAGACGTCGGTTCTGACACTTGCCGAATTGGGATTACTAACGTTTATAACGGCAGTTCTGCCGCTTTTTATTAAAGGCTGCAATCTGTTTTCAAAAATATTTTCGGCGGCTGTAAGCTTTACGTCAATATCGTCAGCGCTTCCTAAATCGCACCTGAAGCTATCCTCGAAAATAAAGCTTATATTTTGAGTGTTTCTTAAATCTGCCGAGCAAATTTTCCCGAGCCCTTCATATTCGGAGAGCTTCTCGCAAAGCTTGAATATGTAGCTTTCTCCCACTGAAAACTCTATTTTTTTACCTATTTCCTGTGTTTTAAAGCTCGGCAGATAAAGCTTTATTAAGGAAGCGTCAATAGAAGAAGGGTCCATTTCATCTAAACTGCCCTTGCCGAGAATTTTCAGTTCCTCGCTTAATGCGTAAAACGTATCCTCTGCGCAGGTATAGTACGTGGGATTTTCATAAACTATGCTCACAGTAAGAGCTCTTGGAAATTTACCCGAAAGCTTACAATCGGATATGAGAGGAGAAAGGGCGAGTATTGCTTTTTCTACCTCCGCGCTATCTAAGCCTATATAAGATTTTCCCGCAAGGCTTTCGCTGATTTTAAGGATTTCTTCATTGTAGCCAACGTCCTCGCTTTCAATGGATATCCTCTCGATTTTTGTGCTTTGAGATATCATAGCTATAAGCGAGACGAGAGCTATTATTATAATTATAGCCAGAAGCAGTCCTGTAAAAGGGGAAGGGATATGAGACGCGCCGTTTCTTCCTTTCTTTTCTACGCTCTCATTTTTCGCTTCGCTTTTAGTCTGAAGGGGACTCGGCTTTTTTAATTCCTCCGAAATAGGACGAGGCGAAGAAAAACCACTCTGCCGCGCCTTATCAGTCGCTTTTGCGCCTTTTACAGCGGCGGGGTGAAAGGCGTCAGCGTTTTTTCTGCCTTTTTTCTGCCCTGCGGCAGCGCCCGTGCGAGATGAAGCGCCATTTATTACCTTATTACGTTCCGCATTCGTGTCATTCTGCCGCATTTTTTATTTCCTTTCAGTTTATTTCCTTCTTTTTATTTCTTTATAAGCTTCAAAATTTCGGTATATACCTTTCGGTTTGCGTCCTCTAAAGCAAAGAGCGATATGTTTCTTTGTAGCTCGTCGCTTTTCGTATTATCTTCCAAAATGCTTTTCACGTTTTGTATAAGAATTTCTGCTGACAGATTTTTTTCCTCTATTAAAACTGCCGCGTTTTTATCTGCGAGCGCCCTCGCATTCTTATACTGATGATTGTTTGTAACGTTTGGCGACGGTATAAGAATACTCGCCTTTTTTGTGAGCGCAAGCTCGGAAAGCGTCATAGCGCCTGCGCGACAAATCACAACGTCAGACGCGCTCATAAGCTCAGGCATATCGTTAATATATCTTTCGAGCCTTATTCTTTTTGAATTCTGTAAATTCAGAGAGTCAAATTTTTGTTTGCATTTTTCGTAGTTTCTTTCGCCGCTTGCGTGAATATGATAAACGTGTTCGCTTTTCTCTACGTAATCGCTCATCATCTCTATGCAGGCGTCGTTTATCGCATCTGCGCCAAGACTTCCGCCAAATGAAAGAATGAGCTTCTCGTTTTCCTTTATGCCGAGACGCTCTCTCGTTTTCTCGCGGCTTCCCGTCGTGAAGCCCGATCTCATCGGGTTTCCTACGGTAACCGACTTTTCGGGGCGCTTAAGAAAATCGCGAGTCTCTTCAAAGTTGAGCAGAATTTTATCCACGTATTTTTCGAGCATTTTTACTGTGACGCCGGGAACTACGTTTGACTCGTGTACGGCTGTAGGGATTCCGAGTGAAGCAGCCGCCTTAAGCACAGGCCAGCATACGTAACCTCCCGTACCTATAACGACGTCGGGGTTAAATTCCTTGATAAATTTTTTCGCCCTTATAGGCGAATAAAACGCAAGGAAGAGCGCGTATATATTTTTGGGGGACAGGCTTCTTGAAATCCCCATAGAATCTGCGTGATAGATGGGGTAGCCCTCTTTTCCTACAAGACGGTTTTCTATCCCTTTAGGTGTACCCGCGAAGGCTATTTCGGCATTCGCGTCGTTTTCCTTTATAATCTGAGCTATAGCTATTGCGGGATTTACGTGTCCCGCCGTGCCGCCTCCTGTAAGTAAAATTCGCATAGAAGCTCCTTTTTAACGGTATTTTAGATGTGATGTTCGGGAAACCGAAAGAAGTATTCCCATTTCTGCGAACAGTATTACAAGCGAGGTTCCTCCGTAACTGAAGAAGGGAAGAGCTATTCCCGTATTGGGAATAGTGTTAGTTACCACCGCGATATTTAAAAGAACCTGAACGGCTACCTGCGTTGTAATTCCAAACGCCGTAAGACGTGAAAACACATCCTGATTTTTTAGCGCTATGACGTACCCACGCCAGATAAATACAGCGAAAAGCGCGATTATAATCAAAGCGCCTACAAAGCCAAGCTCCTCGCAGGTAATTGTAAAAATAAAGTCATTCGCGGGCTCAGATACGTAGCTATACTTCATACGGCTGTTTCCAAGTCCGAGACCGAACAATCCGCCCGAGCCTATCGCGAGCATTCCTTCAAGCGTTTGCCAGCCTCCGTCAAGAGGATATTTTTCAGGATTGAGCCAGATAACGAGACGTCTGCGAGTGTATTCGAGAGCGACAGCCAGAGTTCCGACAGAAATGAGTCCGCCCCCACAGATAAAGCCCAGTAGCTTTCCGTCAGAGCCTGCTATAAACATAATAATAAGTCCTATACAACCGAGAATTATGAGACAGGACAGGTGCTTTTCAAGCATAACCAATATAGCGGTAATTCCTATAAGTGAAAACGGATATAAAATTCCGTAGAAGAAGGAGGCTTTTCTGTTTTTGTGATTGATGACCTTGTCACCGAATACTGAGAAGTACCAGGCGAGAATGAGAACGAGCGACATTTTCGCTATTTCTGACGGCTGAAAGGATATAGGTCCTATGCTGATCCACCTTTGCGCGCCGTTTCCCGCAAAGCCCACAACAAGCACGGCAACGAGCAAGAGAAGGGAAACAATATATACACCCCTCGAAATCATTTTGTAAAATTCGGGGGTAAATATTGAAGTCACAAACATAGCGATAAATCCCATTATAACAAACATAATCTGCTTCTTCAAAAAGTGCATACTGTCGTTATATCTCGTTTGCGCGAACGCGTAGCTTGCGCTGAATACCATAACAGAGCCTATGCAGATAAGAATACATATTATAATAAGCATTACCCTGTCGATTCCCGCGCTATCGCGGGGAATTACTATTTTGGTATTTTTGTCGGTGCCTCCAAAAAGCATCTGCCATATACGTCGAAAAGGCTTCGGCATACGCTGAATAGCCCTCGGCAGGTCGCTTTCATTTCCGAGCGCCTCCGACACGGATACGTCATCAAAAAAGTGAGTCCCTCTTTTTTTATGCGTTCCATTTTTTTGCGTATGTAAAGCGTCGTCTTGCTTCCTTTTTCCATTTTGCGTTACCGTCGCGGACCTGCCGAAGCCTATTTCGTTTTTATTGTTTTCATTCTGCTCCATAGCAGATCCTCCTTTTTCAATATTTCCGATTTCAGTCAAGACCGAAGCAGGCGATTATACACGCAAGAAGCGTAATTAATGAAAATACGCTGACAATTTTTATTTCACTCCAGCCGCATTTTTCAAAGTGGTGGTGTATGGGCGCCATTTTGAATATACGCTTGCGCGTGAGCTTGAATGAGCATATCTGCAATGCAACGGAAACGCCCTCGAAGAGATATATAATTCCCACAAGTAAAATTATTAAGGGATTGTTTATCATAAACGCCAAGCCTACCGCAAGTCCGCCGAGGAAAAGAGAGCCTGTGTCGCCCATAAATATTTTCGCGGGATAAAAGTTGTAAACGAGAAAGCCGAGTGTCACGCCCGACAAAGCGCCCGACAGAATGACTGAAGGAAGCAAATCGTATCTGAACGCGGCATAAGCAAAAAAAACTCCGATAATCATTGTAACTGATGACATAAGACCGTCTATTCCGTCGGTGAAGTTAGCGAAGTTTATCATTCCCACGCATAATACCATAGCGAAAAAGTAGTACGCAAAGCCAAGCTCTAAATATACGTTGAAGAAGGGAAGATAGAAGCTCGTTTCTATCAGCTCATATATTCTGAGCAGAGCGAGGTACGCGCCCGAAAAAACTATCTGAAGAATCAGCTTCTGGGTTTTGGTCAGACCCTCGTTTTGCTTCTTTTTGAATTTTACCATATCGTCTATTATGCCTGTAATTCCGTTCGCAATAGCGTAAAGAAGCGTAAACACCATAAAGAGAATATCGCGAAGCGACGTTTCTCTGTAAGCTATTACTCCCAATATAGCGCATACAAGAGTGAGCGAAAAGATGAAAGCAATTCCACCCATAGTTGGCGTATTTTCTTTTGATTTGTGCCAACGCGGACCTATATCGAGGATTTTCTGCCCCATTTTCAAGCTCTTGAGCTTGGGAATAAGGTATTTTGTAGATACTGCCGTTAATATAAAAACGGAAACTAATGAAATGATATAATACGCTATCGTAGGCATAAAAAAACAGGTCCTTTCTTATTGACTGCCTTAGGTTTTACAGTTAATTTATATGCTCTTTTAAATAATTTATGATTTTTTCGGCTGCCATAGCGCGCGACGCTTTTATAAGAAGTATATCTCCGTCCTTTAAGTGCTTTATAAGCGCTTCGCCGCTTTTTTCGGGGCAGGCTACTTCGGGATTGGTAAAAATAAAATCAGTGTCCATACCGCCTCTTTTTGCGCCTGTCGTGTAGTTTTCCGCAATAAGCCCGTAGGTGAACAAAAGCGACAGTCCGCTTTTTGCCATATATTCTCCGACGCTTTCGTGCATAATCCTCGTGTCCTCGCCCAACTCCTTCATATCGCCTAAAAGAGCGACGGCTCTCGCATTTTTCTTTTTTGCGAGCTCACAGAGAACGTCGCACGCGGCTCTCATAGATTCGGGCGACGCGTTATAGCAGTCGTCAATTATTGTTATATTACCTATTTTATAAATATTTTGTCGCATCTTCTCGGATTGATAATTCATAAGACCTCTCTTTATTTCCTTTTCTGTCATACCAAGCTTAAAGCCTATCAAGCAGGCATATGCAGCCGCCAAAACGGTATGCCTGCCTATCCCTGACGAATTCATTGTATATCTTTTTCCATTGTATATAAAGTCAAATTCCGTGCTTTTTTCGCGCGTTATTATATCCCTTACGCAAAAGTCGGAATTCTCATTCTCAAGCGAAACAAACTCGGGCGAATATTCTGAGTATAAGGGGGAACGAAGCAGGGGCTCATCTCCGTTTACTATCAGACATCCTTCTTTAGTCATTCCGCTGACTATTTCCATTTTTGCCGCGCAAATATTCTCTCGGCTTTTAAGATGCTCTAAATGAGACGAGCCTATTACGGTAATTACGGCAATATCGGGCTTTACGATTTTTGAGAGATATTCTATTTCCCCTCTTTCGCACATACCCATCTCGGTTATAAGGATTTCCGTGTCGCTCGGCATAGAAAGGACCGTGTAGGGAAGCCCCAATTCATTGTTATAGTTTCCCTCTGTTTTGTGTACCTTGTATTTTTCGGAAAGAACCGAGAAAATAAATTCCTTTGTCGTGGTTTTTCCCACGCTTCCCGTAACGGCTATTTTTTTTACGTTACGAGAAAAAAGATATTCCCGCGCGAGCATTCCGAGCGCTTTTACAGTGTCCTCGCAGATTAAAAGACAAGCGCCCTTCAAATCGGACGGAGCTCTTTCGCAGAGCGCGCCGCACGCGCCTGCGCTTATAGCCTTGCAAATGTAATCATTGCCGTCGAAGCTTTCGCCCTTTAAAGCGATGAATAAGTCGCCATCTTCTATCTCTCTTGTGTCTGTCGTTATATAAGCTGCAATTCTGTCATTTTCGCAAAGAAAGTCTGATTTCGTATATTCGGCTATTTTCTTAAGCGAAAGAGGAAATGCCAATTTAATTCTCATTATCCTTATTATCTCCGTTTCTTCTTTTTTCAAGCGCCTCTGAAACAATTTTACGCTCGTCAAAAAAATATTCTCCGTGTTTGTCTATGCGGTAAAGCTCGTGGCCTTTACCTGCCAAAACTATAATGTCGTTTTTCTTTGCGTTTATTATCGCATATTCGATAGCCGCCTGCCTGTTCATTATTACACGTCGACGGTTAATATCATTCATTCCAAAAAGAATGTCCTTTATTATCTGTCGGGGAGGCTCGTTTCTGCTGTTATCCGAGGTTACTATGGTAAAATCGGCAAGCTCCTCCGCCGCCCTTCCCATAGGAGCGCGCTTGCTTCTGTCACGGTTGCCCCCGCAGCCGAAAAGAAGAACTATTCTTTCGTTTCCACGCCTGAAGCTTCTTATCGTTGAAAGAATGTTTCTAAGAGCCGACTCTGTATGCGCGTAATCAATAAATACGGAAAACTCATCGTCCTCGCGCCCTAAATGTATCCTTTCCATACGCCCCGACACGCTTGACATAAGGCTCAAGGCCTCTTTTGCCGTTTCTATAGGTACTCCGAGCTTAAGCGACGCCGTAATTGCTAAAAGGGAATTATACACTGTAAAGACAGCGGGCATCCTGCTCTTTAAATTTATACGTATATTATCGCCCCGATAGATATATTCTACGCCGCGACTTCCGAGAAGCTTCACGTCTGTCGCGTAAAAATCGCCGTTACCTGACGCTGAGCAACGAACTATTTCACACTTTGACTCGGCAATTATTCTTTCTGCGTAATCGTTATCAATATTGAAAATTCCACATTTACAGGACTTGAAAAGCTCGGCCTTCGCCCTCATATAGCTTTCCATATCCGCGTGAAAATCAAGATGCTCAGGCGCTAAATTCGTAAAAATACCAAGTTCAAAGAATATGGGGGCAGTCTTTTTCTGCGTTAGCGCGTGGGAGGAGACCTCCATAACCACAAAGTCTATTTTTTCGTCTGCCATCAAACGGAGAATTTTATATAAAACCTCAGGGTCGGGAGTAGTCATCGTCTTTAGCTTGTCGGCGTTTTGCGTGTTGTCGGGAAGACTGTACGATCTATTTTCGATAAGACATTCAACCGTGCCTATAAGCCCCACCTTATAGCCAGCGCGCCGAAGAACAGAGCGCAAAATATAAGAGCTTGACGTTTTTCCGTTTGTTCCCGTAATTCCTATTATGCGTAAATCATTTTGAGGATTACCATAAAATCTCGCGTATGCAAATGAAAGCGCAAGACGCGTGCTTTTTACCGTAAAAATCGGTATTGAAAGAGGACTTTCATAGCTTTCTCCCTCTTCGACGATAATAGCGGACGCGCCCCTTTTTTCAATAAAGGGCAAAATTTTATGAGTGTTATATCTCGTTCCGCAAAGGCATATAAATACACATCCGTCGGTTATTTTTGACGTGTCGGTTACTATTTCGCCGACTTCCACTTCGGACGCTTGGCACAGCGAGGAGTATTCCCCCTCATAAAGCAAACAGGATAATTTCAAATCAAGATACCTCACAAAATATATTTTTATTTCAGTATCCTTTTTTTGAAAACTGCCTTATTATTTATTATGCCCTTGTCAGTCTCTGTCGTCGTACAGGAATTTGACCGTTATGACGCTTCCTTTTTCTACCGACGTACCTGCATCGATCGACTGATAGGTGGCTTTTGCGTAAACGGTATCGCTGATAGCATAGTTTTTCGCGCCCTCTATTCTGATATTCAAGCCTCTTGATATGAGAATCTGGTTCGCCTCTGTTACGCTCTTTCCAAGAACGTCGGGTACTGTTACGGTTTCGCTTCCGCTGTATTCCGTATATAGAATGACAGAGCCCATATTCTTTGTAAGCGACGTGGCAGGCGCGGGACATTGTGATGTAATGACGGCGTTTTCGTCAGCGCCGAGCGCATCGCAGGAAAGTCCGAGCGCAGAGAGCGCTTTTTTCGCTTCCTTTACAGTTTTTCCTACGTAATTTCCTATACGTACAGACATAGACTCGAGCTGCTCGTCTGTGTAGCTCGGCTCATATCCGAGATAGGGAAGTATTTTTGTCAGCAGGTCGGAAATGTAGGGCGCCGCTACGGTTGCGCCATAGTAGTTTACCGTAGGCTCATCTACCATAATAATTACTGCGACAGAGGAATTCACGTACGGCGCATACGCTACGCAAGAGCCTATACGGAGTGTGAAGTTTCCGTTCTTGTCTGGCTTGTCAAGCTTTTCACTCGTACCAGTTTTCGCGGCAATTCTGTAGCCTGCGACATAGGCGTTTTTAGAAGCGCCCGTGCCCGAAACACCCTCTTCAAGTATCTCGCTTACGGTCTTAGCGCTATCTGAGGAAACTACCTGCCTTTTCGTTTCGGTTTCATACTGATATACAGTGTTTCCCTCGCTGTCTATAAGCTTATCTATTACGTGCGGAGTCACCAGATAGCCACCGTTTGCCACTGCGGCTATAGCCGTGATCTGCTGTATCGGCGTCACCTTGAAGCGCTGACCGAAAGAAGCTACGGCAAGCTCGACAGAACCGAGTCCACTTTCGGTATGGAAAATGCTCTGGCTCTCACTCGGAAGGTCTATTCCCGTTTTTTCAAGATAACCGAATGCCTTGAAATATTGATAAAAGTCAGGGCTTCCTATCCTCGCCGCGAGCTGCATAAGAGTCGGGTTGCAGGACTGCTGGAGTCCGTACGCAAACGTTATGCCCGAGCCGTGTCCTATGGGACGCCAGCAGCTTATACGCGCGCCGCCCACAACGTGATATCCGGGGCAGCTGAAGCCGTGATCCAAAGCGGATGTTTTCCCAAGCTCAATGCCCATAGAGGCAGTCACTATTTTAAAGGTAGAGCCCGGCTCATAAAGCTCGCTTACCGCCTTGTTTCTCCACATATCGTAGAGCAGAGAGGTGCGAAGCGATTTATATTCATTACTGTCACTTGCGTATTCCGAGCTTGAAAGCTTTTCTTCTGATATACTGTCAAGGACGTAGGGGGTATTCAGATTGAAGTCGGGAGCGACAGCCATAGCGTATACTGCGCCTGTGTTTACGTTCATCACTATTCCCGCCGCGCGATTTTGCACGTTGAATTCGGATATTATCTCTGCAAGCTCGTTTTCCAGCTCTCTTTGTATATAAGAATCAATTGTGGTTACAAGGCTTAAGCCGTCCTCTGCGGGTATATAGCTCGAATAATCGTAAGGAATTTCATTACTGTGAGCGTCTATCGCGGTTATGTATTTTCCGTTTGTGCCTGTTAAGTCGTCGTCATAATACTGCTCAAGACCGAAAAGGCCTTGGTTGTCGCTTCCTGTAAAGCCGATAACGTGAGAAGCCAGATTTCCAAAGGGATAATACCTTGTTGTACTTGCCTCTGTATAGACCATTCTCGAAAGGCCGTTTTCCGTAACAAAGGATAGCACCTTGTCTGTCGTAGCCTCATCGACCTCTTTTTTTATCGTTTCGTCAAGTCGGTTCTTCTTTTGAGATTTTTCATATATTGTGTCATACGGCACGTCAAGTATTTCGGAAAGCCCCTTTGATATAAGAGTAGCGTAATCTATTCTGTTTTTAGCGCTGTATTCGTAGATATCCTTTGGAGAAATAAAAATTCTCCACACGGTTTTATTTGTGGCGAGAGGATTCATATTGGAATCGTAAATTTCGCCTCTCTTCGCCGTGAGGGTAGAGCTGAAGGTTATCTGGTCGAGCACCTTCTGCTGATATTTATCATACTGAAAATATTGCATATAAAATATTTTACCGATAAGAAACAGCATAACGCACGAAAAGCAACAGAGCATTGCGAACGCGCGTCTGGCGCTCAGGCTTATATTGTCTTTTTTTGACGTATCGTGGGGTAATTTCAAGTTTTTTCCTCCCAAATAAATAGCATAGCGATAGTTTGTTTTCCGCAAGCTATCGCTATAATCATATTTAATATCTGTCGCTTTTATTCTTATTTGCTGAAGCCTGCGGTAAAAGCGCTCAACAATCCCGCAATCAACGGATTGTCTTCATTTTTTGCATTATAAGCGCTGACGGTGTCCGTTTCGCCGAAAGCGATATAATTATGCTCGACAGAGTTGCGTCTTACCATGCCCAATTTATCCGTCGCTATAGATTCTATAAGCTCAAGGTCGTTCTTGGTATCAAGTCTCGAGGACAGTGTCTGCTCGACGCTCTGAAGCTCTGCCGCTTCGGCCTTCATAACTGCTATTTCGTGCGTCATGTTGTTCACGTTCATTCCTATGTAAATAAGCAGCATAAGAATGGTAGCGCACAAGAACATTATAAGAATTGTGCCTATCGGCATCTGCTCTCTCTCTTTTTCTGTTATTTTAGCGTTTACGCTCGGAAGAACGGCGGTATAATCGGAGGCAGGTGCCATATTTTTCTCACGGGGAAGAGAATTGGCCTTTGTTATTCTGTTTTCCGCACTAGTATCACGGTAGACAGCGCTTTGCTTCTTTGCAGGCTGCTCGGAAAAACCCGCTTTTCTCGCCTGCTGACGCATATAATCGCCTATTGTGCTTCCCTGATAAGAGAATTTATCACGGAATTTTGCGTACATAGGGTTAGCGTCCGCGCTTCGTGTGGTAAACAGTATAGTACGTGTCACTTTTTGCCTCCTTATTTTATAGCCTCATAGCTTCTCGGCAACTCTCAGCTTCGCGCTTCGCGCGCGAGGATTTTCTTCAAGCTCTGATTCTGACGGAAGTATTGGCTTCTTCGTTAAAATTTTCAATTTAGGTTTCTTTCCACATACGCAAACAGGGAAGTCCTTCGGACATTCACAGCCGCTTCCTAATTTCGCATAGGTCTGCTTTACTATTCTGTCCTCAAGTGAGTGGAAAGAGATTATAGATATCCTGCCGCCCTTTACCATGCGTCTTTCGGCGGCTTCTATTGTGGGAGCTATCGCGTCAAGCTCTCCGTTTACTTCAATTCTTATAGGTAAAAAGGTTCTTTTCGCAGGATGGGGGCCGTCTGCTCGCGCCGCCTTAGGTATAGCCGACTTGATAATGTCTGTAAGGCAAGCCGTTGTTTTTATGTTGGAAATCTCACGCGCCTTTACTATTTTATCGGCTATCGCGGGAGCGAATCTTTCTTCGCCGTATTCGTAAATTATTCTTTTAAGCTCTTCCCTTGAATAGGTGTTTACCACCTTGTACGCATCAAGGCTGCTTGATTGGTCCATTCGCATATCAAGCGGGGCGTCGTGATTGTAGGAAAAGCCCCTTTCGGGTGTGTCAAACTGATAAGACGAGCAGCCGAGATCGGCAAGCACGCCGCCCAGATTGTCTATTTTCAAGCTGTCGAGAACGTTTCCAAGCTCGGAAAAGTTTTCATTTATAAAAATTATCTTCGGAAGATATTCCGAAAGACGTTTTTTTGCAGCCATAATGGCGGTGATATCGCGGTCAAAGCAAATGAGCTGAGCGTCGGAACCGAGACGCTTCGCTATCTCAAGTGAATGTCCGCCACCGCCTGTGGTGCAATCAACGTAAGTAAGAGATGGTCGTATGTTTAAAGCTTCTATACATTCGTCGAGAAGGACCGATTTGTGATTGAAAGAGCCTTCCATTTATTACAGGTTGAAGCGCAGATTTATTTCCTGAATGTGCTTCATCCTTTCTTCAGTCTGCTTCTCCTTCTGTCTTTCCTCCCAAACCTCTTCGGGCCATATCTGAATGTAGCTGCCGTATCCTGCAATAACTACGTTCTTATTTATCTTAGCATATTCAATGAGCGCGGGGGTGAGTGTTACGCGTCCCTGCGAGTCGGGAGTAGGGTCAATAGCCTCAGAGTAAAACAGCTCTTTGATGTCCTCGCCTACGGAATCTGCTATGCTATCAATTATTTCCGATTTCTTATCCCACTCGTCCTCTGAATAAATAACAAGTGAGCTTGTGGTGAGCTTTCGTGTTATGTAAAAGGTGTCGCCCAGCTTTTCTCTGAACTTCGCGGGAATAAAAATTCTGTTTTTTGCGTCAAGCGCATGCTTGTATGTGCCGACAAATGCCATTTTCATTCCCCCTTTCGCGTTTTTGGTGGGATTTTAATGATTTGAGATGATATTATCCACCACAATCCACCACCACACTGATATTATACACCACTTAACTGTAAAAAGTCAATAAAAAAATTAAAAATAATGAAAAAATAGCAAATTGCTAAAAAAAAAGCTAAAACTTTAAAAAAAACGGGCAAAATATGTGCAAAGTTTACAAATATTAAAAAATAACTTTATTTTGTCTGCGAAATGTGATATAATAATAAGAAGAATTTGAGATACTCGCTTAAAAGCTATGAAAAACCAAAATTGAATGTTTTTCCGGCTTTTCGGAGGAAATATGCTTAGGCTTTTTAAAAAGAAAAAAGCAGCCCCAAGTAAATCCGAGCGCAGAAAAAAGGCTGCGCAGCTACACGGGCAGCTTATAAAATACGTAACCGAGAGAAGAGACGGAAATGACGATGTGATAGGGCGAGGGGGAAACCTCAGCGTCAGGGACGGCGAGCTTATCGTTTTTTCATCATCGGATATTATTTTCAGAGGAGACGTGGACGAGCTTGAAATATCGAGCCTGCTCTCCGGCGACGGCGTTGTTATTTCGGGATGTAATACGCTTGACGGAAAAGAGAGAGAAATTATCGCATATTACGTTTATCACAGGAAGTGAGAATTATGAGTTTTACTTACCATTTAGCTAATCTCGCGCGTCTTTTCAAGGGACGCACGCGCCCCTATACCTGCGCGCTTATTTTAGCGGCGGGAAGCGGTACGCGAATGAAAAGCGAGGGCGGACAG
>JAZOCY010000057.1:0-16440 GCA_045596805.1 Eubacteriales bacterium | reverse complement strand
GAAAACACCTCTCTTATCTCCTTTTCGGCAAGAGCGACGCTCTCCGAGACCGCAATACTGCCCTTATACACCTTTTTCAGCGCCCGTCCCATCTCGGAGGTCTTATATTTATCCATGCTTATTTTCATTCTTCCGAGCGCTTCAATTAAAAATTCACCGTCGGGCAGGATTGTATATACGTCCTTTTTGAGCTGGATATAGCCGCTTCTTTTGGCGTTGTCTATAATTCCCGTTCTCGTCGCCTCGGTTCCAAGCTCTAAGCCGTCAAAGATAGCTCTGTAGTCCTCGTCGTCATTTTCAGGGGTGTCCTCTGCGTCGGAGAGAGCCGCCTTTTCCTCACGGAAGGGATTTTTTAAGTAGTTGTTGAGAGTTTCTATCGTGTAGTGTCTCGGCGGCGACGTCTCCTTTTCTACAGGCTTAAAGTCTATTTCAACTCTGTCACCCTCCGAAAGATTAGGCAGAAATTTGTCCTTCGACTCTCTGTCGTCGTATTTCGTCCAGCCCTTTTGTAAAATCACCGTACCTTTAAGAGAAAATTCCTCATATTCTCCGACGGAAACGACAAGCTCGGATTTTTCTGCTATGCACTCCTCCTCGCAAAAGACGGCGACAAAGCGGCGAAATACCGTAGAATATACCTGCATTTCCCTTTCCGAGAGCTTGCTCTTATCGGGAATTTTATAGGTCGGCGTCAAAGCCGAA
Organism: Eubacteriales bacterium; assembly: GCA_045596805.1. Lineage (GTDB taxonomy): Bacteria > Bacillota > Clostridia > Oscillospirales > CAG-272 > UBA1740. Next base: position 15,738 of record JAZOCY010000057.1, on the reverse strand, counting down.
TGCGACTCTATTTTGGAATCGTCAAAAATGCTCTTCCCGTCCCTGAAGGCGACGGGGTAGCCCTGCTTTTTCACGTTCGCAAGTATTTGCTTTATCTTGTCCTTTTCGGCTGTCGCGAGATATTCGCTGTTAGTACGCGGATAGGTCAGATACCCCTCCTCGTAAAGCTTCTGTACCGTCTCAAGGCTGTCTGCCATAGACATTTTATACTTCTTGCCAAGCGCGTTCTGAAGCTTTGAAAGCGAATAGAGCTTGCCAGGAGAAAGCTTGTCCTTTTTCGTCTTTTTACTCTTTACGTAAGCGCCCGCATCGTTGTATTTTTCGCAGAGTGCCTTCGCCTTTTCCTGCTCTTCCTTTGTAAATTTTTGTTTACTTAACAGCTCTACCTTTTCGCCGTTCGTTTCCTTTTCGCTATAGATAGCGTAATATTTTTCACTCTTGAAATTTCTTATCGACATATCCCTGTCGTAGATAGCCTTGACTATGGGGATTATAACGCGTCCGACTCGGAGAAGCTTCCCCGTTTTCAGAGTCGCGTATCTTGTGAGGTTTACTCCGTAGAGCCAATCTATATAGGTTCTCGCGTATCCCTCGTTGGCGAGATTTTCATATTCGGTCTCCTCCTTCATTTCGGTAAGAGCCTTGGCGACGGTCTGGGGTGTCTGGTCGGGAAGCCAGAGTCTCATCAATCGCTTTTTTTCATGTAACGCTTTGTTTACGCAAATCCTGACGATTATCTCTCCCTCTCGGTCTGCGTCCCCTGCGTTCACTATTGTATCTACGTCCTCTCGGTTGCAGAGCGACTCGATTATGCGAAACTGCTTTAAAACTCCGCTGTCTGTTTTTTTATTCGCGTCCTTTTTCAAGTCAAACTTGAATTCGCGGGGAAAGCAAGGAAGATTTTTCATAGTCCATCTGGTACTTCCGTCGGGCGAGGGTGAATATTCCTCTATATCGCAGAGGGAAAACAAATGCCCGAACGCCCAGCTTATAAGATATCCGTCACATTCGAGATACCCGTCTCGCCTTGCCCTTACTTCACCTATGCCTGCGGCTATATTCCTCGCAAGGCTCGGCTTCTCGGCAATAATAAGTACCATTTCTCTCCCTCCCGTAAAATCAATTTATCGCACATATACAGTATAACATTTTCCGCCCGATTTTTCAAGAGCAAAAGAGCCGTTTTTTTCAGACAAGGCGCTTGTCTGCTATTTAATGAAAAAATTTATGCAAGCTCTTGCTTTTTTTTCCTTTTTATGCTAAAATATTTACGTCATTTAAAGAATTTATTGGAGGGCACAGAATATGATAAACAAAAGAAGTCAGATTTTAAATATGACACAGCTTGCAATACTTGTAGCTCTTGTGACAGTGCTTCAATTGCTCGGCACAGCTATAAAAATAGGCGCGTTTCCGATGTCGCTCGTTTTGGTTCCTATCGTAATAGGGGCTTGTCTTTTAGGCGTTAAGGCAGGCGCAATTCTCGGCTTTACGTTCGGTGTCGTTACTATGATAATGGGTATTTTGGCGTTAGACGGCTTTTCCCACATTCTCTGGAACGCGCATCCGTTCTGGTTCGTTACTCTCTGTCTTTTGAAGGCTACTGCCGCAGGCTTCGTTTCCGCGCTTGTATATAAAGCGCTCGGACAGGCGTTTGGCGGAAAGAAAAAGCTGCTGCAGACTGTTATAGCCTCTGTCTGCGCCCCTGTGGTAAATACGGGCATCTTCGTTGTGGGTATGCTTCTCTTCTTCTTTGACACAGCGTCAGAGCTTCCCTCAATGTTCCCCGACGTGTTCGGCGGCTTCGATAATACGGTTAAGCTTGTGTTTGTAGGTCTCGCGGGACTCAACTTCGTAGGCGAGCTTGTTATAAACCTCGTCCTTTCTCCCGCTATCGTAAGAATTGTCGACGTTGTCAAGAAGAAGCTTAACTATTAAATGAAAAACGCCTTCGGCGTGTCTTTCATCGTATCAAAAATATCGGGCAGTCTCAAATTCAAGCGAGACAGCCCGTTTCTTTTTGTTTTCTGACTTTATTTAAGAGGCGCTTTCATAATAGCGCGTTTTCTGTTTTGCTATACTTTAAAGCGCTTATCTCATCTGAAAAAAGACTATAGGGATACAGATTGACGTCGGGATAGGCAAAAAAGTCATATTCCTTTTTGCCGAGCGTGAATTTTAAGTGGAAGGCGAAAAGCGCGAACTGACAGGAATTATTGTGACTGCCGTACTTTCCGTCTCCCAGAAGAGGCGTTCCCATATGCGAAAGCTGGGCTCTTATCTGGTGCATTCTCCCTGTTTTCAGCTCTATGCGCGCAAGCGAAACGTCTCCCTTTTCACTCTCGACGGTTTTGAGTATTTCATAGGAGAGCCTTGCCTCCTTTGCGCCCTTTCGTTCCTTTGAAACCACGAACGCCTTATTAGCCCTTTTATCCGCGTATAAAATATCGCGAAGCTCTGCGCTCGTCTCGCCCGGTCTGCCGTCGAGTATCGCTAAATATTCCTTTACGTTTTTATGCTCTGCAAAGGCAGACGAAAGCTCTGCCGCTGCTTTTTTGTTCTTGGCAAAAACGACAAGCCCTCCCGTTCCTCTGTCAAGTCGGTGAACGGGGTAAAGCGTCTGCTCTTTTCCCTGCTCTGAATAAAAATCCGAAAGATAATCTATAAGGCTTTTTTCGCCCTTCTCTGACGGAAGCGTCAAAATACGCGTCGGCTTTTCGCAAAGCGCTATCTCCGCGTCCTCATATAAGGGCGCTATTTTTATTTCGCCTAAAGACTTCACCTTTCACTCTCCCGATTGTTTTTTTCTTCATTTTACCACAGAAGCGTCTGTTTATCAAGAGTTATTTGTTTCATTCTTCCCCGTATTTATTATTCCCATATATTTTATATTACAATTATGATATCGCTTTCAGATATTAAATTATTTACCTGTCTCTCTGCTCAGGCTTATACTCAAATTCTCTGTTTTTCGACTTTTTAAGCGTTTTTGCGTAAAAAGTCGCATTTTTCCACCTGTATTCAAAAAGTGATATCAAAAATTAAATATATACACAATGCCACTTGTGTGCTATAATACTAACAGCAAAAGGAAATACTGCTTATATATGGAATTTAAGCTTCTGTATAATAAGTATTCAATAAGCGAATACAAGGAGTATCTGTTTATTGATTTAAAGTATCAAGCTTAAGGAAGTGATAAAAGAAAATGTCATTTTGGCCCAACAAGCACGAAAAAATCGTTATTTCCGTAAGAATAGATAAGTCACTCATAGACAAAATAGACAAGGTGGCAGCCGAAGCCAACCTCTCTCGCAACGAGGTCATCTGCCAGAGCATTGAATTTGCTCTTGACAATACAGACGAAAAGGAAAGCGGCTCGAATTGAGCTAAAAATTTTTGAATTTGACTCAAGGATTGCTTTTTGGAACCGAAGCAGTCCTTTTTTATTTTCCTTTTCTGCTATAGAAAGCGGAGATCATCTTATAAAATTTTTTCCTTAAAATTCCAAGTTCTGCCCCTAAAATAATACTTGAAATATATTCCTGACCGTGTTATAATTATTATGAATAAATATAATGCTTCCTTGCGATATTTTTTATCGGTTTGAAGAAAAAGAAAGGTTTTTTATTTATGAAAAAGATTTTCATTACCTCATCAAGCGCAAACGGAAAAATTGCTTTTTCCGTTATTCACTTCGCCTTTTGCCTTCTCGCAATAGTCGGGGTTGTTTTTCTCTTCTTTTCACCTCTGTGCGTAATTGAGCTTTCCCCCGACGAAAAATATACCGCGACGGCGTTAAGCAGCTTTAAATTTTTGAAGTCGCCCCTGTACGAGCTTTCTTCTGTCGCTCCGCTTTCACTCGCCTGCTTATTTATTCTCGTCTTCACTCTCGTTTTATGCGTTATGAGAGCGGTTATGGCAGCTCTCTCCCTGAAAAGCGAAAAAAGGACGGCAAGGTTTTCGAGAAGGGCAGTTTATACAGCCTGCATCGTGACTCTTATTTATACTGCCATTGAATATCTTTTCGCGCCCTTCAATATAATGATAGGCGGATACGGAAGCACGCCAAGCGTTGACTTTTTCCCCCTTATATTTATTCTTGCGGTTACTTTTATTTATTCCGCATTTTCGGGAATTACGGGGGCTTTTCCGTCAAAGGCGGCAAGGTCCGACACGGAAGACGTCTCGCTATTGAAAAACGACGCAAAAAAGCTGCGCCGCGTTATTCTCTACAAGCATATAGAGCTTCTCTTCTTTGCTTTGGTGTCTGTCGCCGTCGCTTTAGCCGCTATGCTTTCAGACCTTGTCACCGTCAGGTTTAACGTTCCGGGCATTTCAATCCCCGACTACGTGATTTCGGGCTCGGCTCTGCTCTTTAATCCCGAAGCTCTTACGACCTCGAGCGAGCCTATATTGGCATTTGTCCTGTTTTTGATGTTCTTCCTCGTAACCGTGGCTATTCTTCTGTCCGTCGCGTCGTTCTTAAGCCGCTCGCCGATTTTCGCGAAGATTTCGCTCGCGACGGTTTTGCTCAGCGCGGCGTCCACTCTCGCGATAGGTCTTTTCGGACAGTATTACCAGATAGTCCAGATACTCAATTTTGATATACTCACGCAAATAATAGAGAAATACGGAATTCATTCAAGCGAGCTTATTTCCTATAACGTACATAGTTTTTCTATTTCATTCTTTGCGCTTTCGCTCGTTATCACGGTTATTCTGCTATTGAGAAGTCCCTTTACCGAAAGCGCCGCTCTTAACCGTCAGCTAAAGGAAAAAACAAAGCAGCTTGAAGGCGAAGAGGATAATAGTTCCTCCGTCTCCTCTGATGGCAGCGCAAGCGCCTCTGCGTCCGAAAAGAAAGCTATATCCGACTTCGACCCCTGTCCCGCTTTTTCCGCGCTTGACAAAAAAGCTCCCGCGTTGCTCGCCGAAACCGAGAAAAACAAGGTGTCTCGCTTTGAAAATCCAACGCTTTCAGACATAGCGGACTTTATAGTTCAGTACGCCCGCGACTGCCGACTCCACCTTTTCTATACGAAGGAAACCGTCGCCGCGTTTTTGGCAGGTCTCGGAACAACGAAGCTGACCATTTTACAGGGCATGAGCGGTACGGGTAAGACAAGCCTTCCGAAAATAGTATCGGAGGCGCTGCTCGCATATTGCCACATAATAGAGGTGGAATCGTCGTGGCGAGATAAAAACGAGCTTATAGGCTACTATAACGAATTCAACAAGGTATTTACACCGAAAAAATTCACACAGGCGGTATATGAGGCCGCGCTCAACCCCGACGCGCTCACCTTCATAGTTCTTGACGAGATGAACCTCAGCCGTATTGAATATTACTTCTCCGACTTTTTGTCGCTTATGGAAAACGAGCCCGACAAGCGCGAGCTTAAGCTGTCGAACACACCTCTTTTCCGTACTGAAAACGGCAGAAGCTATCGCTATATGGCGCTGAATAACGGACATACTATCAAAATCCCCTCGAATATATGGTTTATAGGAACGGCTAACCGAGACGAAAGCACGTATGATATAAGCGACAAGGTTTATGACCGCGCGCATACGATGAACTTTGACCGACGCGCGCCGAAGCCTCAATATTTCAATTCGCCCATACCTCCCCGCTCGCTTTCGGCATCAGCTCTTAACGCTCTCTTTGAAGACGCAAAGAGCAGGATAAGCTTCAAGCTTGAGCAGGCTCCTATCATTGCTGAGGTTGAAAATCTGCTGCTGCCCTACAACATCTCCTTTGGTAACAGAATTGCAAATCAGATAGAATCCTTTGTGAGCATTTACGTCGCTTGCTTTGAGAGCAACGAGAAGGTTATCCACGAGGCTCTTGAAACTATACTGTTAAGTAAGGTTGTCAAAAAGTTAGAGCTTAAGAGCATTGACGACAAGGAGCTTTTAGCGGCGGAATTTGAGAAATTAAACCTTACTAAATGCAGTGAATTTATTCTGAGTCTTAAGGAGGACTAAGATGCAGGACTCCCCCGAGAATAAAAACGGTAGCGTCTATGCCGATTATCTGAAATTTTCGGAAGAAAACAAGCATATCACCTACTCTGAATTTGACACTCACGTGTTAAACGACCTTAAGCTCTTTGACGTTCCGAGCGAGAAACATCTCGGTAATATCGAAGAAGCCCTCGACAGAATAATTCGCGCCCTGCCTGCTATCAAGAGAATTTTCGCCCGTCCTGTTATCCGACTTCGCGACAAGGACGAAATCCTCCCGATAGAGACGGTAAAAATAATAAACAACCACTCCTTAAAGCACGCGTCCTTTCACAGCGAGCTTTGGGACGACATTGACGAGGACTGTGGAATAAGGCCTAAAAAGCTACTGACTATAGAGCATATAGAAACCTATACTCTCTATGAAAATTTAGTTTTCGTCTACACTGTCGACGCCATTCTTTCCTTTGTAAAGCGCTCGCTTTCGCTTTTCAAGGACGTTTTGTACGGCTGTCAGGATTTGCATTTCAATCTGCTTGACCGTACTCACCATAATTCCTACTTTTTGGCGATAGGAAAGCTTCACATAGAGTATGCGAGGGCGCAGAACAATCATATCGCCGTTTGGACGCGCTGTATAGAGAAGCTGCTTTTCATAGATAAAACTCTGCGCGCAAAGCTATCCTCCCCTGTTTACCGAAAATGTAAAAAGAAGGTAAATGACAAAATAACCCTTAAGAAGACCAATATTTTCCGTTGCCACAGGGACTATGCCCAGCTCTATAGCCTTGCGAAATGGTTTGACTCAAACAAAAGGAAAACGGGCGAAAGCTCGTATAGCGATTTTACCGACAACGAGGAATTTTCCGCCTTCTGCGCTTTGCTTTCGGTTTTCGCTATAGGGCATTTCAATTTTACCTTTGCCGACAGTGAAAGGCTGAGCTTTCAGGACTTAGACGCTCAAGCCGACTTTCTTTCCTGGCATTTAAACGTAAGAAGAACGAAGGTAAATCAAACCGACGTGCTTCTTTTCGACGTGACTAAAAGCTGGACCTATCGCGCCTGCCTTATTCTCCGCGAAAGAGAAGCCTTGTCTCAAGCCGAGCTTGAAAGACTGAAGACGAAAGCCTCCGCCGAGGAATATATTTTTGTCAGCCCCAGAATTCACGGAGAAAACGGAACTCTGTATCTTTCGCTCTTCGACGTCGATTCGTTCAGACGTATTCAGCAGGTCTTGCTTCGCGCGATGATATATTCCGACACCGAGCATACCGTATGTCCCTTCTGCGGCAACGAGCTGAGTGAAAACGAGGGCGCATATGAATGCGCCGTCTGTATGGCGCATATAAGCGAAAGAGTCTGTCCGAGAACGAACGAAAAATACTACGTCTCGGATATCATAAAGCGCTCGCTCATTTCGGCAAGGCTTGAATCCCGCAAATTCCTGCACGACAGGTATGATGAAGCGCAGCTCCATTTCAGGAATATTACCGAGATTACCCCAAGCGGAAGCGCCCTCTGCCCGAAATGCAGAAAAGAGCATTAAAGGCATCTCTTCCCGTAATACTTTATAAAAAAGCCCGTTGCTCATAAGAGAGCGACGGGCTTTTCCTCTTTTTGCTTTTATTTTTTCTTGCCGGTAAATTTGTTCAACGCACCTGTAATTCCTACAATTACAAGAATTACAATAAAAATGCCGAGCATTCCTTTTCCCATATATTCAAGCGAGTGAACAAAATTCTCCGGGACAAAACTCATATCAAATGACATATTGCTATACCTCCTAAATTACGCGAAGAATGCGAGTATCATACCGCCCGCAATTACAGATGCTATCTGTCCCGAAACGTTTACGCCTATGGAATGCATAAGCAGGAAGTTGGAGGAGTCCTCCTTGAGCCCCATCTTATGCACGACACGTCCTGACATCGGGAACGCCGAAATGCCCGCCGCGCCAATCATAGGATTTATCTTCTTTCCCTTGGGCAGGAAAAGGTTTATAAGCTTTGCGAACAGAACTCCGCCTGCCGTATCAAAGATAAACGCAAATAGTCCGAGTCCCAAAATAAGCAGAGTCTGGGGGCGCAGGAATTTATCCGCTTCCATCTGGCACGCAATAGTGATACCGAGGAATATCGTAATAAGATTTGCAAGCACCTTTTGAGCCGTCTCGGAAAGCGAATTCAGAACGCCGCACTCGCGTATAAGGTTACCGAACATCAAAAAGCCTACGAGCGCAACCGAAGCGGGAGCAACCAGTCCTGCAACGATAGTAATGATTATCGGGAAAAGTATCTTCGTCGTGCGGGATACAGGCTTCTCTGAATAAGCCATTTTTATTCTTCTCTCGCTTTTCGTCGTCAGCAGTCTGATAACAGGCGGCTGAATGATAGGAACGAGCGCCATATACGAATAAGCCGCAACCATAATAGCTCCTGTTATGGGGCTGTCAAAGCCTAAAAGCTTATTGGCGACAACGATGGCTGTCGGTCCGTCTGCCGCGCCTATTATACCGATAGAAGCCGCTTCCTTAATGTCAAAGAAGATGCTTGCCACGCAAAGAGTGAAGAATATACCGAACTGAGCCGCCGCGCCGAATATCATCAGCTTGGGATTCGAAAGCACGGGGCTGAAATCTATCATCGCGCCTATACCGATAAAGAGCAATAGGGGGAAAAGCTCGTTAGATATACCCGCATTAAACAAGGTAGACAACGGCCCGTTTGCTTCGACGAGAACGCCGTCAACGTATTCGCCAATAGCGCCCGAAAACGGAAGATTGACAAGTATAGCGCCAAAGCCCATAGGCAAAAGAAGCGTAGGCTCCATATCGTGCTTTATAGCAAGATAAATCAAGAGTCCGCCGACAAGCCACATAACGACCTGTTGCCAGGTAAGGCATAATAAATTTTCATACAAAAATTCCATAAAAAATCTCCATTTTTTTACAAAATAACGCTATTATTATCGCATATAAGTGTTGACTTTTTGTTAATAAAATATAGATGTTTTTTTACTTGTGCGCTCTTGTAAAAATCGGATATTTTCAAAGGAAAACTACTCGGTAAAATCGTTATATATGTAGGAAAGCGCTATGGGAGTCACCATATTTCGCACGAGAATATCAAAAAACATTCTTGATATGTCCTTTTCGTAAAAGCAGTTTTCCAGCTCGGTGTAGCGCTCTCTCTTGCCGTTTGACGCGCAAATTCCGACGGTATAGGGCGCTTTTTCGTCATCGTCTATATCCTCAAAGAGCCTGTATTCCAAGACAAGATAGGAGGTTTTACGCCTCTCGTAGCAAAGCACACGTCTCCGTTTTCCGCTCTCCGCTTCCCTCTCTTTTATAAATGAGTCATAGTCCATTGTCGTATTTTCTCTCATTTTATTTCTCCTTTTGAAGCTTTACCGAAATTTTAGCATACCGAAAAAGAAAATTTTGTCACTTTTTGCGCCCGCCATAAGACGCGTAAAACGCATAAAAATCGACAAAGCTATTGTTTCTAAAGGCCTTTTGTGCTATAATTTTACTATCAACTTAACGGAGTAATCACAATGAACAGAATGATAAAAAAAGCGCTGTATTCGACGATTCCCGTAATGACGGGATATCTGGCGCTTGGCTTCGGCTTTGGCATAATTATGAAAGCAAACGGATTTGATACTCTTTTGTCCGCCGTTATGAGCCTCACAATTTATGCAGGCTCTATGCAATACGTTGCCGTAGGATTACTTACAGGAGGCGCTTCGCTTATAACCGTCGCTCTGACAACGGTGATGGTAATGCGCGTCATTTGTTCTACGGAATTTCAATGCTTGACAGGTATAAGGGCGTAGGAAAAAGAAAGCTCTACCTGATTTTCGCTCTCACCGACGAGACCTATTCCCTCCTGTGTAACGACACTTTAGACCTGTCTCAAAGGGAAAAACGGACATATTTTTTGTTCGTATCTCTTTTCAATCACATATATTGGATAACAGGCTCGGTTTTGGGCGCGGTCTTTGGCTCTCTTGTCAAATTCAACAGCCAAGGCATTGACTTTGTGTTAACTGCCCTCTTTATCACTATATTCCTCAATCAGTGGCTAAACACAAAAAAGCATTCGCCTGCCGTAATCGGCGTCGCCGTTTCCTCCCTTTGCCTTGTTTTGTTCGGAAGCGAAAGCTTTTTAATCCCGTCAATGCTGATTATTCTGCTTACGCTTTGTCTTTATAAGGAGGAAAAATAAATGACCGACCTACATACGTACTTATCTGTTGCTGTTATATCGGCTATCACTGCCCTTTTGCGTTTCCTGCCCTTTATCATCTTTAACGGAAGCCGAAAAACACCGAAAATCATTGAAAAGCTGAGCAAAACGCTTCCCTACGCCGTTATGGGAATGCTCGTCGTTTACTGCCTTAAGGACGTAAGCTTTTCCTCCGTCGCAAATTATCTCCCCGCCGTCATCGCAAGTCTCCTCGTCGGCATTCTGTTCGTGTGGAAAAGAAACACCCTTTTAAGCATCGTTTGCGGAACTGTCTGCTATATGCTTTTAGTACAGCTCGTATTTTAGCCTAAACGGCTTCTTTCTCAATTTTCAACTTTCACTTTTCAACTTTCAATTTTCCATTTTCAAATTTCATCTTTCTTCCTTTTCTTCCACTGACTCACTAATGACGGAAAAAGAAATCTATGCTAAAATATTATTGAATACTCTAGCTATAGAAAGGAAAAATGAAAATGAAAAGAATAACGTTATTTGTCTCGGATTACGTAAAAAATATGTGCCGACAGTCTCACGTAATTCTCATTTCGGGGCTTTCTCTTATACTCTGCAGCCTGTTAGCGTCGGCATTTTTCTTTTTTTCCCCGACGATGTCAGAATGTGAAACAGCGCTCTGGCTACACAGAAATTTACATATACTTATCGACACAGTTCTCTCCAGCCTAACCATAACCCTGCTCGGCGCTTTTATTTTGGATTACGAGCATAAAAACGGCAAAAAAGGCTGATATACGTATAGATTTTTTGACTGAATTATTGAATATAATTTATAACTGCTTTATAGGAAAATAATTATAAATACCGAAGGGGGACTTTTGTGATTTCCCATGAGCCTTTTACGAAACCTTAAAAGCGAAGAAAATATCTGCCCCGTTTTGTAAACCAAAGGTTACAACCACCTACAACCTAAAGAGGCTGTCTCAAGCGCGATAGCGCTGGGACAGCCTCTTCTTTATTTATCAAGCATATTTAAAGTGGATATTTGTTGTTTTCTATATCGTAGATAACCTGAGCTATTGCGTGCTCTTCGTTGCTCACGGTAACGAAATCGGCGGCGTCAAGCGCCGACTGACAGGCGTTCGCCACTGCTACGCCCACTGCCGCTTCTCTGAACATACCGATATCGTTTTCGTAGTCGCCTATAGCAACCGTCTTTTTTGTGTCAACGTGAAGAAACTCGACGAGCTTGGAAAGCGCGAGACCCTTGTTGACGCCCTTCGGCAGAATTTCAAAAAGACTTCGCTCAGAGCGCAGAAGGTCAAATTTTGCCGAAGCGGGATGCGCCTTAAGAAAGCTTATCAACGCCTGCATCTCGTGTTCGGGCGCCGCGCCGAAAAGGACCTTTGCGATAGGCCCCTTAAGCTCGTGGCGATTACATACGTTGTTCGGTACTCCCGTCAGTCGCCTGAAGGCCGCCATAACCTCGTTTTCCTTCGCAAAATAAATCTTATCAAAGGTACAGATATGAAAGCCCACTCGGGGAAAGGCCTCGTCAACCGCGTCGAGAAGCTCCAAAAAGCCGTCGGGCAGCTCAAGCTTCCATACGTATTCCCCCTTTTCTCCGTCATACACGCCGCCGCCGTTTATACAGCCGAACGGTACGTTTGGCGTCGCCGCGTTATACGCCTCGTGGGAATAATAGGGCATACGTCCCGTAATGAAGGTAAAATATCCACCCTCTCTCTTAAAATATTCTATCGCCTCGCGATTTTCTCGCGACACGGTCTTATCCTTTTTAAACAGAGTCCCGTCAAGGTCGGTGCATATCAATATTCCGTCAAATTTGCCCATTTCCGTTCCCCCTGATTTTTAAGTAAGCCCACTCCCTTCAAGGCGAAGCCGGGCCCACGTATATTTTAGCACAAAAACGCCCTCATTTCAATATTAAACGATAAAATTTTCTTTCTCGCGCGTCTCTGCTGACCGTTAAAATCAGTCCTCGCCGAGTCAGGTCAAAAGCTCTTAAGAACTTCTTTTTTTCGCCAAAAATAGAATATCCTTTCGCTCATCATTTGACATTTTTTATATTATTTTTATGTTATTATTCATTTAGTACCAAGCGTAAAAATAAATAAAAAGGAAGTGTTAATTATGGAAACAAAAAAACCAAAGGACTTTTCAGATGTCGATTTTTTGAGCGGGGACAAGCCGTTTTCGCTTTTTTTAAGACAGCTTTTGTCGGAGTTTGACAGAGGCGCCGACAAGGGCAAGGAGCTGCTCTGTGATATGGCTCTGCTGCTCATATCGCTTTTGTTCTCTTCTTCGCATATCCTCTTCGGCGCCTTTCCGCTTGGAATTGCGCTCCTGTGCGCTATGCGCCGCCGACTTCTTCCCTGCCTTCTCGGCGCCCTGCTCGGCGCTTTGCGTCTTGGTCACGCGAGTGTCGTTTATATTTCTCTGTACATATTGATTTTCGTTATACGAATAGCCTCTTCCGCCCCCATAGAGAAAAGAAAAATGCTTCCTGTGTGTGAGCATTATTTTGAAGAGCTGCCCCAGCTTCGCATAGCGCTGTCGGTTTTCTCGGCTCTGCTGCTATCGCTTTACGAGCTTGCGCTCGGCGGAATAAACAAAACAAGCTCGCTTTTTTGCGTAGGCGCGCTTTTGCTTTCTCCTCTTTTCTGTCTGCTGTTTTTAGGACTTGCCGAGAGCAATATAGGAAGCGACGAGCTTTTCGGCTTCGGAAAAAGGAAAAGAAATATCTGGGGAAACGTATCTGCCACGTATGCGCAGATATCGCTTCTTGGCTTTATAGCGGCTATCGGCTTTTCTTTAAACCGAGCCTCAATCTTTGGAATCTCGCTCGGACTCGCCTTTTTCACTCTCTCAAGCTTCTTTGTTTCAAAAAGGTTCGGCGCGCTTAAGGGCTGTATAACAGGCCTCGTCTGCGGTCTTACCTTAAAAGCCATATATGCGCCCTCACTTGCCGCGCTCGGCTTGATTTCGGGAATATTATGGCACTACGGCTCGTTTTATTCCTTCACTCTCGGCGCAGCGGCTGCTATCGGCTGGGCGTCGTATATAGGCGGACTTGACGGCTTTATCTACATCTCTCCCGCCATCTCTACGGTCTCCTTGCTTTCATTTCCTCTTTTTTCGCGCATCCGTTCCGACAGCGAAAGAAATAAGGAAGAGATAAAAAGCAAAATAATATGCGAGCAGACCGAGCAGGCAGTCAGTGACTCTACAAGGGAAAGCGACAGAATGTTTCGCTTATCTCACGTCTTTTCCGAGCTTGCAAAGAAGATAGGCGACTCCTCTGCCGCCAACCGTCCGAAAAAGGAAGACTATTATATGATGTGCGAGCAGGTATGCGCCCGACACTGTAATAGCTGCGCGCGAAAGAGCGCCTGCTGGGAAAACGGAAAGGAAGCCGAGTCGGTATTTGAAGAGATTTCCGACGACCTGCATAAAAACGGAATTATGAAAAAAAGCAGTATTCCCGACTCTCTTGCAAAAAAATGTCCGCATATGAAAAAAATAATGTCGGGAATTTCGGAAAAAGCCACCGAAATGAGCATTGAGAGCATAAAGGGCAATAAATACGAATTTATCTCTACAGATTACGCGCTTATTTCCAAGCTGCTCGAAAACACCTATAAAAATGCTCAAAGAGAAAAGGAAGAGGATACGGCTCTGCGCGACGTGTTAAATCGCGCATGCGTAGAGGCTGGCGTTTATGCCGAGCGAATAGCGGCGTACGGGCAGAGGAAAAAGCGTATAGCTATAGGATGCCGAAAGGTAGAAGCGTTAAGAAAAGCCGCCCCCTCGCTGCATAAGCGCTTTGAAGAAATATGCGGCTGTCGCTTGAGTCAGGTCGAGTTTGAAAGAACGAGCGAGGCGCTTACCTCTAAAATGTACGCGATAAAGAAATTTGATATAGAATACGCTGGAGCGTCCTCGCCGTCGGGAAGCGGCGAAATTTCGGGCGACAAGCAAAAAAGATTTTTCACTCGCGACGATTATTTCTATTCCATAATAAGCGACGGGATGGGAAGCGGAAGAGGCGCGTCGAGCGCCGCAGAGCTGTGCGTCGGCTTTTTGGAATTACTCTTGAAGTCGGGAAGCTCTAAAACCGTCTCCATGAGAATGCTGAACAACCTTTTAAGAGCAAGAGGCGACGAATGCTCTGCTACCGTGGATATGCTTGAAATAGACCTTATCTACGGCAGAACGACCTTCTTAAAAAGCGGCGCCGCAATTTCATTCGTAAAAAGAGGGGAGGACATATTCCGCATACGCTCAAAGACGGTTCCTATCGGACTTATGAAAAATCTCGACGCCGAGAAAACCGACTTTGAAATAAGGGAAGGAGACGTAATAATTATGCTCTCCGACGGAATAATCGGCGCAGACGAGGATATGGGCTGGCTCCTTGCCCTGCTCGTCAAGCCCCTCCCCGACTCCCTTGAAGAATGCGCGAAGGAAATTATAATTCGCGCGCAAAGTAAAAACGAGAGTAAGGACGACATGACCGTCTCGCTTATAAAAATCAAAAAGGCGGAATAAATTTCCTTCTACCGACAGTAAATTTAGTTAAAAAAGCCCTGACTGTGATACAATCAGGGCTTTTTCTGTGAAGGGCGGACAAAAAAGATGTTTTCAAAAGTTTTCGCATAGACTTAAACCAGTGCTCTTGTTTTTTAAATTATAAAACTGCATACACTTATTGTGTGTAGACTCATTGTGTTCAATGCGATATAATATATCCAAGGGGGATGTCTTATGGATATTATAAAAGTGTTTGGTCAAAATCTTCGTAAATACCGAAATGAATTAGGCTTGTCACAAGAAAAATTCGCAGAAGTGTGTGGACTACATAGAACTTATATAAGCGACATTGAGTGTTTTCGTAGAAGCATTTCACTTGAAAACATTCAACGTATTGCAGATGCTTTAAACATAGATACATATAAACTTTTCATCGAAAAAGGAGTTTCTAACAATGAAATTTCATGATTCTGAACATTTAGCTCTAATCAATAAATTGGATTCTTTATGGAATAATCTGCATGACCTGTCAAATATGGCAGCCGAATATGGTATCGAGGATATATTTCAAGATAACGGCGCCAAAGTATTACAACAACTTGTATATTTAAATATGCAAGTGTTACCGGGAAGGGAGGGGAACGATGCCGTTTCTCCAAACGGAACAGAGTGGGAAATGAAATCTATCAATCTTTCAACCAGTGCCAGTGGATTTAGTACCAACCATCATACCAATCATGTGATTATAGAGAAATATAGAAAAGTTCCATGGACTTTTGCAATATATAGAGGGATAACGCTTGAAGAAATTTATGTTATGACACCTGCAATGCTTGAACCAATATATCAACATTGGGAACAAAAGTTAGAAACAATGGCGCATTTAAATAATCCTAAAATACCGGTTAAATTTGTAAGAGAAAATGGCATAAAAGTATACCCATTTGATCCAAACAAGCCTATTGATCCAGATTTAATCGAACTTTATCCTTAGCTGTTTAATTTCGGA
>JAZOCY010000056.1:0-2547 GCA_045596805.1 Eubacteriales bacterium | reverse complement strand
ATTTCTAAAAATAAAATAGCAGTCTCAAAGGCTTTGAATTTCACATTTGAGGCTGCTTTTTTATTGACAAAGATATAAATTTTTGGTATTATATTTCCGTAAACATCAATAAGCTATACGGAGGGCTTTATGCTATCTTTTGAATGTGATTATAATATGGGGGCGCACCCGAAAATTTTAGAGGCGCTTATACGCACGAATATGGAGGCTTGTCAGGGGTACGGAAGCGACATTTATACCGAGCGCGCACGCGAAAAAATACGCCGCGCGTGCGGCAGAGATGACGTTGATATTCACTTTCTTGTGGGAGGCACGCAGACCAACCGAATTGTTATCTCTTCAATGCTTGAAAGCTATGAGGGAGTTATTGCCGCAACTACGGGGCACGTAAACGGACATGAGGCGGGCGCTATCGAGGCGTCGGGACACAAGGTGCTGACTGTCGCGAGCTACGACGGCAAGCTTCGCGCGAGTGACGTAGAAAAGCTGATTTCAGACTTTTACGATGACCGCGCGCACGAGCATATGGTGTTTCCGGGAATGGTATATATCTCTCACCCTACCGAATACGGCACGCTTTATACGCTTGACGAGCTTTCCGAGCTTTCCGCGCTTTGCCGTCGCCACTCGTTACCGCTCTATCTTGACGGCGCTCGGCTGGGCTACGGGCTTATGAGCTTTGACACAAATGTGTCTCTTAACGATATTGCAAGGCTGTGCGACGCCTTCTACATTGGCGGCACCAAGGTCGGCGCGCTTTGCGGCGAGGCTGTCGTCTTTACGCAGAAAAGCGCCCCGAAGCACTTTTTCACCACTATAAAGCAAAACGGCGCGCTTTTAGCTAAGGGACGTCTTTTGGGCGTTCAGTTTGATACGCTCTTTACCGACGGACTTTATTTTGAGATAAGCGAAAATGCCATTGACCGAGCCGAAGAGCTTAAACAGGTTTTTCGCGACAAGGGCTATCAGTTCTTTAAAAGCTCGCCAACAAATCAACAGTTTATTATTATGTCGGACGATAAAATAAAAGAGCTATCCCCTCTCGTGCGCTTTGGAATTTGGGAGAGAGTAGACGAAACACATTGCGCCGTGCGCTTCGCGACAAGCTGGGCAACCGAGAAAAAGGACATAGAAGCTCTCGCAGAAATTATTTAAGCATAACAAAAAAAGAAGTTGAGACAAAAGCTTATAAAAGCGATGGCCCAACTTCCTTTTTTATTTATTTTTTCTTACGTAAAACTATTCCTATAATTACTGCGGCGAGAAGAATTACTGCTACTACAGGGATGAGAGCGCCGAATACTACACTGCCCGAAACAAATATAGCGGTAGGGCCGTCAGCGCCTCCTATTATGCCGACTGAGGCGTTATTTTTCATATTAACACCGAAACACAAAGCAATCGTCAGCGCCACAGCTAAAACAATGATAAAAGCAATTAAAAGCTTTTTCATAATCTGTCATCCCTCTCTTTTCTGTTTCCGTTTTTATCAAAAGTATTTCTTAATGCTCTTTCTGTCGGAATTATCGGAATTATTAAAAAAACTATCTCCGCAAGGCTGATTATCAGTCCTACATTTCCTATAACATCTTCAGACTTTCCTATCAATAAGCACATAGCGACGAGAGACAGGGGCAACATAATCGCTCCTGTTATAAGCCATAGCTTCCCACAATATTTATGGGCAAATTCCCACGTGTCCTTGTTTTTCATTGACATCTCTGTTCTGTAGCCGAAAATATAATTGATTTCCTTCGGAGCCTTCTTCATAAAATACAAGCCCAACAAAATCATTAAAAGTGGAATAAGTGAAACCATAGATAACATAAAAATCCAAAATCCCATAGAAGCAACTCCTTTCTCGTCTTTTTAAACGTTTAACGCGTTTTGTTGTTTTTTCTCGCAACGCCTGTTTTATGCGCCGCCATAATGACGGCGTCGGCTACAACGCTCGAAACACGTTTATCGAACGCAGACGGAATTATATTATCCTCAGAAAGCTCATCATCGCTTATAAGAGACGCCAACGCATAAGAGGTGGCTACCTTCATCTCCTCGTTTATCGTACACGCCTGACAGTCAAGCGCGCCTCTGAAAATTCCCGGAAATGCAAGGACGTTATTTATCTGATTTTTATAATCCGAGCGTCCCGTTCCGACAATTCTCGCGCCTCCCTTAAAGGCAAGCTCGGGCATAATTTCGGGGGTGGGATTTGCCATAGGGAAAACTATTGCGTCCCTTGCCATAGAGCGAACCATTTCTTCGCTTACGATACCGGGTGCGCTGACTCCTATAAAGACGTCTGCGTCCCTCATGGCGTCGGCAAGGCTTCCTTTCAGCTTCTCACGATTAGTAACGAGAGAAAGCTCTCTGTGCGCCTCGCTTAGGTCCTCGTCGCCCTCACAGATTATGCCTGTCCTGTCTACCATAATAAGATTTTTAACGCCTAAATTAAGGAGGTGCATACCGATAGCCGTGCCTGCCGCGCCTGCGCCGTTTATTACTACCTTAATTTCGCTTATATCCTTTTTCACGACGCGAAGCGCG
>JAZOCY010000055.1:0-13332 GCA_045596805.1 Eubacteriales bacterium | reverse complement strand
TCAAAAGTCGGTTCATTTTTGAAAATTTTAAAAAAGCCCTTGACATTTTCCTTGTTTAGTGTTAAAATAGTGACAACTTAATAATTAAACCTGTGATTAAGAGTAGTAGCCTTGTTTGATTTCTTACAGAGAGCTGTCGGTGGTGTGAGTACAGCAGATAGAACAATGTGAATGGACTTATGAGGGCAACCGAAAGCGAAAGTGAGTAGTAGTTGACGGAACTGTAACCGTAAAAAGACAGCGCATATGATTGTATGACGGAGAAATGAGAATGCTATGCATTGAATTTGGGTGGCACCGCGATATTTTATCGTCCCAAAACGAGACATCTCGTTTTGGGCGTTTTTTGTTTTTACAGGAGGAAAAGGATATGAGAGCTGTACGATGGTGAAGCGGTAGAAAAAGACAAGAAGAGAATAAAATTGCAAAAAAACAAAAAAATAAAGTAATAAGGATTGAAAATTATGAAAAAGCGCGTTTCTTTGATTTTAATATTGATTTTAATGATTTCTACACTCGCTCTCGCTTCCTGCGGAGAGCAGAAGGCTACAATAGGAATTATTCAGTTCGGCTCGCACGAGTCACTCAACAACTGCTACAAGGGCATAATTGACGGACTCAGCGAAAAAATAGACCTTTCGCTATACAATATTGAGTACGTCAACAGCAACTTCGCGTCAGAGAATTCCTTATCTCAGGCCAGAAAAATGGTAAACAGTAACGCAAAGGTCATTATAGCGATAGCCACGCCCTCCGCAATTCAGGCGGCAACCGCCGCGACGGGAAAAAATATCCCCGTAGTTTACTGCGCCGTTACCGATGCGTCTCAGGTCGCAAATTTTCAGAATATGACAGGCACGAGCGACGTCCCCGATTTTAAGGCTCAGCTTGAGCTTGTCAGCGCATTTTTCGGCAGGGAAGACGTTAAAATAGGCGTCCTTATGTCCACAGAGGAGTCGAGCGACGGCGCTCAGCTTCTCGCTATACAGGAGGCGGCAAGGGCGTATGACGGTATGCTTATCGAGACGGAAACCGTCTCGGATATTACGACAATTGACACGAAGGTAAATTCGCTTATAAGCCGTGATATAGACTGCATTGTGAATTTGCTTGACAACACTATAGTAGGGAAGCTTCAAAACATATTATCCATTGCGAACAATGCGAAAATTCCCGTTTTCGGAAGTGAGATAGAGCAGGTAAGGCAGGGCTGTCTTGCGTCGGCTTCTATTGACTATATAACAGTCGGACGTCTTGCGGGAGGTCAGGCGGCAGAGATACTTGCGGGGAAATCGGCTTCCGAAATACCGCCTAAAACAATGGAAAACGAGACCTTCCCCTGCTATAATTCTGAGGTGTTGGCGAAATTTGACGCCCTTACGCTTCCCGAAAGCATAGAGGGCTTAAGGGACGTTAAGACCGAAAATTAAAGGAGGGGAAATAAATGCTGTTTATAAATACAACGGTGTACGGACTTCAGCTCGGGCTTTGCTACGCCATTATAGCGCTCGGTATGTATATTGCGTATTCCGTGCTTGATTTTCCCGACCTGTCAAGCGATGGCACCTTTCCACTCGGCGGAGTTGTCGGCACTATATTGATTTATAAGGCTTCATTCCCACCCTTTCTCGCGCTCTTCGGCGGCTTTGCGTCGGGTATGATAATGGGCGCCGTCACGGGAATTTTACACGTAAAATTCGGCATCAGCAAGCTTCTTTCGGGCATCATAGTGATGACGGCTCTTCTGTCGGGAACTCTTGCTCTTACTACTGTTTTAACGGGTAACGGTTTCTCAACCACCAACTTTTCTTATACCGCGCATGGCTTTGACGGTATGTTCAACGATGGGTATAACGTTATGAGCGACGGAGTTATAATTCTTCTTTTACTTTTGATAGTTGTCGGCGCAAAAGTATTACTTGACCTGTTTTTCAAAACAAAGCTCGGCTTTATGCTCGTAGCGACAGGCTGTAACGAGACGTTCGTCGCCTCTCTCGGCTGTAATGCGGGACATTATAAAATCTTAGGACTTGCTATAGCGAACGGTCTTGTTGGCTTCGGCGGCGCGCTCTATGCTCAGCTCACTATGAATTACGATAATACCTCGGGTACGGGAAAGGTCGTTCTCTCACTCGCCTCTGTCATAATAGGACTTGCGCTCTTTTCAAAGGTGAGGAGAGTAAAGTCAACGACTGCGGTCATTATAGGCGCGATAATATATTCGCTTTGCCTGAATTATTTTACTCTGTTAGATAGAAACGGCACGTATTTAAAGCTGATGAACGCTCTTTCCTTTGCGCTTATTCTTATAATAAACAGAGAGCTTGAAAAGCATTCATTGACGGGGCGCAGAAGTGCTAAAGCAAAAGAGGGGGGCGCTGATGCAGTATGATAGAATTACTTGATATATGCAAGAGCTTCAGCGACGGAAATGTAAACAAAAGCGTACTTTTTGACCGATTTAATTTCAAGCTTGAAAAGGGCGACTTCGTTTCGGTCATAGGGGGCAACGGAAGCGGAAAAACCACGCTTTTAAATATTATTACGGGAACGGTCCCTGCCGATAAGGGGAAAATTTTGCTTGAATGCAAGGATATAACGCGAGAAAAGGAATTTGTAAGAGCGAGAAGAATAGGCAGAGTTTTTCAGGATACAAAAAGCGGAGTAGCCGAAAAAATGACCGTCGTTGAAAACATGAGCCTCGCGCACAACAAGGGAAGCCGATACGGACTTTCAAAGGGAATTTCCAAGAAAAGCCTCGACTATTACAGTGAGCTTCTCTCGCTCGCGGGGCTTGGCTTGGAAGAGAGATTGAATACTTCGGTTGGAGCGCTGTCGGGAGGTCAGCGGCAATCGCTTTCTCTGATAATGGCGACGATGACGCCTATAGACCTATTGCTTCTTGACGAGCACACCTCGGCGCTTGACCCCAAAACCGCAGATCAGATTATGGCTCTTACCGAACGCCTAATACGCGAAAAAAATCTCACTGCGATTATGGTAACTCACAATCTTCGTTACGCCTTGGAATACGGCAACCGTCTATGTATGATGAAGGAGGGAAGAATAGAGCTTGACGTACGGGGAGAAGAAAAAGAAAAAATGCCCGTCACCGAGCTTTTGAGGCTTTTTGACGGGACGTAATTGTGATTGCTAAAGCGCAAATTTGTATTTGAGCAAACTCTTTTGTTTCTTTTTTCGTATCAAATTTTGACTTTTGACAGTATTAGCACTTCAACTTATGATTTCGCGGGTGTCGGCTCTTACAATTTCAATTTTGATATCGTCAACAAACTCATCATTGTCATAATGCTTGAACTCCTTCAACGTTTCTATCATCGTTTTTGCGGCGTTGTCAAACTTTTCTTCTACAACATCAAGTCCAATAATTTCAATGTGAATAGGACGGCCAAGCATATTTGTTAAGCAGTCCCAAAATGCATCCCAATTGCATCCGTAATAATCGGGCCAATCAAGTGCTTGACGAATTACAAAGTGCATTTCCAAATAGCTGTTTACTTTTGTAAAATCAATCGTGTATTTTTCTTTATACTGGTACATGGATTCTCCTTAATTTGTATTCGAACATCAACAAAAAGCAACAAAATGAGAGAACTCTGCGGAATAAAAACCGTTTCGTTCTCTCGTTTTTTCTTATGAAAGCACGCTCTTCAAGAATTGCTGGAGACGCGGGCTTTTCGGAGCGCCGAAAAATTCAGCGGGAGGCGCGTCCTCTTCTATGATACCGTCGCTTATAAAGAGCACACGGTCTGCGACCTCTTTAGCGAAGCCCATTTCGTGAGTAACGACAACCATCGTCATTCCGTCCTCCGCAAGCTGCTTTATAAGGTCAAGCACCTCTCCGACCATTTCGGGGTCGAGCGCGCTTGTAGGCTCGTCAAAGAGCATTACCTCGGGGTCCATAGCGAGGGATCTGATTATTGCTATCCTCTGTTTCTGACCGCCTGAAAGCTGGCTCGGATAAGCGTCGGCTTTTTCTGAAAGCCCTACGCGAGCGAGTAGCTCGTCGGCTCTTTTACTTGCTTCTTCGGGAGTTTTCAGCTTGAGCTTTACAGGCGCGAAGGTTATATTTTCCTTAACCGTCATATGAGGGAAGAGGTTAAAATGCTGGAAGACCATTCCCATTTTTGCTCGAACCGCGTCAAGATTAACACCTTTGCCAGTAATCAATTTGCCATTGAAATATATATCGCCCGACGTAGGAATCTCAAGCATATTCAGACAACGCAAAAACGTGCTTTTTCCGCCTCCTGAGGGACCGATTATAACAACCTGTTCTCCACGGCGAATATCACAATCAATTCCACGCAGTACGGGCTTATCCTTCACGAAGGATTTGCAAAGATTACGCGTACTGATAATAATATCAGATTTTATGTTTTGTTCATTCTGAATAATATTTTTATCTGTCACTTTTTGCCAACCTCTTTTCCAATTTCTTTACAAAGTAATTGAGGATGCAGACCATTGCCAAATATACGAGCGCGATTGATATATAGGGAAAATATGGGTCTGCCGTACGGGAAATAACGCGTTGCGCAACACGTGTCATATCCATAACTCCAAGGAATCCGATAACAGAGGTTTCCTTAAGAAGTGAGATAAACTCATTACCGATAGCAGGCAAAACGTTTTTAATAGCTTGAGGCAATACGATAGAACGCATAGTAACGCCACGCGAAAGTCCAAGTGAACGACCTGCTTCTGTCTGTCCTATATCTACCGCATTGATTCCTGCGCGCATAAGCTCAGCAACATACGCGCCTGAATTTATACCAAATCCAAGAATACCAACCATAATGCTGTTAGTAGAGTTGGCAAAAACAATAAAGTACATTATAAGCAGCTGTACGACTACGGGTGTTCCGCGTATGATCGTCGTATAAAGCTCACATACGGAATTAAGAAGCTTGAATTTTCCCGTTTGCTTATGTAACGTTTTGGCTATCGCTATCAGGGCGCCTATTATGACACCAAGAAGCGTTGCTCCAAGAGTAACGATAAGCGTATTTCCAAGTCCCTCGAGAAACATTATATATCGATCTTCTCTTATAAAGGTCTTTGAAAACGCATCGCATAAATATTTCCAAAAATCCATAACGTTGCCTAAAAATCCTTTCATTAACTACAACAGGAGGGGCAGAACTCTCTGTCCCTCCCATGCTTTCAATTGTTTATTCCTCGATAGCGGAGTAGATGTCGTTGTACTCCTGCTCCCATTTTGCTATGGAACCGTCAGCGAGAAGCTCTTCGAGAACTTCATTGATAACCGCAAGTAACTCTGCGCTACCCTTACCGACTGCAATACCGTACTGTTCAACCTCAGCTACGTCAGAGCCGTCAGCCTTTGTAAGCTTAAAGGTCTTGTAAGCACCGTTGCTGCTTGCAACGATAACCTCTGCTGTAAGCTTATCGGTTACAACCGCGTCGATCTTCGTGCCAAGAGCTGCAGCTGCCAAGGAAGGTGTGTCGTAAGGTGTAAGAGTAGCATCTGCAATCGCATCAGTATCAATAAGCTCTGCTACAAGGAAGTCGGATGTAGTTCCCTGCTGAACGCCGATCTTCTTGCCATTCAAGTTGTCGAGATTCGCAATATCTGCATTGTCAGCGGCAATGATGAGGTACTGCTCTGTAGAAGAGTAGGGGATGGAGAAGTCAACCTCTTCAGCACGCTCTGGTGTAATTGTAATACCTGCTGCGCCTGCGTCAGCCTTGCCGCTCTTGACGGCGCCGATAATGGAATCGAAGTTAACGTCTTCAATTACAAGCTCTTTACCAAGCTTTTCAGCAACTGCCTTCATGATCTCCATATCTACGCCAACGATTTCGTTGTTATAAACGAATTCGTAGGGAGCGAAGCCCGCTTCGGTGTAAACTGTGAGTGTGTTGTCATCTTTTCCGCATCCTACAAAGCAGAAAGCAGAAACGAGCATCAAAGCTGCTAACATAATGGATAAAAACTTTTTCATAATAGTCTCCTTCTTGATGAGTATGATTTTTTGTTTTTTGTGTCTCATCTGTTTGATGAACTTATTATAACGCATAAATATTCATTTGTCAACACTTTTTTTGAATTTTATTTCATTTTGTTTGATTGTATAAAAATGACATTCAAACGCGGCTTGATATGTACAAAATAGACAAAAACATTGCTGAAAATGAGTAATTTGTGAAATTAAGGATATTTTTCAAATAAGAAAAAATGTATGAAAATCCTTGACGGCGATGAATATATTCATTGTTTATGCATAAATAGACGTAAAAAAACGGAAGCAAAACACTGCTTCCGTTTTCATTGTATTATTTTGAAAGATTTTGCCTTTTATTCTTTGTCAGCCTTTTTTGCTTTCGCATTTTTTGCGGCCTTCGAAACTATTCCCGCAAGAGCGACAAGCGCAATAGCGTTAGGAAGAACCATCAGGTTGTTGAACATATCCGTCAGTTCCCAAACAAGGTCGTTCTGGAAGATTGCGCCGAGGAATACGAATACAACTGCTATGCAGGCGTAAACCTTGAAGGACTTTTTGCCGAAGAGGTGAAGGAAGTTTACCTTACCGAAGTAGTTCCAGGAAAGGATAGTGGAGAAGGCGAAGAAGAAGAGGCAGAGTGCAACGAAGATAGAGCCGATGATGCCTGCGACCTGACTACCGCCGAATGCCATCGTGAATGCCTGCTGCGCAAGGTTTGCCTTCGTTAAGCCTGCAACAGCTGCAAGGCTTTCAACTGATTTTACTTCCGTAAATCCTGCGTTGATGAGAGATTCGTTTGCGGCAATGATCTTGCCGATTGCGCCATCCTGAGCATAAAGGGTGGATATAACGATCAGCGCGGTCATAGTAAGAACTACGAAGGTATCAATGAACACACCGATCATAGCGGAAGTACCCTGCGTGTGAGGATCCTTAACGTCTGCAAGAGCGTGAGCGTGAGGCGTAGAGCCCATACCTGCTTCGTTTGAGAACAGACCTCTCTTAGCGCCCTGCGTCAGAGCGACGTAGATGGCTGCGCCGATTGCGCCGCCGGTGATAGCCTGGGGCGCGAATGCATACTTGAAGATCATGCCGATTGCGGCAGGAACATACTGGATACGGATACAAAGGATTATAAGACCGCCGATGAGGTAGAGAGATGCCATAACGGGAACGATCTTTTCGCAAGTTGCGGCAAGCTTCTTTGTTCCGCCTAAGAGAACGAAGCCTGCGAGTGCCGCAACGATCACGCCCATAACGATCTTAACTACGGTTTGAGTGGTGTCACCTGCGCCGCAAGCTGTGAATGCGCCCGCTACGTTTTCTGCGATGGAGTTGGACTGAACCATTGCGCCGACGAAGCCGAGAGCGATAATGGCTGCAACGGCGAAGAAGCCTGCAAGGTACTTACCGAACGTGCCCTTGAATGCGGTTCTGATGTAGTAGATAGGACCGCCTTCAACCTCGCCGTTTTCTTTTTTTACCTTGGTCTTCTGAGCGAGAACAGCCTCTGCGTAGATGGTTGCCATGCCGAGGAAAGCGATTATCCACATCCAGAATATTGCGCCGGGACCGCCTATGAGAATAGCGCCGCAAGCGCCAACGATATTACCCGTACCAACCTGCGCAGCCACCGCTGTAGCCAGCGCTTGGAAGGAGGAAATGCCGCCATTTTTGTTGCCACCCTTGAGCTTAATGTTACCGAACACGTTCTTCATGCCCTCGCCGAAGCAACGAACCTGTACGAAATTGGTTTTAATGGAGTAGAATAGACCGATACCAACCAGAAGAATGATAAGAATGTAGTTGGAAAGGTAAGTGTTGATTGTGCCTGCAATATTGAGCAGGACTTCCTGGATTTTATCCATTTTCTTTATTCCTTTCTTTTTTGAAAATAAAAAAGTCACCGACATAACGGTGGCTCTGGGATAAAAGATAAAATAAACAGAAAGTCGGCGGGAATTTCTGTTCTCTGTCCTTTTGCCTGAGAGATTCAGTCACTCAAATGACCTTGCACCTTCGGCACTCTTGCGAGATTCTCCAGAGCTTCCTCCGCTTTTAGTTTCTTGCGATTCTAAAAGCTTCAACGGAATGTTCATACGCATTGTAGCATAAAAGTAAATCTTTGTCAATAGTTTTTTATAAAAAAATATATAATTGTCATTTTTTACTGAATTTTCTCTTAAGGCGGCATCTTTTAGTCGCATAATTGCAAAAATAATCATAATAATAGTTGCATAATCTCAAAAGAGACGTTTAAACTTGACTTTTTGCGCACTTTATGATAAACTATGCACTATAAAGAATAATAAGTGTTAATAGGTGTGGAGAATACATGATAAAGGTAATTTTGTGGGATATAGACGGCACTGTCCTCAATTTCAAGGAAGCCGAAAAAAATGCTATAAAGGGACTCTTTCGCGAATTTTCGATAGGTGAATGCACAGATGAAATGATAGAGAGATATTCTTCGATAAATGATAAGTACTGGAAGAGGTTAGAGCGAGGCGAGCTTACAAAGCCTGAGGTTCTTACGCTCAGATTTGTCGAGTTCTTTGAAAAAGAGGGAATAGCATTTAATAAAATAGAAGAATTTAATTTAACCTATCAAATAAGACTCGGAGATACTATCTGCTTCAACGACAACGCCTATGAGCTTATAAAGGGACTTAAAGGAAAGGTTTTGCAGTACGCCGTCACAAACGGCACTCAAAGAGCGCAAAAAAGAAAGCTTGAGAAATCGGGCTTGGATAAGCTCTTCGACGGAATTTTCATTTCAGATGAAATGGGCGTGGAAAAGCCGAGCAAGGAGTTTTTCGATATAGTTTTCTCGAAAATTCCTTCTGCGAGTCGGGATGAGGTAATTATAGTAGGAGACTCGCTTACAAGCGATATAAAGGGCGCGGAAAACGCTCAGATTAAATCCGTTTGGTATAATCCTAAAGGAAAGCAAAACGATATGGGAGTTAAGACGGATTACGTAATTAAAAATCTTAATGAGATTAAGAATATACTGAATATACAGAGGTAGCGTTTATAATGAGAAATATATATAAATCAGCCGAAGCTCTGATAGGAAAAACCCCGCTTCTTGAGCTTTGCAATGTAGAGAGATGTTATAACCTTAAAGCTAAAATCATAGCTAAGCTTGAGTTTATGAATCCTGCGGGAAGCGTAAAGGACAGAGCAGCGAAAAATATGATAGATGACGCTGAAAAAAGAGGGCTTCTCAAGGACGACAGCGTAATTATAGAGCCTACGTCGGGAAATACGGGCATAGGTCTTGCGCTTGTCTGCGCCGTAAGAGGCTATCGCCTTATTATCGTTATGCCCGACAATATGTCAGAAGAACGCATAAAGACAATGAAGGCGTACGGCGCGGAGGTTGTGCTGACAGACGGCTCTTTGGGAATGAGCGGCGCTATAAAGAGAGCAGAAGAGCTTTTGCGTGAGATACCGAACAGTATTATAGCGGGACAGTTTACAAACAAAGCGAATCCCGAAGCGCATTTTCTCACTACAGGTCCTGAAATTTGGGAGGACACTGACGGAAAAATCGATATTTTCGTTGCAGGCGTCGGCACGGGTGGAACTATAACGGGAGTCGGCAAATATCTCAAAGAGAAAAGTCCCAACGTCAAGATAGTGGCGGTAGAGCCTGAGAACTCAGCCGTTTTGTCGGGAGGCAAGGCGGGCGCGCACGGCTTGCAGGGAATAGGCGCAGGATTCATTCCTGAGGTTCTTTGTACCGACGTATATGATGAAATAATAACCGTTTCGGATGAAGAAGCGTATGAAATGGGCAGGGAGATTGGAAAAAGAGAGGGACTTCTCGTTGGAATTTCCTCAGGCGCTGCTCTGTATGCGGCGCTTGAGCTTGCAAAAAGGGATGAAAATAAGGACAAAAATATTGTTGTTCTTTTGCCCGATACGGGAAGCCGCTATTTATCTACAAAAATGTTTTTAGATTGACAATAAAGGTTTACAAATTGCAGATATAAATTTGAGAAGGAGGGAATATGAAAACAGCTATCTATGAAAAATTAGGTATGGAGTCGCCTGTAGCCATCGTCGTAATTTCGGTTGCGACAATGCTTTTCTTCGGCTTCGCTATGACACGGATTACAAAGCGTCTCCGCCTGCCTAACGTTACGGCATACATTATCGCGGGCATTCTTATTGGTCCGTATTGCTTCAATTTAATTCCCTCGGGTGTCTATAACGGATTAGAGTTTATTTCGGATATCGCGCTTGCGTTTATCGCCTTTTCCACAGGCGAGTTCTTCAGATTCTCGGCGCTTAAGAAAAACGGTATAAAAACCGTAATGATTACACTCTTTGAAGCGCTTTTCGCTTCATTGCTCGTTTTCATTGTTACATATTTGATAATAGGTCTGCCCTTTGTTTTTTCTCTCGTGCTGTCAGCCTTGGCGGCGGCGACTGCCCCCGCTTCTACTATGATGACTATACGTCAGACGGGCGCAAAGGGAGATTTCGTTGACACTCTTTTACAGGTTATAGCGCTTGACAACGTAGTCGCGCTTATTGCATACAGCGTCGCTATTTCGGTTGCCCTTTCTGTTATGGGAGGCGGAGAAATGAGTGTCGGAAGCATATTCACTCCGATGGTTAAAAATATAGGCGTTTTGGTTTTAGGCGGTCTCTTCGGCTTTTTAATGAAGCTGCTTATGCCGACAAATCGCTCGACTGATAACAGATTGATAATAGCCGTAGCCGTTCTTTTCACTCTGTGCGGAGTTTGCGCTCTGCTCGATATTTCCCCGCTTCTCGGCTGTATGTCTATGGGTATGATCTACATAAACGTAACAAATGACGTAAAGCTTTTTAAGCAGCTAAATTATTTTTCTCCCCCGTTTCTTATGCTCTTCTTCGTTCGTTCGGGCATAGGCTTTAAATTAGGAGACTTGTTCAGCGCCGACGGTAACGTAGGCGGCGTTTCTATTCTGCTTATAAGCGTTATATATTTCTTCGTCAGAGTTCTCGGAAAATATTCGGGCGCGTTTTTAGGAAGCGCTGTGGTAAAAAAGAAGCGGGAAACGAGAAATTATCTTGGACTCGCGCTTATCCCGCAGGCGAGTGTCGCTATTGGTCTTGCGGCTCTTTGCGCGCGAGCGTTAGGAGACGAGGTCGGTGGAACGCTTCAGTCCATAATTGTCGCGGCAGGTATTCTTTACGAGCTCGCAGGGCCTGCCTGCGCGAAGCTGTCTCTTTATCTCTCGGGGGCCTGCTCTAAGGATAGGACAGAGGGAGTTGAGGTGCCCCTGTTAGACAATGAGGGAAAACCGAAAAACTCGCTTGAAATACTTATAGAAAAGATAGAAAAAATCAAAAAAGAGCTTCCCGAGCATTCTATCTCGGAGGAAGAGCAGGTCTTTACCGAAGCGGCAGAGGAAATGTATGAATATGTAAGACCTCACAGGCGAAGCCGCTTTATCAACAAAAATTAGAAAAGAGGAAAAAAATGAATATTTTATCTGTATCCGATCCCATAGCCAACCTTTTAGGAGAGTGGTCAACTCAAATCAATTTTTATTCTGTATTGCTTCGCATCTTCCTGTCTCTCGTTTTTTCCGCGATAATCGGTTGGGAGCGTGCGGGAAAGCGTCATGCCGCAGGCTTACGTACCTTTATTTTGGCGTCTCTTGCCTGTACCGTCGCTATGATACTCGACATATTTGTGGAGACTCATCTTTGTCTTATCTCCGCTGCTTCTGTAATAGGTATCGCTATCATAAGCAGTAATTCGATTCTTTTCAGCTCAAAAAATCAGATAAAGGGACTTACAACCTCTGTAGGTCTTTGGGCTTGCGGAATACTCGGACTTTCCATAGGCGCGGGACTCTATGCGGCGACCTTGGTAATTTTTATAGCCTTACTCTGCAGTCTCTCGGTTTTTCCCTCTATAGAAAGATATTTGAAAAACCGTTCAAATCATTTTGAAGTCCACTTAGAGCTGAAGAACAAGAATAACCTTTCGGACTTCGTTACCGTAATAAGAAGGCTTGGACTTCGCATTGACGATATAGAATCCAATCCCGCGTATCTGAATTCGGGACTCAGCGTATATTCGGTTTCCGTGACCATTATCAGCAAGGAGCTTAAGGAGTATAAGACTCACGAGCAGATAATAGAGGCGCTTCGTTCGCTTGAGTTTGTCTATCATATCGAGGAAATGAATTAAAGGCAAGTCATATTTGGCAAGACCGAAAAAGACCTTAGAAAATACAATAAGTATTTTCATTAATATAAAATGAAAAACGACGATTTTTAAGGTAGAAATCCTTCGGATTTCAAATTTAAAAGGTCTTTTTCTACCGCCGTTTTCGAGGCTCGACGTATGTAATACGCCTCACGCCTCGAAGAACGACGCTTCTTGCTCAAATCTGACCTGCCTTTTCGTTGTCATATTTGGCAAGACCGAAAAAGACCTGAAAAAATACAATAAATATTTTCATTAATGTAAAATGAAAAACGACGATTTTTAAGGTAGAAATCCTTCGGATTTCAAATTTAAAAGGTCTTTTTCTACCGCCGTTTTCGAGGCTCGACGTATGTAATACGCCTCATGCCTCGAAGAACGACGCTTCTTGCTCAAATCTGACCTGCCTTTTTCGTTTTCATATTTGGCAAGACAAAAAACTAAATAATAAAACCGTCTCATTTACGTTTTTTACATAATTGAGGCGGTTTTAATTAACTATTGACAAAATTCGATATAAATGCTATAATAATCAGGCATAAGGGAGTAGTCGCCCGTTTTTTGCGGGGAACGGTCAACATACTGAGGAAACTCTGGTCGTTCTTAATTGGCGAGACTTGCATTGCTTGCAGTGCTCGGACTATTTCTTTTTCTTTTATCTCCGAGTCAACGCATTTAAGTTGAAACGGAGATTTTTTTATGGGATTTTTTGAGCTTTTCATTTTAGCGATAGGCTTGTCCATGGATGCCTTTGCCGTCTCTGTCTGTAAGGGACTGTCTTCAAGCAAGGCGAGCCTTTCTAATATGGGAAAATGCGGCTTATGGTTCGGTGGCTTTCAGGCGTTAATGCCTCTGCTCGGCTTCTATTTCGGACGCATTTTTGCCGAGTATATCGAGGCTGTGGACCACTGGGCAGCATTTATGCTTCTTGCGCTTATAGGCGCGAATATGTTAAAGGAAGCGTTTTCTGTAGAGTCAGAGTGCGACTGCAATTGCAATAAAAACGGCGACTATTCATTTAAAACAATGCTTACGATGGCTATAGCTACCTCAATAGATGCGCTTGCCGTCGGAATATCTCTTTCTCTTGCGGGAAACGTAAATATCTACCTTGCAATTCTT
>JAZOCY010000054.1:0-7381 GCA_045596805.1 Eubacteriales bacterium | reverse complement strand
GACATTCTTCATCTCAAGGAAAAGGTGGAGGCAGGCTGCTCGTTTCTGACTACGCAGATGTTTTTCGACAACAATCTTCTCTATAATTTCCTATACAAAATAAGAGAGAGTGGAATTACCGTTCCCGTTATCCCAGGTATTATGCCTATCACTAACGCAAATCAGGTGGAGCGCGCGATAAAGCTCTCGGGCTCGTTTATGCCTCAGCGCTTCAAGGCGTTAGTCGATAAATTCGGCTCTGACGCTTCTGCTATGAAGCAGGCGGGAATCGCCTACGCTACCGACCAGATAATAGACCTTTTCGCAAACGGCATAAAGAACGTACACGTCTATTCTATGAACAAGCCCGACGTTGCCGCCGCGATACAGAGCAATTTGTCCGACATACTCAAATGATGAAAAAGAGCGTTTTTTTGCGTGAATATTCCGAAATAGAAATAAATCGCTCTGAAATTTTGCGATATGCGGGCGCAGACAAAGGCGTTTCGGATTACGACTCGCTTATTTGCGAATGTATAGACGAAGCATCGGACAAGCTCAGATATTCCGTCTGCTATTGCGAGTTTCCCTTGAAGATAGACGGAGACAGATTAGACCTCGCCTTTGCCGAATGCGAGTCAAAGAGCCTTAAAAAAAATCTTTTCGGCTGTGACAGTTTTCTGTTGTTTGCGGCAACCGTAGGGCTTGAGCTTGACCGACTTATAAACAAATACAGCAGAACAGAGCCGTCAAGGGCGCTTATTTTTCAAGCGCTCGGCGCAGAAAGGATAGAGAGCCTTTGCGACGTATTCTGCGCTGACTTCAAAAAAGAGATGGCTCTTCTTAATCGTAATACACGTCCCCGCTTCAGCGCAGGCTACGGGGACTTCCCCATTGAGATGCAGCTTCAAATTTGCGAGACGCTCGGCAGCGCCAAAAGCATAGGCGTTTTTGTAAATGAAAGTTTGCTTTTGTCGCCCTCGAAATCGGTGACGGCTATAATCGGCATTGAAAATAACGATTGATTTATATTTAAAATCGGAGATATTATGGAGTTAAGAGAATACATCAAGAGCAATTTAGTATATTTAGACGGGGGCTTCGGCACACTGTTACAGGCGCGTGGCTTACAGGCAGGAGAGCTTCCCGAACGGAAAAACCTTACTGACGGCGAGCTTATAAAAAGCATTCATCTTGACTATTTCAACGCGGGGGCAAATATTGTACATGCAAACACGTTCGGCGCTAATATACTTAAATTTTCCGAATGTGAGCTTGAAAGCATAATTTCAAGCGCCGCAAAAATAGCGAACGACGCAAAAAAAGAAAGCAAGGGCGCGCAAGAAAAATGGGTTGCGCTCGATTTGGGCCCTACAGGCAGAATGCTGAAGCCTTACGGCGACCTTGACTTTGAGAGCGCCGTAGAAATATTTGCGAAAACCGTAAAAATAGCCTCAAAATATGACTTCGACCTTATTTCCATAGAGACGATGAACGACTCCTACGAGACGAAGGCGGCGCTTCTTGCTGCAAAGGAGAATTGCTCGCTTCCCGTTTTCGTTTCCAACGCCTACTCTGCCGACGGCAAGCTGATAACGGGGGCAAGTCCTGCCGCTATGGTCGCTATGCTTGAGGGACTCGGCGCTGACGCTATAGGACTCAACTGCTCGCTCGGCCCGAAATCTCTCAGAAGCATTCTTCTCGAATACCTCAAGTATTCTTCCCTGCCCGTAATTTTAAAGCCTAACGCAAATCTTCCGAAAATTATAGACGGAAAAACCGTTTTTGACGTAAATGCAGAAGAGTTTTCCTCCGATATGGCGGAATGCGTCGCTCTCGGCGCGAGAATTGTCGGGGGCTGCTGCGGCACTACGCCCGAGCATATTTCAGCTCTGGTAGAAAAAACGTCAAGCCTTACGCCTCTACCCGTAGAAAAGAAGAATTTCACTCTGGTAAGCTCATACACGCACGCTTGTATATTTGATAAAGAGCCTGTTCTTATAGGCGAAAGAATAAATCCGACAGGCAAAAAGCGTTTTAAAGAGGCGTTAAAGCAGCGAGATATTGACTATATTCTTAAGGAGGGTATTTCTCAAGAGGAAAGGGGCGTTCAGATTCTTGACGTAAACGTTGGTCTGCCCGAAATTGACGAGACAGAAATGCTAGCTTTAGTTGTCGGCGAGCTTCAAAGCGTTACCGACCTGCCCCTGCAGATTGACACGTCGGACGCCTGCGCTATGGAAAGCGCATTACGCCGATATAACGGAAAAGCGCTTATAAATTCGGTAAACGGCAAAAAGGAAAGCATGGACGCCATTTTCCCGTTGGCGAAGAAATACGGCGGAGTCATTATTGCGCTCACTCTTGACGAAAACGGCATTCCCGAAGCTGCCGAGGGGCGCTTTGAGATAGCGAAAAAAATCCTCGCAGAAGCCGAGAAATACGGAATAGACAAAAAGGATATTATTTTTGACACCTTAGCTTTGACGATAAGCTCGGATAAGGACGCGGCAAAAGAGACTCTGCGCGCACTTTCTATGATAAGACGAGAGCTTGACTGCCACACCTCGCTCGGTGTTTCAAACGTTTCCTTCGGGTTACCGATGCGAGACACGATAAACAGCGCCTTTTTCACACTTGCGCTCGCAAACGGGCTTTCCGCCGCGATAATAAATCCGTATTCCCCTGAAATGATGAGGGCGTATTACGCGTATCGCGCTCTGTCGGGCTTTGACGAAAACTGCGAAAGATATATAGAATTTTCGCAGAGCGAGGAGGCAAGCGTTATATCCAGAGAGCCGACAGTGGCAGCGCCTGCGCCCGACGCGAAAAACGAGGCAAAAAGCGAGCTTCAAAGCGCTATTATAAAGGGCTTAAAGGAGAGAGCCGCCCGTCTTACCGCAGAGCTTTTAAAGACGGAAGCGCCGCTTTCTATAATTCAAAACGAGATAATCCCAGCGCTCAACACGGTGGGCGAGGGCTTCGAAAAAAAGACCGTATATCTGCCGACGCTTCTTATTTCTGCTGAATGCGCAAAGGCAGCCTTTGAGGTTATAAAAGGCTCTATGCCGAGCGAAAGAACGGCAGATAAATGCTCGGTAGTTATAGCGACGGTAAAGGGCGACATTCACGACATAGGCAAAAACATAGTTAAGCTGCTTTTGGAGAATTACGGCTTTCTCGTATATGACTTGGGCAAGGACGTATCCCCCGAAGCTATTGTCGCAAAGGTGCTTGAGACAAAAGCGAGTGTAGCCGCGTTAAGCGCTCTTATGACGACGACGGTTCCCGCAATGAAAGAGACGATAGCTCTCTTAAAGAAAAAAGCGCCCTACTGCAAGGTAATTGTCGGAGGCGCCGTGCTGACACAGGAGTACGCAGACGAGATGCATGCCGACTATTACGCGAAGGATGCAATGGAGGGTGTACGACACTGTGAAAAAATAAGTGGGGGATGTCATATTCAGGCATAACCGCAAACAAAAAGAGATGTTATACATAAGCATAGCATCTCTTTTTTCATTGTATAAATTTATTTATGCTTTATAGTTGAAAAACTTCGTTTTTCTTTCAAAAGCTTATATTTTTGTTTGCTATCGCCGTTATGCGTGAGGATACAACGAAATATTCTAATTTTTATTAAAATTCACTTCCCAAAACTAAAAAACTATTGAAATTGGGAAACAAATGTGATATAATAATTTTGCGAGGTGATTTTTATGAAGCTGATTGAAAGAAAACAATACTTAGATAAAATGATAGGTGTAATCGGAACACCTGATATTAAAGTACTGACGGGCGTGAGGCGTTCGGGGAAATCAAAGCTGCTGGAAGCATTCAAAGCCTATGTTCAGAAAAACATTCCCGATGCTAATATTATTCATATTAACTTTAATCTCTCTAAGTATGACGACCTAAAGGAATATAAGGCTCTTAACGAATACATCGAAAACAGTTATGCAGAGGGCAAGGACAATTTTGTTTTAATCGATGAGATTCAAATGTGCGCCGACTTTGAGCTGTGCATAAATAATCTTCACGCAACGGAGACGTACGATATTTATATCACGGGTTCTAACGCTTTCTTGCTTAGCTCGGACTTAGCGACACTGTTTACAGGCAGAACGTTTGAAATCAAGGTGTACCCGTTCTCCTTTGCCGAATACGTTAATTACTTCGGGCTAACAGATCAATATACCGCTTTTGATAATTATTTGCTTGAGGGCGGTATGTCCGGTTCATATTTATATAAAGAACGCGAAGATAAATATGACTATATTGAAGCTGTTTTTGATACGTTGATTCTAAGAGATATACGGCAAAAGTATAACATCAAAAATCCTGCTTTGTTGGATAGAATTTCGCAATTTTTAATGGATAACGTATCCAACTTAACCTCAGCAAGAAGCATTACCGATACGCTCACATCGAACAAGGATAAAATCAATCATAAGACAGTCGGCAATTATCTGAATTATCTTTGCAACGCTTTTGCCTTCTACAAATTCCGCAGATACGACATTAAAGGAAAAAAATATCTTGCGTCCAATGATAAGTATTATTTAAGCGACCATACCTTCCGATATGCTAAGCTCGGTACAAAAAATTTGGACAATGGCAGGGTAATAGAAAACGTCGTTGCAATGGAATTGCTCAGACGCGGCTACGAGGTTTACGTGGGCGTCTTGTACAAAAAAGAAGTTGACTTTGTTGCCTTGAAAAGGAATGAAAAGATCTACATTCAGGTTTCGGACAATATAACCCATCCCGATACTTTTAGTCGAGAGGTGGAGCCTCTGCTTAAAATCAAAGACGCCTATCCCAAAATGGTGATAGCGAGAACCAGAAATCCC
Organism: Eubacteriales bacterium; assembly: GCA_045596805.1. Lineage (GTDB taxonomy): Bacteria > Bacillota > Clostridia > Oscillospirales > CAG-272 > UBA1740. The sequence continues at coordinate 2,549 of JAZOCY010000054.1, read as the reverse complement.
GAATATCAATATGAGGGCATCAAAATTGTCGATGTGGCAGATTGGCTGATGAACAAATAGCCATTTCACGAAATTTATTGGAATTCATAAAAAATCCTATCCTCTTTCAGCCCGATTTATATAAAATCGTATATATAGACAAATCGGGAAAGGTGTGTACGGCATATTACGACTATATCAACGAAACATATTTTTATAAGTAAAAAAACATTTATATTTAGCTTATTATGCAAAGCTATAGCAAAGAGCAAGGCTTCATACGAATCCTTGCTCTTTGCGGCTTTAATGCCGTTTTGTGTCACATATTGCAATTTGGCACAAGCGTTTTTTATTTTTTCAGCTTTTCCCTGCTGCCGTCGGGGCGCTGAATTACGGTGTTGTCCAAGGTGGCGCCGAGCGAACGGCGAAACTCTGCGAGATATTCCTCTCGAAGCGCTTGCTGCTCCTTTTTTTCTTCGGGGGAAAGCTCGGTCTGCTTCGCCTTTCTCGCAAGCTCGTTTATTCTGTCTATTTTCTGCTTTTCCAAAACAATATCCTCTTTTTTTATTTTATATCGTGAAAATACTTTATCACAAAAAAGACTTTATGTCAAGTTTTTTCGCTCTTATATTGATTTTAAGACGATAAAATGCTATAATCAAGAAAAAAAGAAAACATAAGAGGACGTCAAAATGACAACTAAACATAACAAAAGCGCGCAAGCAAGCTGCGATAGCTGCATTCACTATATCTACGACGAGGACTTTCTCTGCTATACTTGCGACTTGAATATGGATGAGGACGAAATGATCTCGTATACGCAAAATCCGTATAGGAAATGTCCCTTCTATCAATTCAGAGACGAATACATAAACGTAAGGAAACAAATTTAAAGCATTACGCTTTGTCTCATATATCCCTCCCTTTATGAATACAATTATTATATATGAAAGGGGGATAATTTATGGATAAGCTTTTTTTCGAAATACGCAAGAAGGAAGAGCTTTTTTCCGAAAGCGGCTCGTCGGGGGGCGCTTCCACTATTCTTTTCGCGCTTTGTCTGCTCTGCGCTTCATTGCTTTTCTTCAATCTCTCGCTTGTTTTGAAGCAGGGAGAGAATGACAAATCAAGCAAGCTGGAGAGTGCCCTGCTCGCGTTTGCCGACGAAATAGAGGATAACGAGGCTGTTTGCGCCTTTTTGGGAATTGAAGATGCATTTCCAAGCGAAGACGAAATTTACTGAAACCGCGCTTTCTCTGCTTCCCTGCCTCGCGTGGCTTCTGCCGCTTATTGTGTGCGAGCCTCTGTCAAGCGCGCTCGCGCTGATTTCGGCTTCGCTTCTGCACGAGGCGGGACACGTTTTCGCATTTTTTATAACCTCGTCGCCGCGACCTAAATTAGAGGGCGCGCCCTTCGGCTTTATTCTTATGCCAAGCCGTCCCCTGTCCTACAAAAGCGAGCTTATAATCGCGCTTTTCGGACCTCTTTTCAATCTTTTGTTTGCAATGTCGCTTCTTTTGCTGGCTCTGCCGTCGCCGAATGACGCAGAATACTATTTTATCCTTCTTAATATTATGACAGCGCTCTACAATCTTCTCCCCTTATACTTTCTTGACGGGGGGAGGATTTTGTTTTCTCTTTGCGCCTTGCTTTTTCCGCTTTCGGTGTCCGAAAAAATAAGAGATTGCGTATCCTTCCTTTTCTTACTTTCGATGCTTTTTTTGTCCCTTTGGCTTATTATGATGAGGGGGGTCGGGTATACTCTTTTTCTCGCCGTAGGGCTCTTTATGTTATTTCCCTCCAAAAAGCAACGATAAGCGAGAATTTGAGAGAAAAATAAAGTTAAAGTGAGTTTTTCGGGCAAAAATCGCGTTTTCTTACGGATTATTGCGATTAATTCCGTTTTTTTGCGATTTTTTCAACTTTTTTTTAAAAATGTATTGCATTTCTTATAGATATTTGCTATAATGCTTTTCGAATTACCCTGAAAGGAGCATTATACTGGTAAAAAGATGGAAAAAATCATTGAGTTAAGAGGAATTTCAAAAGAATATGACGGAGAGCAGATACTTAATTCGATAAATCTCTATATTAGGGATAATGAATTTGTTACTCTTCTCGGACCTTCGGGCTGTGGTAAAACAACTACACTTCGTATTATAGGCGGGTTTGAAACACCCGACGAAGGACGCGTTTTCTTTGACGGAAAGGATATAACCGACCTTCCGCCGTATAAAAGACAGGTAAATACCGTCTTCCAAAAATATGCGCTGTTCCCTCATCTTAATGTTTATGATAATATCGCGTTCTCTTTGAGGCTTAAAAAGGTTCCCGAAAAGGAAATCTCGGCAAGAGTAAAGGAGCTTCTTGAGCTGGTTGCTCTCAAGGGCTTTGAGCGCAGGAACGTAAATCTGCTCTCGGGCGGTCAGCAGCAGCGTGTCGCTATCGCCCGCGCCTTGATAAGCAATCCCCGCGTGCTTTTGCTCGACGAGCCGCTTGGCGCGCTCGACCTGAAGCTTCGCAAGGACATGCAAAATGAGCTCAAGAGCATTCAGCAATCGATCGGAATT
>JAZOCY010000053.1:0-4326 GCA_045596805.1 Eubacteriales bacterium | reverse complement strand
ACATGGCTACGATCCGACTTCAGGTTATATCAAATTTTTCCTTTCCGATTCTGACTTGAAGACCGAAGACAGATGATACGTATATACTATCCACACAATAGATATTAAGGTAAGAACCATCCAGAACCAGCCGAAGCTTGACATATAAACCTCTTCCCGAGAATATTCGGGGCGAAGCTTTACCTTTTCCGTAAAGGACTGTAAATAGGTATATAGAACGTTTGCAAGGGAAGACGCCGCGCCTATTGCTGCCCATATGAATGAACGAATTCTGAAGCTCGCGTGAAGGTCTTTATTGTATTTTATATGGGACGGATTTGCGTCCGAATATCCGATGCTTTTCTTCGCAAAATCAGAAAGACAATACGCAATTGCGAAGAAGAACGCGGATGAGATAACACACTCTATTGCGGCGCATATGATAACGAGAGAATAGGCTTGATTTGCCGAAAGCATTCTCTCGATGTCCGAATATACGTACTCGTTCTGAAAGAGCGTAAGAAAATGGGTAGAAGCAATGTCCGAAAGCAAATACGCTATCCCGAGAGGAACTGCGAGCTTTACGCGCTTCGTATGATTGCGCATCATAACAGCGGAGAAAATCATTAAAGCAGCGCAGAAAAAGTCGGGCAGATAATTTTTGCTATCTAAAATAAAATCGAAATTCAGCAATACTGCTACGAACAAAAGCGAAACGGCGATGCAATTGCATCGGTGGTTGTAAGCGCCCGAAATTTCTGAATGCTTTTCGCTGTATATCTGGGAGACCGAATGCTCAATTTTGTGATTTAACGACACAGACTTTATGTAGCGAATAAATTTAGTTATCCAAACAATTCCGACAATAAGCGTTATAAACGCGGCAAGGACGGAAAAAGCAGGGTAGTATTTCGCAATATTCATTTTAACATGAGAAACTATACCCAGTCTGTCGCTGACAGAGGTGAGAGCCATTTCAGGCAGGCAGCATCCAATCATTTTTATAGCGAAAAACGTAAGTGTCAGCCTTTGTGGCGCTTTTACCGAAGCAGCCCCTTCACCGTCCGAAAAACGCGCCTCCAGATAGAAAAGCCCGTTAAAAAACGCATTGAATGCGGGATAAATGTAAATGAGCTCAATAATGGAGTAAACAAGAGAGAATACGGCTATAATAGAGCGCTCTGAGGTGTGCGTCGATGAGATTGCCAGCATAATAAACAAGGCGGGAATTTTAGAGAGTGAAATCCACAGAAGCTTTAAAAAGCCCTCTCTCGCGTCATCAAAATGGGGAATTACGTTTGAGATTTTACTAAGAGCCCTATAAAGAAGAATATAAGCGATGAAGTCGGGCGCAAAATCAAACAGGCTGATGTTCGGTGTAAGTAGAAAGAACGCGGCGACAATAATAGAGCCGTATCCTATAATACTGTTGTTGTTTTTCATAGCTTTATTTTTTCTTCCTTTTGTTTTTGTTTTGTTCTCTTGATTCTCTCTGAGCCTTTTTCTGCTCTACAATACGGTCCTCTATTTCGCTTTCTTTGCTGCGCAAACGGTTTAAAAAGGCAAATCGCGATTCTTTTCTCTCCATATCCTCATCACCCTCAAGACATATCCACATATAGCAGGAATAGAACAGAAAAGCATTAAGAATATGACAAACAAATCCGAATAGCATAACGGGAATGAACGCGTAAAAAGCAAACTTTGCAAGGCCGTCGCTTTGAAGCTGAGTCATAATGTTAAGAACGTAGAACAGGCAAATGAAAAGCCTGTTTCTGAACGCCTTTATCCGTAAATGCGGAATGTCCAGCTCAAGAGCGAGCGTTTCAATTCCTTTAAGCAGGAGGAAGGTATATATCAGCTTGAGTATTGAGCTTAAAATCGCATAATAAGAATGTATCAGCTCTGCATTTGAGAAGCTCATAATATCAAATAATGAGAAAAGCTCAAAAACAAAATAGCAAAGTCCTGCAATACATAGAGGTATAATAGCGTACAAGCTGCTTTTAAAATACTTATTATGACGGCTTAAAAGTAATAGTGCGTACAGAATGAACAAAAAAGAAATTATGTCGGTAAATCCGTTATAGACAAAGTTAATGCCTACAATATATCCGAAAAATAAACAACCGAATCCCATCAGCCGTTACCTGCATTCTGATTCAAGCCGCAGCACTTTTTATATTTCTTTCCGCTTCCGCAGGGGCAGAGCTCGTTTCTGCCTGTTTTCTCCTTGCGTACAACAGGCTTTCTTTCGGCGGGCATCTTTCCGCCCGCAAAGCCCTCTATAAGCGGTTTAGCTACCTGAACTCTCTGTATAGGCTCCTTTTGAGGTACAACGGTCAAAAGCATTCTTACCGTGCTTTCTCTTATGTCGTTTACCATTTCGTCAAACATATCAGCGCCGACTAAACGGTATTCGTTTACAGGATCTCGGTGAGCGTACGCATTCAGTCCTATCGTGCCCTTCAATTCCTCCATAGAGTCGATATGCTCCATCCACTTACTGTCCACGTTACGAAGTAAAATAACGCGTTCAACCTCGCGCATTGTCTCCTCTCCGAAAAGAGAGTCCTTTTCTCTGTAAATATCGAGCGCTTTGGATATAAGCTCGTCTTTTACCGTGTCTGAAGTAAGGCTTTCGAGTTCTTCCTTTGTATATCTGAATGACTTATCATCAGTAAGAAGATTCAGGTAATTTGCGCGCAGACCGTCAAGATTCCATTCGAGACTCGTCTCTCCTACGGTAAAGCTGTCAACCGTCGCTGAAATCTGCTCTCTTATCATATTGGTAAGCGTCTCGCGCAGGTCGTTTCCGTTAAGAACGTCGCCTCTTTGATTATAGATAATCTGACGCTGTTGATTCATTACGTCGTCATAGGTAAGGACGTTCTTTCGACGCTGGAAGTTTCTGTCCTCTATGTTCTTCTGAGCGTTTTCAATAGAGTTTGAGAGTATCCTTGCGTTTATGGGTGTGTCCTCTGTAATTCCGAGGCGTGATATCGCGCCGAGCAGTCTGTCACTGCCGAAGAGCCTCATTAAATCGTCCTCCATCGACAGATAGAAGCGTGATTCTCCCGCGTCTCCCTGACGTCCGCTTCTTCCTCTTAGCTGGTTGTCAATACGACGGCTTTCGTGTCGCTCTGTACCTAATATAAACAGACCTCCTGCGCGCCGTACCCGTTCTGCCTCGTCCTTTATTTCTTCCTTGAATTTTTTGTTAAGCTCGGAAAAGAGCCTTCTTGCTTCAAGAATTTCCTCGTTGTCGGTATGGGCAAAGCCTGTAGCCTCGGCAATTAAAGTGTCATCAAAGCCCCTCTTTCGCATCTCCGCCTTAGCCATATATTCGGGATTTCCGCCGAGCATAATGTCCGTGCCTCGTCCCGCCATATTCGTCGAAATCGTGACAGCGCCCTCTTTACCTGCCTGTGCTACAATTTCGGCCTCTCGCTCATGATACTTCGCGTTAAGGACTGTGTGTGGAATTCCATTCATTTTGAGCATTTTTGAAAGCTCTTCCGATTTATCAATTGATACGGTTCCGACAAGCACAGGCTGTCCCTTTTGATGACATTCCTTTATCTGATTTATAATGGCGTTGTATTTTCCTCTTTTTGTAGGATATACGACGTCGTCGTGGTCCTTGCGTATCATAGGCTTGTTTGTGGGAATCTCAACTACGTCAAGACGGTATATTTCACGGAACTCGTTTTCCTCCGTGAGAGCCGTACCCGTCATTCCCGATAGCTTGGAATACATTCTGAAATAATTCTGGAACGTAATGGTCGCAAGTGTCTTTGATTCCTTTTCAATGTTGACGTTTTCCTTTGCCTCTATCGCCTGATGCAGACCGTCATTATAACGGCGTCCGGGCATAAGACGGCCTGTAAAGGTGTCTACAATGATAACCTCTCCGTCTTTTACAACGTAATCCTCATCAATATGCATAATTCCATATGCTCGTATCGCCTGATTTATATGATGATAGATGGTTGCGTTTTCGGGGTCTGAAAGATTTTCAAGTGAAAAGAACCTCTCCGCCTTTTCAATTCCTCTGGCGGTAAGAGTTACGCTTCTCGCCTTCTCGTCGACTATGTAGTCGGCGTCAACAGAGTCGTGCTCTTCTTTTTCGTCAAGCTCTTTTACCACGTATTTTTTCAGTGTCCTCGCAAAGCTGTTCGCTCGGTCATACAGGTCGGTTGATTTTTCGCCCTCTCCCGAAATTATAAGCGGTGTGCGCGCCTCGTCTATAAGAATAGAGTCCACCTCGTCGACAATGGCAAAGTTATGACCTCTCTGTACCATACGTTCCTTGTACGTTACCATATTGTCTCGGAGATAGTCGAA
>JAZOCY010000052.1:0-8333 GCA_045596805.1 Eubacteriales bacterium | reverse complement strand
GCTGCTTGCAAAGGCGTTTTGCCACGAGCTTGACCACCTTGACGGAAAGCTCTTTACAGACGAGATGATAAGACCTCTCACCAAAAAGGAATTAGAAAAATTAAGAGGCTAAAAAGGAGACAGAATGAGAATACTTTTTATGGGCACGCCCGATATTGCCGCCACCTGCTTGAAAAGACTGCTTGACGACGGAAAAGAGGTCGTTGCCGCAGTCAGTCAGCCCGACAAGCCGAAGGGCAGAGGCTACACTCTTACCCCGCCGCCTGTAAAGGTAACGGCAGAGGAATACGGAATTCCCGTATATCAGCCCGAGACGCTTAAATGCGACGCCTTCGCCGAGCTTCTTTCTGAGATAAAGCCCGAGCTTATTGCGGTGGTAGCGTACGGAAAGATTCTTCCGAAGAACGTAATAGAGTATCCGAAGTATGGCTGTATAAACGTCCACGCGTCCCTCTTGCCGAAGTACAGAGGCGCCGCGCCTATGCAGAGGGCGATAATGAACGGCGAGAGCGAGACGGGCGTTACTATTATGTATATGGACGAGGGACTTGATACGGGCGATATGCTCTTTTCTGCCGCCTTTCCTATAGAAAAAAGCGACAATTTCGAGACGGTACACGATAAGACGGCAGAGCTGGGCGCGAGAATGCTCTCCTTCGCTATAGATAAAATAGAGAGAGGCGAGGTAACTCGTACGCGTCAGGACGGCTCGCAGGCGAGCTATGCTCAGAAGATAGAAAAGGAAGAATGTCTTATAGATTTTAACCGAAGCGCCCGTGAGCTTGATTGCTTTATAAGAGGGCTTTCCCCCATTCCGCTTGCGTACGCCTTGACGAAGGATAAAAAGAAGCTCAAGATAGTTTCAGCAGAACCCTCCGACAAATGCGGAAACGTGGGCGAGGTGCTTGAATGTGACGATAAGGGCGAGGGAAAAATAATCGTTGGCTGCCGAGAGGGTAGCATCGCCTTTACCTCCGTTTTGCCTGAGGGAAAGGGCAGAATGAGGGCGTCTGATTTTATCAGAGGCAGAAAGATAGCGAAGGGCGACGTTTTTAATGCATAATGCGTTATGCATTATGCATAATTGAAAATTGAAAATGGAAAATTGAAAATTAAGGAAGAAATTCTCGCGAATTTCAATTAAATTGAAAGTTGAAAATGGATAGTTGGTGGCTGACCGTGACGGAAATAATAGCCTTCCACTTTGCCTTCCCCTTGGGGAAGGGGAACCGCGAAGCGGTGGATGAGGAACAATTGAAAATTGAAAATGGAAAATTGAAGATTAATTTTTAGGGGAAAAATATGTGGTTTTTTTATGATTATTATTATATAGCGCTCGTTTTGCCTATGGTGATTTTTGCGCTATTCGCTCAATTCAGTGTAAATTCGACCTTTCAGAAATACAGTAAAAGGACGACCTTGAGAGGTATAACGGGCTATGACAGCGCGAAAATGATACTCGACGCAAATGGCCTCTCGCATATAAGAATAGAGAGAGTTTCGGGAAGCCTTACCGACCATTACGATCCTAAGGCTAACGTAATACGCCTTTCCGACTCGGTTTACAGCAGTAAAAGCGTAGCGGCGGTAGGCGTCGCGGCGCACGAGGCAGGGCATGCGGTCCAGCACGCAAAGGGTTATATACCGATAAAGATACGCGCGGCTATAATTCCTATGACGAATATAGGCTCTCGCCTGTCTATTCCGCTTATTCTGATAGGCTTGCTCTTTGCGGGCAGCGGAATGGAAATGCTCGCCTATATAGGCGTCGCGCTTTTCTCGCTTACGACGGTTTTTCAGTTAGTGACTCTGCCCGTCGAGTTCAATGCGAGCAGACGCGCTATCTCGGCTATGAACGCATCGGGCAGATTTGAGAGTACCGAAATTTCTCAGGCGAGACGGGTGCTTTCTGCCGCCGCTATGACCTACGTAGCTGCTTTGGCAGTCTCGCTTGCCCAGCTTCTTCGATTGGTTTTGATAGTCGGAGGCAGACAAAGACGAAACTGATTTTTAAGTTTTAGAATTACGGAAGGCTATTTATGAACGTAAGAAAGACTGCGCTTATGCTTCTTTGCAGAGCTGAGGACGAAAAAAGATTTGTCAATCTTTCGCTTACCTATGCCCTTGACTCCGACGCGTCGGAGGAGGATAGGGCTTTGCTCACCGCGCTGCTTTACGGCGTAAGTGAAAAGCGACTGACACTCGACTATTATATCTCATCTCTTTCGGGACGCTCGGGCGACAAGATAGAAGCGAGAGTGAAAAACATTCTGCGCTTGGGGCTTTATCAGCTTATGTATATGGATAAGATTCCGTCGTTCGCGGCAGTAAACGAAGCCGTAAAGCTCACAAAAAACAAGGGTGAGGCTTCCTTTGTCAATGCCGTTTTGCGTTCTTATGAAAGAAAGAAGGACGAGCTTGTCCCGCCACCGAGAGATAAAAATTTGGCGAGACATCTGTCGGTTAAATATTCCTTTCCTCAAAGGACGGTTAAGCATTTTATAACCGAATACGGAGAGTCGGAGGCAGAACAAATTCTCGCGGCGTTTTCTGAAGCGCCCCCTCTTTCTCTGCGAGCAAACACTCTCAAAATAAGCAGAGACGCTCTTATAGAGCTTCTTCGGGCACAAGGAACCGACGCGCAGGCGGACAGACTTGCGCCGCACGGTATTTTGATAAAAGGCAAGGCGTCGCCCGTTTCGCTCGTCGGCTTTGACGAGGGGCTCTTCTTCGTTCAGGATACCGCGTCTCAGCTTGAGACGGAGGCGCTCTCTGCCGAAAAGGGCGATTTTATAATAGACGTATGCGCCTGCCCCGGAGGAAAGAGCTTCGGCGCGGCGATAAGCGCCTGTGACAAAGCGAATATTTTAGCCCTCGATATACACGAGTCGAAGCTTCCTCTTATAAGGGAGGGCGCAAATCGATTAGGGCTTAAAGGCATAGAGACGAGGTGCCACGATAGCAGAGTGGCGGCAGAGGAATATAAAGAGAAAGCCGATAAGGTTATCTGCGACCTGCCCTGCTCGGGGCTCGGAGTTCTTGCGAAAAAGCCCGATTTGCGTTACAGGGAAACCGATTTTGACGCGCTTTGCGCGCTTTCGTCTGAAATTCTGGACGCAAGCGCAGATTACGTAAAAAAAGGCGGAGTGCTTCTGTTTTCCACCTGTACGCTGAATAAAAGGGAAAACGAAGAACCTCTTGAAGCGTTTCTTTGCAGACATACGGATTTTGTTCGCCAGGACTTTTTTGCGGGCTCGCTTAAGAGCGAGAACGGAGCTCTGACGCTTTTGCCGCACGTACATAGGTGCGACGGATTTTTTATAGCGAAATTAAGAAGGCTGTAGAGCCCTATTATACGAAATTAAAAGCAATTTTGCCGTAGGCGAGACTAACGCCTGACGGCGAGGGATATGAGATATTCGCCTTCGGCGAATGATATGCCCTTCGGGCGTGATATGCGCCTTTGGCGCATAGAAAGGAGAAGAATGCAAAAGACAGATATTCGTTCGCTTTTGCCGCAAGAGCTTGAAGATTTTATTCTGCAATACGGCGAGAAAAAATACAGAGCGAAGCAGATTTTTTCACGCTTGGCGGCAGGAGACGCTCTGTCGGATATGACAAGCCTGCCAAAAAGTCTTCGCGAAAGGCTTGAAAACGACTGTGAGGACCGTTCGCTTAAAATAGAAAAAAAGCTCACGTCGGCAAAGGACGGAACGGTAAAATACCTTTTCAGGCTATGTGACGGAGAATGTATAGAGAGCGTTTTTATGAAGTACAAGCACGGAAACACGCTCTGCATATCCTGTCAGGTCGGCTGCCGTATGGGCTGTCGCTTTTGCGCTTCTACCATTGGCGGCAGAGTAAGAAATTTAGAGCCGTCCGAAATGCTCGGACAGATAATAGCGGCTCAAAAGGACACGGGCGAAAGAATTTCCAACGTTGTGATGATGGGAATAGGCGAGCCGCTTGATAACTATGAAAACGTAAAGAAGTTTTTACTTCTTGTTAACTCTGAAGAGGGACTTAATATAGGCTATCGGCATATTTCGCTTTCCACCTGCGGACTTGCCGACAAAATAAGACTGCTCGCGCGAGAGCAGCTTCCTATCACGCTTTCGGTTTCGCTGCACGCCGCCGAAAACGAGTCTCGCTCGGCTATTATGCCGATAAACAACAAATTCGATATAGACGAGCTGCTCTCTGCCTGCGTTTACTATTACAACGAGACAAAACGCAGAATTTCCTTCGAATATACCTTGATTTCGGGGAAAAACGACAGCGAAAGAGACGCAAAATTATTATCCTCGCTTCTTCGGTCCTATTTCGACAAAATAGGCGCCCCCATTCATGTTAATCTTATACGTGTCAATGAGGTAAAAGAGACGGGCTTTAAGCGTGGAGATAAGGAAAGCGCTAATCGCTTTGCCGAGCTGCTTTGTCGCGACGGAATTACCGCGACTCTGCGCCGCAGATTAGGCACCGACGTAAACGCCGCCTGCGGTCAGCTCAGGAGAAGCACTGCCGATGAGCAGGAATGATGTAAACAGATGTTTACAAGACCGACTTAACACATATACAAAGAGGAAAAAGATGAAATTTTTTGCCAAAAGTGACATAGGAATTGTACGAGAGGAAAATCAGGACAGCTACGGAATTTCCGAGATACAGGGTGAATATCTGCTCGTCGCGGTATGCGACGGAATGGGAGGCATGGCAGGCGGAAAAACAGCCGCGAAAACGGCAGTCAAGACCTACCTTGAGAGATTTGGCTTCTTTTATTCGGAGAGACGCGCGCAGAGCGACGTTATAAAGGCGTTTGACATAAAAAGGATATTCAGCAACGCGGTATACGCGGCAAACAACGCCGTATGCGAAAAGAGCGCGCAGGATAATCTTTCGGGAATGGGAACGACGCTCACGTCCGCTATGATATACGGAAGAACTCTTTACACGGCAAACGTCGGAGACAGCCGAACCTATCTTATACATAAAGACGAAATAAGGCAGCTGACAAGAGACGATTCCTACGTTCAGGAGCTGCTCGACAAGGGCGTAATAGACGAAGACGAGGCGAGAAATCACCCCCGCAAAAATCTGATAACCAAGGCGCTGGGGGCATCGCCTGACGTTGAGCCCGAATATAATTGCAGCGCTTTAGAGACGGGAGACGTGGTTCTCTTATGCTCTGACGGGCTGACAAACGCCCTGACAGACGAAGAGATTTTGGACATTGTAAGAAATGAGCAAGGCTTTGAAGAAAAGCTCGCCGCGCTCATAGACGGGGCGAACGCGAAAAACGGAGACGATAACGTAACAGTTGTTCTTATAAAAATCTGATAAAGGGGAAAGAAAATGGACCAAAGCAAAAAATTTGTCGGAAGTCTGCTTGATGGCAGGTATATGGTGAAGGACGTCATAGGCAAGGGAGGGTCTGCGTGTGTATATCGCGCCTCCGACGTTCTGCTCAACCGCGACGTTGCGCTTAAAATTTTAGAGGACGACAAAAACGAATTGCGAATAAACACTAAAAGCTTTGAGACAGAGGTAAGGGCAATAGCAAGACTTTCCCACCCTAATATTGTCAACGTGTACGATATATCAATAGAGGGAAATATAAAATATATCGTAATGGAATACGTTGAGGGAATTACGCTCGCTACATATCTCAAGCATAAAAGAGTGCTTCCGATATCCGAGACGGTAAGCTGCGCGAAGCAGGTTTTACGCGCGCTTAGAGAGGCGCACGAAAAGGGCATAGTTCACAGAGACATAAAGCCCCAGAATATTATGATAATGAAAAACGGACAGATAAAGGTAGCCGACTTCGGAATCGCGCGCCTGCCCGACAAGGACAGCTTCCGTATGGAGGACCGTTCTATCGGAACGGTGCATTATATAAGTCCCGAGCAGGCAAAGGGAAACGCGGTTGACCAAAGAAGCGACCTCTATTCTCTTGCTATAGTTATTTATGAAATGCTCACGGGAAAGCGCCCGTTTGAAGCGCCGCTTCCCTCCGACGTCGTTATGATGCAGGTGACCGAAACGCCTGCCCGTCCGAGCGAAATAAATCCCGAAATTCCCCCAGAGCTTGACAGCTTTATCTTGAGAGCGCTTTCGAAGCGCCCCGAGAACAGATATGAAAGCGCGTCGGATATGTTAAGAATACTCGAGAGAACAAATCTGTCGTCAGAGAGACGCTCGATTGTAAAAAAACCACTTTTCAGCTTCAAGAAAAAGGAAAAGGCGATGTCTTCAAAAGAAAGAGAGCCTGATGCGGAAGAGGAGTACGAGTCTTCCTTTGAGGAAGAGCAGTACGAAAGCATGGACAGTGGAAGCGTAGAAAAGCTCGAGCTTGACAGACGCGTCGAATATGAGGAAATAGACGATTCTGACAGCAGCATCTATTTTAACGCCACAGGAGACGAGACGGGAGAAATCATAGAGGGCGAATCAGAAAGGGCGTCGGATATAAGCGAAAACGGTGAAGAGCTTGACCTTGACGAAGCCAAAGAAGCGACGGAGGAAAACGAAGTCGAAAAGGAAGGTGTCGGCGAAAGCGTTGAAATTAAAGAGTCATATGACGGCTATGCCGCATACGGCGAGACGTGGGGAGACGGAGAGGCATCGGACGGAGAAAGCTCTCAGACTGCCGTCTTTGAAAACGCGCGCGCAGAGAAAGAAATAGAAATGGCAGAGAAAAAGGCGAAAAGGGCGAAGGGCGAGCATGCCTCGCGCGTCGCCCGTGAAATAAAAGAGAAGCGCAGAAAGGAAAAAGGCGTGACGGTCGATTCGAAGAAAAGGGCGACTGTATATCTCGCGTCGCTTTTTGCGGTGGCGCTCGTTCTTCTTATTTCTTTGCTTATATATAATGAAAATAAGCTTTATACAGTTCCGTATTACACGAGCGAGAGCTTTGTAGAGGCAGACGGCGACAGTGTATTCAATATCAGCATAGAAAGAGAGTTTTCAAGCATTTATCCTGAGGGCGCAGTCATTTCTCAATCTGTAGAGGCAGGCGAGAATCGTAAAAAGGGAACTGAAATAGTCCTGACCGTAAGTGACGGGCCTCAATTGGTGCATTTCAATATCCCTGAGGGCGCGGACGTTGATTATCTCGTCTCGCAGCTTAAAGAGCAGATTTCTGACGCAGGCTACGGAATAACGGTAAAGACAGAATACGAATACAGCGGGGCGCTCGCGCGCGGACTTTGCTTTGAAATAGACGAGAGCGTTTACGCAGGCGGTCTGCTTAAAGTAAGAGTGAGCGCGGGAACGGAGAAAACGTACGTTGAAATTCCCGATTTCACAGGAAAGTCGCTCGGCGAGGCGGTTGAATTTCTTAACGAAAACAACGTAGTTTTTGAAATAGAATACAGCGAGCAGTCGGGAAGCGTTAACACCGTGCTTAGCCAAAGCATTGAAAGCGGAAAGCGTACTGAGGCGTACGTTGAGGCAGGCAAAATAATCCTCACCGTTGGCGGAAAGGGTAATTGATGGGCGCAAAAAAAGGAAAGGTCGTAAAAGGACTCGGAGGTCTTTTTGAGGTATTGACGGAGGACCGACGCGAGAGAATAGTATGCAGGGCGAAGGGCGTTTTCCGCCACGCGGACGTTAAGCTTCTTATAGGCGACAACGTTGAAATAGAGCAGGGCGAAAGAAACGAATACTCGGTTATAAGTAAAATTCTGCCGAGAAAGAATGAGCTGATACGCCCGCCGCTTTCTAACCTCGATATGCTTTTCGTGGTTATCGCGGCGGCATACCCGACGCCTGTCCTTTTGACGATAGACAAGCTTATCGCGATAGCCGAGTTCAACAAAATCGAGGTCATTCCCGTTTTTACTAAAAAGGACCTTGAAGTGACTGCGAATTACGAGCAGATATACAGAAAAATAGGCTATGACGTTTTTTCGGTGAGCAGTGTTACGGGCGAGGGAATAGCCGAGCTTAAGGAATATATAGAAAATAAGCTCACAAACGGAAAATGCGCCGCCTTTGCGGGTGCTTCGGGCGTGGGAAAATCGACGCTTCTCAATTCGCTTTTCCCGACTCTCTCTCTTGAGACAGGCGACATAAGCCGAAAAATAGAGCGTGGACGGCATACTACCCGACACGTAGAAATTTTCGAATTAAACGAAAGAGATGGCGACTGCGGCTTTTTGGCGGACACGCCGGGCTTCAGCCTTTTGGATTTCGTGCGCTTCGACTTTTTCTCACTTGATGACCTTTTGCCGCTTTTCAGAGAGTTTTCACGCTTTACGGGAGAATGCCGCTACAGCGATTGTACGCATACGAAGGAAAGTGACTGCGCTGTTCGTGGGGCAGTAGAAGGC
>JAZOCY010000051.1:0-13091 GCA_045596805.1 Eubacteriales bacterium | reverse complement strand
CGGGAAAAATTCTGATTTGCATCAGAAATCGAAACAATTTGCTTGGTATTCACCTTCATTTTTAACACCTCCTTTTTGGAATTACACTATTATTATACACAAATTTTAGGATGTTGTCAACCTAATTTTAGAATTTGCACAAAATTTCCGTTAATTTTTCCTATGCACCTATTCTAAAACCGTATCCGACCCGCCATCTTTCAGGACGGCAAGCTTATCGGTGCCGTCACGCACGTGCTGATAAACGATCCGACGAGCGGGTACGGAATTTTTATCGAGAATATGCTCGAAGAGATGAAAAAATGAGGAAACGTCGGCTTTAAGGCGAAAATTGAAAAAATTAAAAGGCAATACCGTTCCAAAACTTGGTGGTATTGCCTTTTATAAATAACAAATCTGTTATAGAAAATTTTAAAATTTAATGGTACAATAATTTTGTAAAAATATTATAGCGAGGTGCTTTATGCTTATTACCAACCCGTCAGAATTGAAAAAGTTTTACTCAGAGCATCGAGTATGGCAAGGAATTCCCGGAATTGCTCACACTCGTAAGGGGCGTACTTTTATTTCCTTTTATTCCGGTGACGTAAAGGAAACCTACGGAAACTTTGCCGCTGTAATTTTCTCTGATGACGAAACGCATTATAGTGAGCCTGTCGCAGTAACATGTAAAAAGGGACCTTTCCGTTGCTTCGACCCTGTGCTTTGGATAGACCCGCTTAACAGACTTTGGTTTATCTGGAACGTAATGCCCGGCGAAGAGGTAATGGCTGTTATTTGCGACGATCCCGACGCCGACGAATTGGTCTGGTCTGATGAGTTTTACATTGGCAGAGGCATAATGATGAATAAGCCTACCGTTCTTTCTACGGGAGAGTGGTTATTCCCTATTGGCATATGGAAAACGGAAATATATAATAATTTAAGAAAAAAAGCATTGACCGTAAATGATATTCCTGCGTCATACGTCTATAAAACGTCAGATAACGGAAAGACCTTCGTTTGTCTTGGGGGATCTGACGTCGCAAATCGCTCCTTTGACGAGCATATGGTGTATGAAATGAACAGCGGTGTTCTTCGCATGCTGGTAAGACTCAATAACGGAATAGGTGAATCTTACTCGTACGACAGAGGAAGACAGTGGAGCACGGGACATCCTATAGAACCGAGTGGACCTAACTCGCGCTTCTTTGTCAGAAAATTAAGCTCGGGCAGAGTGCTTTTAGTCTATCACCGCGATACTACTGAAAGAACCAACCTGACCGCCTTTTTGTCCGAGGACGACGGTATCACGTTCCCTTATTCCTTGCTTCTTGATGATCGCACATGGGTTTCATATCCCGATGGAATGGAATGTGATGACGGAATGATTCGTATTGTCTATGACCGAGAGAGAGGAGCCTTTTTGTCCTCATTAGACGATGCGTATGCGGCGGCGAGAGAGATTTTAACTGCTTGCATAAGCGAAGAAGACATCATAAACGGAAAGCTCTGCTCATCTAAGGGCTATCTAAAAAAGGTAGTATGTAAGCTTTCTCGCTTAGCGGAGGAGGATCCGAATCCCTACTGTCAAAGCGTAACAACAAACGCCGATCTTGCTAAAATGCTTCTTGAAAAATCAGATGCTGATCCAATCGAGGAGGTATTCAGAAGATTCCCCTTGGATTGCACCGAATATAATACGCACGAAATTAAAAAGCTCGATAATCTTATCTCCTCTTTCAAAAAATCAGACAGTAAAGACGAAAAGATTTTAAATCAAATTATAGACATCGTATCGGGCGCGTCAAAAACAGAAAAAGGCTATCCTATTGTAAAGAGCGTTTGCGAATATATCAAGCTCCATTTATCTGAAGACGTTTCTTCTGCGCAGCTTGCTGAGGAATTTAAAATCAGCGCATATTATCTTTCACATATTTTCAAGTCGGAGACAGGAACTACGATAACCGAATACAGAAATGAGCTTAAATTGACTAATGCAAAGCTGTTGTTAAAGAACAGCGATTTAAGTGTCGCACAGATTGCCAGCGAAATGGGCTTTGAAAATGCCTCTTACTTTACGGAAGTATTTTCAAAATCCGAAAAAATATCTCCGAAAAAATACCGTGAGTTACACAAAAAAGGCTGAGTTATATATTTTTCGTTTAGCTACAGCCCGTTATAAAAATTTTAGTGTGGTGAAAAAATGAAAAGGAACTTAATCGCAGAATTTAAAGCGAAATTAAAAAATGAGGGTGTTATCGGTGTTTTTTGCAAAACCTGCGACCCCGCCTTTATAGAAGTATTAGGATATGCGGGCGCCGACTACGTAATCATAGATTTAGAGCACGGACCTAACAGCATATGCAACGCGCAAAACCTTATAAGAGGAGCGCAGGTCGCTTCTGTTCTTCCTATTGTCAGAACCAAGGAAAGCTGTCAATCCGTTATGAGCGAGGCACTCGATATAGGCGCTGCCGGCATACAGGTGCCGCAAATAACCTGCAAGCAGGACGTTCTTAAGGTTATAGAGCGCACCAAATTTTCTCCCACAGGTAACAGAGGAGTTTGCCGCTTTGTCAGGGCGGCAGATTATTCCGCGAAAAACCGTTTTGATTACTTCAAAGAGGCAAATGAATGCTTAACTATTATACAGGTTGAAGGTCAGGAGGGTATTGACAACATTGATGAAATACTTGACGTGGACGGTATAGACGTGTTGTTTATAGGTCCATACGACCTCTCTCAATCCTTAGGAGTTCCGGGGGACATTGATAATCCCCTCGTAGAAGAAAAAATGCTTGAAATTATAAACAGGTGCGCAAAAAAAGGCGTTGCAGTGGGAACATTTACCGACACTCTTGAGAACGCAAAAAAATGGAAAATGCTTGGAGTAAAATACATCTCTTATTCTGTTGACGTCGGTATATTCTACGAAGCGGCGAAGGAAATTATAAGCAAAATAAACTAAAAAGAACACCTTATTTATAACCGCGCCTTTTAAGAAAACGGCGCGGTTTTCTTTTTGTTATTAAAGGGTAAAAATTTGCTGCCTTTAGCGTTTTTTATTCATTAAATCGCTTGACTTTAATTTTGTATTATGATATACTGAAAATTGCAAATATAATATTAAAATATTGAATACTTGAAAGGGAATTTGATGCATCATGAGTAACGAATTTGTATCGGTTTTAAGGGCTCCCGACAACGCCTTTGGCGCAACGGAGGACTCCCCTGTTCGATTTGAGGAACGCAGCACTAAATGCTGTGACGTAAAATTTGAGTACACGGTAGAGAACGGAACTGCCAAGGTCACGGTATTTCCAAGCGGCTCGCCCGTAAAATATCTTAAGCTCCGCTTCAGAGGCGATATGAGCCACGTGGACAAGGTATACGGCGACCAGTGGGAACGTGCAGGAAGTACTTGCTTCTTGGAATGGAGATCGGTTATGTCTGCCCGTATTCTTCCCTGGTATTGCTATGCAATCAGCGGCAACAGGACTGCTTGCTACGGAGTTAAGGCAGGCCCCGACTGCTTTGCGTCCTGGATGATTGACGTTCACGGTGTCACTCTCTTTTTAAATCTTACTAACGGAACTGCGGGCACGGATCTCAAAGAGCCTCTCGTCGCTTGCGAAATAGTTGAGCTTTTCGGAAATGAGGGCGAGGATCCCTTCAAGGTTGCGTCGCGCTTCGCTTCGCTTATGTGCGACAAGCCCGTTTTGGCTAAAGAGCCTATTTTCGGTATAAACAACTGGTATTGGGCATACGGCGATATTACATATGATACCGTTATGAGCGAGACCGACTATCTTATGAAGATGTGCAAGGGTACAAAGCACCGTCCGTATATGATAATTGACGACGGATGGCAGCTTAACCGTACGCACAACGAGCCCCCATATATAGGCGGACCTTGGGTTGCGAACGAGCGCTTTGGCGATATGAAAAAAACCGCCGATGACATTCATAAAAAGGGCGCGAAGGCAGGGCTCTGGTTCAGACCGTTGCTTACTCTCGGATACGTTCCCAAAGAGGCGATGCTTGACACTGCAAATTGCGGTGGAATTATTCTTGACCCCTCTCATCCCTACACGCTTGAAAAGGTTAAGCGCGACGCTTCTACCATAGTTGGCTGGGGCTATGAATTGATAAAGCACGACTTCTCTGTAATCGACTTCTTGAATTTGGCGCCCTTCACTGCTGAGGACTCAAGAACTGCTGTTTACAATCACAGAAAACAGCCGTTTGATAAGACAAAGACGAACGCCACAATTATGAAAAATCTGTATAAGGCTATACAGGAGGGCGCAGGCGAGGCTGAGGTCATCGGTTGCAACACTGTAAGCCACCTGACTGCAGGAATTCACTCCACCTGCCGTGTCGGCGGTGATACGAGCGGAAACAGCTTTGAGTGGACGCGCCGTATCGGTGTAAACTCGGTTATGAGACTTCCTCTTAATGACCGTCTTTACAAGGTTGACCCCGACTGCGCGGCGTTTACCGAGCGCGTTGATCCGGAACCTAACTTAGATTATCTCGAAATGTGCGCTATAACGGGAATGACTACGCTTGCGTCGGTTAAGCCCGGAATTCTCAGTGAAGAAAGCATGAAGCGCATAAATGAAATCTTCCTTATGGCTGACGCAGACGACAAGAGATACGGCATCAAAAATTACGACAAGACGGCCAACCCGAACGCTTTCGTTTCCGACGACGGCTCGGAAGGCAGAGAATTCGACTGGGAAAAGGCGTACGACGGCGCAAGAATCATTCTCTCCTGGACAAACTGACATTAAGTGTTTTATATACGCTAACAGCGGAGCTTTTGCTCCGCTGTTGTTTTTAGCCTGAATAGCTGAAAGAAAATTTACTCACTCTGCTTTGAGTGCTTTTACTGTAAAAAGATTTACAGCTCCTTTCGCATTTTATCTATCGCGCTTTTTTCAAGCCGTGATACCTGCGCTTGAGAAATTCCTATTTCGTTTGCTATTTCCATTTGCGTTTTTCCGCTGTAAAAGCGCTTCGTTATAATAGAGCGCTCCCTCTCCCCGAGCTTTTTAAGCGCTTCCTTTAATGCTATATCCTCTATCCACATTTCATCGCAGTCGTCCGAATTTTTTATCTGGTCTATTACGTAGACCGACTCGTCTCCGTCGTTATATACCGATTCAAAAAGCGAAACAGGCTCTATTACCGCCTCCATTGCGCGAACGACGTTCTCCTTTTTCTCGCCCAGCCTTTCGGCTATTTCGTCCGTATTTGCTTCTCTCTGCTTTTCTCTCTGTATTTCCTCTCTTGCCTGAAGCGCCCTGTAAGCAAGGTCGCGCAGTGAACGGCTTACACGGATTGAATTATTATCTCGCAGGTACCTTCTGACCTCGCCTATTATCATAGGAACGGCATAGGTGCTGAATTTTACGTCTAACTCGGTATTAAAATTATCTATCGCCTTAATGAGCCCTATACAGCCGACCTGAAAAAGATCGTCTAAATTTTCGCGTCGGTTTGTAAAACGTTGAATTATGCTCAGAACGAGACGCAAATTCCCACAAATCAGCTCATTTCTTGCTTCGGAATCGCCTTTTTTTGTCCTCAAGAGCAATTCCCTTTTTTCAGAATCCGAAAGTGTCTTTAGCTTAGATGTATTTACTCCGCAAATTTCAACCTTGTTATTATACATTTCTTACACGCCTCCGAATATTTGTCAATTAAAGTATTGACACGCATTCGGTCCTGTATGCGATTTGAGGCGTAGGAAAAAACAGGTATTTTGTTTTTATAAAAGCGAGTATTTTGATATTTATTTTTGCTTTTCATTTTTAATAATTTTTTTGTCAATATAACTTAAAAATCGAACAAATATTTAAAAGTATAGCTGTATATCGGTTGACATTAAGGACTTTTTGAGGTATAATATATTATTATAATGCTTTTACATAGGGAGATTAGGACGTGAATTTTAAAATTACTCTCGCAGGTGACCTTGGAAGCGGAAAAAGCACCGTGTCGGACATTATCGTGTCTCGCACGGGGGCTGAATATTATGCTACGGGCTTGATTGCAAGAAGAGTTGCGGAAGAACATAACATAGACGTTTTGGAAATAAACAAATATATGGAAATACATCCCGAGCTTGACCGAGAAATAGACGACGGACTCGTTGCTCTTTCCGACCTTGATAAAACGATGGTCATTGATTCCCGAATGGCTTGGCATTTCGTAAAGGGCAACTTCAGCGTATATCTGACAACCGACATTGAGACGAGCGCTGTAAGAATTATGAGGGCAAACAGGGCGCAGGAAAAATATGCGTGTGTCGAAGAAGCGATGACCAAGATAAGAGAGCGCAAGGCAAGTGAGCGAAAGCGCTATAAGGAAAAATACGGCGTTGACTGCAAGGACCTGTTTAATTATTCCTTAGTCATAGATACAACGAAGGCGACGCCCGATGAAATATGCGACTGCATACTGACAAGCGCAGATATGTGGTGCATTGACAACAACTTCCGCGCCTGTTATCTTTCTCCTCTGCGTCTTAACTATCCCGCCGACAGTCTGGATATAGAGAAAATCTCCGAATATTCCCGTTGCATTGAGCTTGGAAAGCCGATACCGAAAATCAAAGTATTTGAATATGAGAACGATTTCTACGTGTCGGAGGGGGCTGAAAGCGCGGTTGCGTATTCCCTCTGCGATTCTACGTTTGTCCCCTGTGAGCTTGTAAAGGGCTCTGTGGGCGACACAGAATACGTAAAAATGAAGGATTCTCTTTAATAACGATTATAAAAAACAAGGAAATAAATATGAAAAAACTGAAAAAAGAAGCGGAAAAATTACTTATCGAAGCAATAAATAAAAGCTTTCCTGCCATTGAGGGTGAGCTTAACATATTTGATATGCTCGAATATCCGCCCGACACAACGATGGGAGATTTGGCGCTCCCCTGCTTTAAGCTGAGCCGAGTGTTGCGTTCTTCCCCTGTAAAGATTGCCGAAGCACTCGCGCAGAATATACAAAGCGAAAGCTTCTCGGAAATTACCGCGATAAACGGATACCTTAATTTCCGTATTGACGCCTCTCTCTTTGCCAAGCGCGTCATTGAGGATATCTGCGAGCAAGGAGAAAGCTACGGCTCTCCCAAAAACGGAGAGGGAAAAACGGTTGTTTTAGACTATTCCTCGCCTAACGTGGCAAAGCCCTTCCATATAGGACATTTAGGCACGACGGTAATAGGACATTCGCTCAAGCTGTTACACGAATTTGCGGGCTATAAGTGCGTGGGCATCAATCATTTGGGCGACTGGGGTACGCAGTTCGGAAAGCTGATTACCGCTTATAAAAGATGGGGTAACAAGGACGAGGTCGAGCAGGGCGGAATTGACGAGCTTGTAAGGCTTTACGTGCTTTTCCACACCGAAGCCGAAAAGGACGAGACCTTAAACGACGAAGCGAGAAAGGAATTTTCACGTCTTGAGAATAGCGACGAGGAAAATCTCTCTCTTTGGAAATGGTTTATCGATATAAGCATTGCCGAATATAAAAAGACCTACCGTCTTTTGAATATTGAATTTGACAGCTATAACGGCGAGAGCTTCTACACCGACAAAGTGCCTGCTCAGATAGAGGTAATGAAGGACAAAAATCTTCTTACTATAGATGACGGCGCCTCTGTCGTCAATCTTGAAGAGTGGAATATGCCGCCCTGTCTTATTCTGAAAAGAGACGGCTCTACGCTTTATCCTACCCGCGATATTGCGGCTGCCGTTTACCGTAAAAACACCTACGATTTTGAAAAGTGTATTTATGTAACAAGCGCAGGCCAGTCACTTCACTTCGCGCAGTGGTTCAAGGTCGTCGAGCTTATGGGATATCCTTGGGCAGACAAGCTGGTACACGTTCCGTACGGCACGGTAAGCATAAACGGCGCCAAGCTGGCGACAAGAACGGGAAACGTAATTCTTTTAAAGGATTTGTTTGCTCAGGCTATTGAAAAGGTAAGGGCTATTACTGCGGAAAAGAATCCTGCTCTCGCAGAGAGAGACGATATCGCTGAGGCAGTAGGCGTAGGCGCCATCGTGTTCCATTACCTTTCAAACAACCGTATGAGAGACATCAACTTTATTCTTGAGGACGCTCTCTCATTTGACGGAAACACAGGACCTTACGCGCAATATACCTACGCAAGAACTTGCAGTATTCTTGAAAAATCAGAGGATGAAGGCGAATTCTGCGGTGGCGAAATCGGACTGGAGGAAAAGGAGCTTATAAAGGTATTAGCGCTCTTCCCCGACAGTGTTTCAGATGCGATAGCGCAGTATGAGCCCTCGCTTATCACAAGATATATACTCGACCTGTGCGCCGCGTTTAACCGTTTTTATCACAACTGCCAAATTCTTTCCTGTGATGATGAAAGAATAAAGCGTCAGCGTATAAAGCTCACTGCCTGTGTTCGTCAGGTCTTGGGAAAATCGCTTGAGCTTATTTGTATGAAGAAAACCGAAAAGATATAATTAGGAGATATAAAATGTCAGGACATAGCAAATGGAACAATATTAAGAGAAAAAAAGAAAAGACCGACGCCCAGAAGGCTAAGATCTTTACAAGAATAGGCAAGGAAATGGCGGTTGCCATCCGAGCAGGCGGACCTAACCCCAACAATAACGGAAAGCTTCGCGACCTTATTGCCAAGGCAAAGGCCAACAACGTGCCTAATGACAATATTGAAAGAATTATCAAGAAGTTCTCCGCCGACGACAGCATCAACTACGAGGAGATCACGTACGAGGGCTACGGCGCGGCAGGCGTCGCGGTAATCGTAGAGACTGCGACGGATAACAGAAACAGAACCGCAGGTAATCTTCGCTCATATTTCAGCAAGTTCCACGGAAATATGGGACAAAACGGCTGCGTAAGCTTTATGTTTACAGAAAAGGGACTTATCGAGATTTCCGACGAGGACAATGAGCTTGATGAGGACAAGCTGATGGAGGACGCGCTTGAGGCAGGCGCCGCTGACTTTGAGGGCGTGGACGGATATTATTCTATCTATACAGAGCTTGACGATCTTGCTTCTGTCACAGAAGCTCTTCAGAACTTAGGATATAAGATAGACTCCTCCGACAGAGCGATGATTCCATCGACCTACGTGGACGTGACCGACGAGGAAGACGTAAAAATGCTCGAATTACTTCTCGAAAAGCTCGACGATGACGATGACGTTCAGAACGTTTTCCACAACTGGAACAACTGATTGTATTAAAGGGGCGTCATGCTTGGTAAAGCAAAAAATGCCCGAGCTTGAAAAAACGAATAAAATAGTAAAAAACCTTAAAGCACCGCTTTGATGCTTTAAGGTTTTTTTGTAAAAGGAATTATTTTTTGTTTACGTAATCGTATCTGCTATATCTGTATTTGCCGTATCTACCGTATCTGCCGTATCTGCCGTAACGGTAACGGCCACTGCCCGCGCTTTTAATGTTGACGTCGTTTAATACAAAGCCTGCGATATTAGCGTTTGAGTTATTCATAATACCAAGCGCCGTTTCCACATCCTGTATTCTGTCCACTCCGCAACGAACTACCACAACGTACGCCGTAACAAGCTCAACCGGCACAACAGCGTCGATTACTATTCCAACAGGTGGAAAGTCCATGAAAATTACGTCATAAGCGCCTTTAAGCGAATCAAGAATTTGCTTGAGGTTATCACTTGCAAGAAGCTCGGAGGGATTAGGAGGAATGTGTCCTGCCGTAATAATATCTAAATTCTCTATGTTAGTTTTAACTATGCTTTTGCTTATGTCGGTATTTATTCCCGCAAGAAGCTCGCTCATTCCTTCGTTGTTTTTTAGCTCAAAGATTTTATGCTGAACGGGCTTTCTTATGTCACAGTCGAGCAAAACAACCTTTTTTCCAAGCTGGGCAAACGACTGCGCGATATTAGCCAAAAAGATAGACTTGCCCGCATCCATATCAGAGCTTGTTACACCAAAAACAGGACATTTCTCTTTTTTGCCGATATACAGCATATTTGTGCGTATAGCCTTAAAGGATTCGGCAAGAGCAAATGGTGAAGACGAAGTCACAAGAACGTTTTTATAATTCTTAATCACTTATATTCACCTCTCTTAAGATTTTTTCTTTAAGTCTTCTGCTTTATAGACTTTTTTCTTTGAATCATTTTCTAATTCCATAGTAGGTACGAAACCGAGCAGGGGAATGTCAAATCGACGCAGATCCTCTTCAGAATGAACACGGGTATCGAGCATAGTAAATAGCAAGAATATACCGTACATAAGAATCGCGCCGAAAAGCGCAGATATAATAACATTTTTTACAATGTTGGGGGAATCGGGAGTAAGTGAGAGAAAAGGAGGATTTAAAACCTTAACGTTTCCTGCTTCAACGAATTTTACCATTTCGTCGGGGCCGATTTCCTCTATTATTTTTGCTATATCATAAGAGTTTTGCGGATCTGTGCTTGTGACCTTTACAGAAAACGCTTCGCTTCCAATTGATGACACCGAAAGCATAGATCGAAGCTGAGAGGGAGTAAGAGAAAGATCGGACTGCTCTGCAACCTTTCTTAAAAAGCTGTCGCTGTTTTTGACGACCACAGAATATGAATCTATAAGTGTCTGGGCAGCTTGCAGCTCGTTATTAAGATGCTGCGCGGTCGAACGATCTATTACAACGTAAAACTTGACCGTAGAGGAATACGTTTTGCTCACAAAAAAAGATGTGTACAAAGCAGCTATTAAAGCAAACACAAGCGCCACTATAAGCATATAAGTCCAGCATTTTTTCAAAACACCTATAAAATCGATGCTTTGTTCGAATACGGAATTATTCTTTCCTTCCATTTTTGCCTCCTTTTAAATTATGCCAATGTTCAAATATTCACGTAACAAAGGCTTGAAGCCCCTGTTACGATTTTTATTAGTTAGTAGCGTCAACTATTGCGGTAAATTTATCGGTCTTAAGAGAAGCTCCACCGATAAGTCCACCGTCAACGTTCTCTTTTTCGAGAAGTTCCTTGGCATTTGCATCATTCATAGAACCACCGTACTGAATGATAATCTCATCTGCTGCCTTTTCACTATACAAAGAAGCTATAACGCCTCTTATAATCTCACACGCCTCGTCTGCCTGCTCGGGAGTAGCCGTCAAGCCTGTGCCGATAGCCCATACAGGCTCGTAGGCTATAATGATGTTTTTAAGCTCTTCTTCGGGGATGCCCGCAAAATCGAGCTTTGTCTGCATAGAGACGATTTCTTCGGTAATACCCGCCTGTCTTGCTTCCAAAAGCTCGCCTAAGCAAAGTATGACCTTAAGACCTGCCGAAAGAGCCGCGCGTGTTCTGAGATTTACCGTTTCGTCTGTCTCTGCAAAATACTGACGGCGCTCGCTGTGACCTATTATAACGTATTCGACGCCGAGCTCTTTAAGCATAGAAGCAGAGATCTCTCCCGTATAGGCGCCGCTTTCCTTAAAATGAACGTTTTGAGCGCCTATTTTTATATTTGTTCCCTTTGCCGCTTCTATAGCTGTCGCAATATCAACGAAAGGAACGCAAAGAATTATATCGCATTTATCCTTCCCTTTAACCATAGGCGCAAGCTCTGTAATAAAGCTCTTGGTCTCTGAGGGAGTCATATTCATTTTCCAGTTTCCCGCAATTACTGTACGTCTCACAATTATAAACCTCGCAAATTATTTATCCAAAAGACAAGCAACGCCGGGAAGCTCTTTACCTTCAAGGAATTCAAGAGAAGCTCCACCGCCTGTGGAGATGTGTGTAATCTCTTTAGCGAATCCAAGCTGCTCGCACGCCGCCGCAGAGTCGCCGCCGCCTACAATGGTGATAGCGGAGGAGTCAGCCAGAGCCTGCGCTACTGCTATTGTACCCTTTGCGAGTACGGGGTTTTCAAATACGCCCATGGGTCCGTTCCAGACAACCGTTGCCGCCGTTTTTGCCGCGTCAGCGAAAAGCTCTCTCGTCTTAGGTCCTATATCCAAGCCCATCATATCAGCGGGGATTGCGTCAGAGGAAACTACCTCTGTAGCTATCTCGGCATCTATCGGGTTGGGGAAATCCTTCGCTATAACCGTGTCGATAGGAAGCAACAGCTTAACGCCCTTCTCCTCTGCCTTCTTCATCATATCACGGCAGTAGTCGATCTTCTCGGAATCCAAAAGAGACGTACCGATGCTATAGCCCTTAGCAGCGAGGAAGGTGTAAGCCATACCGCCGCCGATTATAAGAGTATCTACCTTAGTAAGAAGATTGTCAATAACGTTTAATTTGTCGGCAACCTTAGCGCCACCGAGTATTGCAACGAAGGGACGCGCGGGTGAGGACAACGCCTTGCCCATAATTCCGATTTCCTTCTGAATGAGATATCCACATACAGCGGGGAGATAATCCGCTACGCCTGCGGTTGTGGCATGAGCTCTGTGAGCCGTACCAAACGCGTCGTTTACATAAATATCGGCAAGCGAAGCAAGCTCTTTTGCAAAATCGGGAGCATTTTTCTCCTCTCTTGCGTCAAAGCGTACGTTTTCAAGCAAAACAACGTCTCCGTCCTTCATAGCGGCAATCTTCGCCTTAGCGTCCTCGCCTACGATGTCAGACGCAAAAACAGTCTTTACGCCAAGCTCATTGAGCTTGTCTGCAACGCATTTCAAGGAGAACTTAGTCTTGTCCTTCTCTGCCTTCTTAAGAGCGTCAGCCTTAGCCTGCGCCCTTTCTGCTTCGGGCAAAGCCTCGATAGCCTTTTTCTCCTTCTTTGTCAAGCCGAAGCCCTCTGTAAAGATATTATGGGGCTTACCCATATGAGAGCAAAGAATAACTCTTGCGCCCTTTGAGATAAGATACTTGATTGTGGGAAGAGCCTCAACTATTCTCTTGTCGCTTGTGATAACTCCGTCTTTTGTCGGAACGTTGAAATCACAACGAGCTAAAACTCTTTTTCCAGCAACGTCAATGTCTTCAATTGTTTTCTTGTTGTACATAAGAAATTTATCTCCTTGTATATGATAATTTTTACAATCAGTAATAGTATACCTCATTTTGTAGATATAGTCAAGATTTTGAAAAAATTTTTTCA
>JAZOCY010000050.1:0-1666 GCA_045596805.1 Eubacteriales bacterium | reverse complement strand
TTCTCAAAGGAGGAGCCAAACTCGCCGAGAATCTCGCAAAGAGAGTCGTACACGCCGAGGTTCATAGCATCATTCTTAAGAGCGCGACCTACAAGGAACTCCATACAAAGGTAGCACACCTTTTTTGCATCGGTGGCTTTTATACGCTTTTTAAAGTCCTCTCTGTAATCAATCATTATATCCTTGAGAGCGCCGACAATAGCCTGATATAACTGCTCGTCAGTCGCAGAATCAGGATTATATATACCTCTGGTTATAAGCTTAGCTTCGATTTTTTCCTTAAGCTCTTGCTTGGTGATTTTATTTTTAATGCCTGAATTGCTGATAGTTTTTGCCATTTTTTATTTCCTGCTGATTAAAGATTATAAATTTCCAAATATTTACGAGCTGATTCTGCCCAAGTGAAATCCGACTTCTTTGCCTTTTTTACAAGAGCACTCCAAGACTTTGTGTCTTTATAGAGCGTAAGTGCGTCCTTTATTGCGTAAAGCATTTCGTGCGCATTGTAATTTTCAAAGGTAAAGCCGTTCTCGCCCTCTGTTCCGTAGGGCTTTATAGAATCGTAAAGTCCGCCGACAGCGTGCACGACAGGTACTGTGCCGTAAGCGCAAGCAATCATCTGAGCAAGTCCGCAAGGCTCACTCTTGGACGGCATAAGGAACATATCCGCCGCCGCGTATATTTTCTTTGAAAGCGCTCTGTCAAACATTATCAGCGCGCGCATATTATCGTTAGCTCTGTCGTAATACTCAAGCTGGCTTTCAAAAATTGACTCCCCCGTACCAAGCACTACGAACTGAACGTTCTCAGCAAGTATTTCGTCAAGAACATGCAAAACGAGGTCTATTCCCTTTCCGCTTGCGAGTCTTGTTACCATAGCTATGAGCGGTATATTTTTATCAACCTTAAGTCCAAGCTCCTTTTGAAGCGCGGTTTTATTCGCTGCTTTACCGGACTTTATATTTCTTAAGGTGTAGGGAGCATATATATCGCTGCCCGCCTCGGGTGAAAAATATCCGTAGTCAATGCCGTTTATAATTCCGTAAAGCTTATGCGATGCGGATTTTATTATTTCCGAAAGACCGAAGGAGAAATAATCGTATTCAAGCTCTTTAGCGTAGTTGGGGCTGACGGTGGTTACAAAATCAGAAAGAACGATAGCCGCTTTCATAAGATTTATGCATCCGTCAAACTCGACGAGCGGATAGCAGTCATTACCAAGAGCGAATACGTCACCGAGAATATAAGGGTCGTATTTTCCTTGATACTCTATATTGTGTATTGTGTAAACGGTTTTCAGAGCTGCAAGGCGCACGTCTGATGCGTATTTTGTTTTAAGATAAACTACGGAAAGCGAGGTTTGCCAATCGTTTGCGTGCAAAACGTCGGGGATTTTATCACACTGAAGCATAAATTCGATAGCCGCCATTGAGAAAAAGGCAAACCTTTCACCGTCGTCGTACTCACCGTAAAGCCTCGGACGGTCAAAATAGTAGTGATTTTCTATGAAGTAATAGCTTACTCCGTCGTTTTCTATTTTATATACGGTAGCTCCGGTAGCTCTCCAGGAAAGCTTAAAGGAAATATCCGCATATTTCTCCATCGAATTTTTATATTCTTTCTTAATTGTTTCGTAAAACGGAAGAATAACGTCAACGGTTGAGTC
>JAZOCY010000049.1:0-9443 GCA_045596805.1 Eubacteriales bacterium | reverse complement strand
TTATATAATTTGTCAAGTGTTTTATATAAATTGATTTACAATTTTAATATTTATTATGCGAAAATTTTTGTCTTACACTTTTAATTTTCTATTGAAATAAGTAATATTTTATGATAGAATAGGTATATAAAGCGCAAAAGGAGAAAAATATGAGAACGGTACGTATAGGCTTCATAGGAACTAATTTTATAAGCGAACAAATGGTTTGTACTCTGCGCTCAATTCCCTATTATACTATGAAGGCGGTGTATTCACGAACCGAAGAAAAAGCCATGTCTTTTGCTGAAGAATACGGCTTTCCTCTCAAATATACCAATCTCGAAGACTTTTTTTCCTGTCCCGAATTGGATGCCGTTTATATAGCGAGTCCTAATTCCTGCCACGTAGAGCAGGCTATTGCTGCGCTTAATCACGGACTTCACGTTATTTGTGAAAAGCCGCTCGCCCCCAACTCAAGGCAGTTAAAGCAGGTCTTTGACACGGCGAGGAAAAACAACCGTATAGTAATCGAGGCTATGCGCCCGTCATATGACGAAGCCTTTTTAGCAATAAAGGAATCTCTTCCGCTTTTAGGAAAACTACGGCGCGTGTCCTTTGAGTTTTGCCAATATTCATCGAGATACGACAGCTTTAAGGCGGGCGAGATAAAGAACGCCTTTAATCCCCTGCTTTCAAATGCGGCTATTATGGATATAGGAGTGTACCCAATTCACTGCTGCGTTATGCTTTTTGGCGAGCCTGAAGAGGTTCTGTCAAGCTCGGTATTCCTCCACAACGGAATGGAGGGCGAGGGCTCTCTTATACTCAGATATCCATCAATGACGGCAGAAATCTCATATTCCAAAATTACAAGCTCTGTAGTGCCGAGCTTCATTTTAGGCGAGGGCGGAGCTATCACTATAGACAAGCTGAGTAATCCAAGCGAAATATGGCTTCTGCCGAGAAAAGAGGCGCCTATTTTGTTAAAGCAAAGCAAGACGAGCAATATGAAATACGAATTCATTTCCTTTTACAATATGATTTGCGGACGTGAAAGCCCAGAAAAATATAACAGAAATACAGAGATAACCACAAAAATAATGGACACCGTACGTAAGCAAAACAATATCGTATTTCCGTCAGACAAGCTATAATAAAAAACCGAGAGTTACAAAAAGACAAGCTCTCGGATTTTATTTTTACATATTAAATTTAATACGGTATTCCTTTAACTAAATAAGCTTCAATCCTTCAATTCACTGAGACGGTCAGAAAGAACGCAAAATTCTTCAACCGACAAAGTCTCTCCTCTTACCGTAGGCGTATATCCCATATCTACAAGCAGGTTCTGCAATTCTTCCTTCTTGAATTCGGGATACTTGGCGAAGATTGCGTTTACGAGTGTTTTTCTTCTCTGCTCGAAAGCCGCTTTTATTATACCGAAGAAAAGCTTTTCGTTTTTGGGCTTATATTTCGGTTCTTTATACAAATCTATTTTTATTACGGCAGAATTGACCTTGGGCGCAGGCATAAAGCAATTAGCTGAAACAGTAAAGAGCTTTCTCGTTTCGCCATAATAGCCTAATACCGCAGTAATCGCGCCATAGTCACCGTCGCCCGCCTTTGACGTCAAGCGTGTCGCTACCTCTGCCTGTACCATAACAGTGATAGAATTAAACTTCACTCCACATTCAAGCAATCTCATAAGTATGGGCGTTGTAATATAATAAGGAAGATTGGCGCAGATGTAGACCTCTCTCCCCTCTGCAAGAGTCGGAATAAGCGTAGCAAGATCCAGCTTCATTATATCTTCATTTATCAGCGTAACGTTATCATATTCAGCGAGAGTTTTTTTAAGAACGGGAATCAGCCCTCGGTCTATCTCGACGGCGACCACCTTTTCATACCTCTTCGCAAGCTCTGCCGTAAGGCAGCCTATTCCAGGACCTATTTCCAAAATCATACAGTCCTCTCTGTCCGAGCAGTTGTCCGCTATATTTTCGGGAATGCGCCTGTTTATCAAAAAATTCTGTCCGAATTCCTTTCTGAATTTAATTCCCTCGCTCTCCATAACCGAACGAATAACATTTATATTACATAAATCCATTTTTTGTGTTTTTCCTCTTGACAAATTCGTTTTAAAAATGTATAATAGTAAAGGTTCCTTAATTTTGCTGGTGTAGCACAGTCGGTAGTGCAGCTGATTCGTAATCAGCAGGTCGTGTGTTCAAGTCACATCACCAGCTCCAAAAACGCACGAAAGTGCGTTTTTTTTATTTTTCAAATGAAGGGCGTCGTCTTTTCGTCTTTATACAGAAACAATCTGATTTGAAAGACAAAATATAAAGTAAACGGCCGCTATCTGCAAAACCATTATAAGGGGAAGCCCTATCATAAATTTCTTATGCTTGGTTTTATGTCTTATGCTCTGCATTGTTATGTACATAGAAAGAGCCCCTCCAAGTAAGGAAAGCAAAAGGAGCTTTGCTTCGGGCACTCGTCTGTCAGGCTTTTTTACAGCCGCTCTTTTGTCATAAAGCGTAAATATGACCGAGAATAATGATATAATCAAAAAATATATTAAACCGAGCTCTTGCCATATAGTCATAATTTTCTCCTGATTTTTAATATCGATTTCTGATAGAATTTTTACATTCGTCTTTTATATTCTACCACATTTTTTTATATTTGACAATGGTTTTATATATATTATTTAAGCCCTCGTAAAATAAAAAAGAGATACGCATGCCAAGCTTCCTTATGAGAAGTCGGCAAACGCATCTCTTTTTCAAAATTGTTATTCAATTTTAAATGTAAAACCCGCCGAGCCGTGTAGAGCAAGACTTTTAGCCCTGCTACGGCAGGGTGGTGCCCTCTCCATTGTTTTGTGCTTCCAACGTCCGATATAGGTCGGAAAAATCGGACCTATTCGGGAGGCCTGCATACCCGCAACGGAAGCTCGGGCTCCATTATCATAATTGTAGGCCCAAAACTCACCCTATCACGCACTAAGCAGGAAGAAATTCAAGAATTATTCTCCGTCCTCATCGTAGTCGATGTCGGAAAAGAGCTCGTTATCGAAATATTCCGCGACCTTTTCCCATTCATCATCGTCGTCGACCGTAACGAGAATACGTTCATCGCCGTCCATTTCGATTTTAAGTATCATATATTCCTCAGAGTCCTCATCGGTCAATACCAAGGCGACGTAAGAGTTGTTGTCAAGCTCGGTAACTCCTATTACCTCGTAGTCTCGTTCTTCGCCCGACTCATCGTCTGTCAGAGTATATATATCGCCAACTAAAATTTCGTCCATTTTTTCACCCTTGCTTTACAGCATTTCCTTTAATTATTACGGTAATATTGTATCAAATATAAATCGAATTGTCAATAGCATATTTTTTGGTTTTTATTAATTTTCAAGAAATTCACATATAATGGAATTGCTCACGTACATTCCTTTATCTGTAAGAGCAAACCTTGTTCCCTTTTTTTCTGCATACTCGCTGTTTTTGAATAGATTTATCGCGCTACTGTATTTATCGAAGAAGGAAACGCCGAAGAGATTTTTAAACTCAACGTCGTCAATGCCCGCACCGAGTCTCAACGCAAGCATAATATATTCATTTTCGCGCTCGCGCTCTCCTATACGCTCGACGTCTATCTTACGACATACGCCCGAATTTGAAATATAGTCGGCAATACTGCTTATATTTCCGTACCTTTCATTTTCAAAATAAGAGTATGCACAAACGCCTACGCCAATATATTCAAGAGAACGCCAATACTTCAGATTATGACGGCATTCGAATTTCGCCTTCGCGTAATTTGATATTTCATAATGAAAATATCCCGCGCCTCTCATTTTTTCCGCGCAGAGCATATACATACCGTATTCGCTTTCCTCGTCGGGAAGCAAGAGCGACGCTTTATTTCTAAAAAACGGCGTACCCTCTTCTATTTTAAGAGAATAGGCTGATACGTGCTCACAGCCGAGTGATAGCGTCGAGTCAAGCGTTTTTTCAAACGTTGACAAGGTCTGCGCGGGAATTCCGTACATCAAATCAACGTTTATATTATCAAATCCGACGGCTCTTGCGCTCTCAAAGCAGCTGTAAAAATCGCTCGCGGTATGCGCCCTTCCAAGTAATGAAAGCTCGCTGTCAATCAAAGACTGCATACCTATGCTCAATCGGTTTATACCCAAGCCTCGCATAAGGCGCAATTTATCCTTAGACGCCGTAGCAGGATTGATTTCAGCGGAAATTTCCGCTTGGTCTGTACGGGTATAGTACTTCCCTATTACAGAAAAAATATTCTCAAATTGCTTTTCATTCAATAAGGACGGAGTTCCGCCTCCGAAAAACACGGTATCGACCTTTCTGCCGTTTAATTTTTCCGACTCGTGTATAAGCTCTCGGCAGAGCGCGGAGACATATAAATCCCTCTCGTCTGACTTTAAGTTGTCAAACGAACAAAAGTCGCAATAATTGCACTTTTTTACACAAAAGGGAATGTGTATATAAAGACCTATTTTATCCTTATTCATCATCGTCAAGCTTAAGTACAGCCATAAATGCTTCGGGAGAAACCTCGACGCTGCCAAGACGGCGCATCTTTTTCTTACCCTCCTTCTGTTTTTCAAGAAGCTTTTTCTTTCGGGTAATATCACCGCCGTAGCACTTCGCAAGCACGTCCTTGCGCATGGCTTTTACGGTCTCTCGCGCAATAATTTTTGAGCCTATTGCCGCCTGTATCGGTATTTCAAAGAGCTGTCTCGGTATATTTTCCTTAAGGCGCTCGGCTATTTTTCTCGCCCTGCCGTACGCCTTTTCCTCGTGCAGAATAAAGGAAAGAGCATCCACCATTTCTCCATTGAGTAGGAAATCAAGCTTTACAAGCTTACTTTCTCTGTATTCGTGAAACTCATAATCGAGCGACGCGTATCCTCTGCTGCGACTCTTAAGTGCGTCGAAGAAATCGTATATTATCTCGTTTAAGGGAAGATAATAATGAAGCTCAACTCTCGCCGTATCTATATACTTCATATCTATGAAATCGCCGCGTCTCTCCTGACACAGATCCATAAGCCCTCCTATAAACTCGGTAGGGGTTATTATGTTCGCTTTTACTATAGGCTCATACGAGCGATCTATCTCGTCGGGCGAAGGATAATTCGAGGGGTTGTCGATATATTCCTCCTCTCCGCCTCGCTTCACTATTCTGTAAATAACACTCGGCGCGGTAGTTATCAAGTCAAGGTTAAATTCCCTCTCGAGGCGCTCTTCGATGATTTCCATATGCAATAGTCCCAAAAAGCCGCATCTGAAGCCAAAGCCGAGAGCGATAGAGGTCTCGGGCTCAAATACGAGAGAGGCGTCGTTTAACTGTAATTTTTCAAGAGCCTCGCGTAAATCTCCGTACCTTGCGCCGTCGGCGGGATATATTCCCGCGTAAACCATAGGGCGTACCTCTCGGTATCCCGACAGGGCTTCCTCTGCCCCATTCTCTGCCGACGTTATGGTATCGCCTACCCGTGTGTCTCCGACTGTCTTGATGCTCGCGGTAATATAACCTACGTCGCCTGCAGAAAGCTTTTCGGTCTTTTTCATTCCAAAAGCGCCCATAGTTCCTACCTCGACAACGTCAAAGCAGGCGCCCGTGCTCATAAGCTTAATACGGTCTCCCGCCTTAAGCTCACCGTCGAAGACACGCACGTACACGACTACGCCAAGGTAGCTGTCATAGCGCGAATCAAAGATAAGACACTTGAGCGGCGCTTTTTCGTCTCCCTTAGGCTCGGGAATGTCGGTAACTATTTTCTTTAACACGTCTTCAATATTAAGTCCTACCTTCGCGGAAATTCTCGGACAGCCCTCAGCGGGTATTCCTATAATATCCTCGATTTCAGAGGTCACTCTGTCGGGGTCTGCAGACGGCAGGTCTATTTTATTTATTACGGGCAAGATTTCCAGGTCGTTTTCTATCGCGAGATATGCGTTAGCAAGAGTCTGCGCCTCTACGCCCTGTGTCGCGTCTACCACGAGAATAGCCCCCTCGCAGGCCTTGAGCGATCTCGAAACCTCGTACCCGAAATCCACGTGTCCGGGGGTATCAATTAAATTGAAATAATACTTTTCTCCGTTTTCGTCCACGTATGAAAGTGTTACCGCCCTTGCCTTTATGGTAATTCCTCTTTCGCGCTCGAGGTCCATATCGTCTAAAAGCTGGTCCTCCATATCTCTTTTTTCCACTGCGCTCGTCTTTTCCAGAATTCTGTCCGCGAGGGTGGATTTTCCGTGGTCTATATGCGCAATAATGCAGAAATTTCTGGTATGCTTCTGTCTTTCGGTCACGTTTTTATCCTTTAATATCCTTTCTTTTCATATGGACTTATTATTTTGCAAAGTCCTCTGCGTCCTTCTTATACGCTTCGATTTTTTCTTCAAGGGATTTCTTGTTATCTCCGTGAGCGAGGAAGTATATTTTAATCTTGGGCTCTGTGCCCGACGGACGTATAATCACCTTATCTCCGTTTTCAAGAGTGTAATACAAAACGTCGCTTTTTATGAGTTTCGTAGGCTCTTTTCTTCCGTCGGACAGAAAATGAACGTATCCCTCGTCGTAATCACCGACAGAGGCGACCTTTACGTTACCTATAGACACAGGCGGTTTTTCTCGTAACGCCCGCATCGTTTTCTTCCTGCGCTCTATTCCGTCGAGCCCCTCCATATAAATGTCTGTCATCGCTTCCCGATACAAGCCGTATTTTAAGTAGAGCGCTTCAAGCGCGTCCGAGAGCGTCATATTTTTCGTCTTATAATACGCAGTCATTTCGCAGATCATCATTGTCGCGCCGACAGCGTCCTTATCTCTCGCGTAGCTTCCGAACAGATAGCCGTAGCTTTCCTCAAAGCCGAAAATAAATTCTCCCTCTTTTTTATCGGCTTCATAATTCTTTATAACCTCGCCTATATACTTGAAGCCCGTAAGAACATCGTGAAGCTTTATCCCGTTTACTTCGGCTATTTTTGAAGCCATATCGGTAGAAACTATAGACTTTACAGCGTAGGCTCCTTTTTTTAGTGCGCCCTTTGCCCGTCTTGCTTCTATTGCGTAATCAAGCAAAAGCGCGCCCATCTGATTTCCGCTGATTGTCTCGAAGTCTCCGCGCTTTGTTCTGCTCATAACGCCCACTCTGTCAGCGTCGGGGTCTGTCGCTATAACGAGGTCGCTACCCTCTTTTTCAGCTATTTCAATTCCGAGCGCAAAAACGTCGGCATATTCGGGGTTCGGCTTTTTTACCGTCGGGAAATTGCCGTCAGCGTTCATCTGCGCGTCTACTGTATAAACGTATTTCAGCCCCGCGCGGCGCAACACCTCAGGCACAAGCTCGCGACCTGCGCCGTGAAGAGGGGTATAAACTATTTTAAGGCTTTCGCTTACCTCACGAAAAAGCTCTGTATTTATCGACGTAGCCATAACGGCAGAAATATATTTTTCGTCAAATTCTTTTCCCAAAATCTGAATTTTTCCGCTTTTTACACCTGCGTCAAAATCAATCTTCAAGGCGCCGTCCAAAACGTCTATTTTCTCCGACGACGAGCTGACAATGCTCGCTTGCTCGGGTGAAATCTGAGCTCCGTCCTCCCAATACGCCTTATATCCGTTATATTCCTTTGGATTATGAGAGGCTGTAATATTTATTCCCGCAATACAAGAAAGCTCACGAACGGCAAATGAAAGCTCGGGGGTCGGACGGATTCCATCAAAAATATATGCCTTAATTCCGTTGGCGGCAAGGACCTGAGCGCAGGTACGCGCGAAAAGCTCGGAATTGTTACGGCTGTCATACGCTATGACGACGCCTCGCTCTGCTCCGTTTTCCGCTTTTATAAGCTCGGCTATTCCCTGTGTCGTCTGGGCAACGGTATAAATATTCATACACGCGGGACCTAAATTCATAGTAGAACGAAGCCCTGCGGTTCCGAATTTCATAACAGAGCCGAAGCAAAGCTCCTTCTTCTCCTCGTCTTTGATGCTTAAAAGCTCTTCTTTTTCAGATTCCGATAAAACGGGGGAACTTAACCATCTTTCATATTCTCTTGTGTAATTCATATAAATCTCCTGTCAAGAATTTGAGTCAAGGCACTCTTGTAACGCAATAGCGAGCTGGTCGGGGCAGGAGGTGCTTTTAAAGCCGCATTTAATTCCCTTAAGTCTGCCTATAACGTCCTCGACCTTCATCCCCTTAACGAGCGCTGAAAGTCCCGAGGTGTTTCCCGAGCAGCCTGAAATGAACCTGACGTCCACTATCACGTCTCCGTCAAGAGTTATATCTATCTCGCGCGAGCAAGTGCCCCTTGTTTTATATTTTAATTCCTTTAACATACAAATATTCCCTTTCTTAAATTTCAAAATAGATCCCGTTAATTAGAAACTGCGGCAAAAAGAGCTTTAAATACACGAGAAGCGCTATCAAGTCACCGCTATTTTCCCGAAACGTCACTCTGTAATTTGCGCTGCCTGAATAAGAGGGCGTCACCTTCATATCGTAAAGAGAGAGTCCGTAAAGCTCTGACGCGTAAAGAACCGACTGCATTTTATACGGCTCCGAGGAATTGAAGGAAAAGGAAAAATAACGATTTTCCCCTTCTAAATTTACGCAGATCTTATCCGAAACAAGAGCAAAGCGCGCTGCGCCATCCTCCTGAGTGGTAATATCGCATACGGCGCAAATCTTAAGCTCATAAGCGGAAAGCTGTCTGTTTACCGTTTCTATTGCGCCCTGCATATCCGAAAGAGGCAGTATTCCGTACTGCGCGAAGCCCTGTATTATATCCTCGCAGACCGCTTGAAAGTTTTTAGCATATAAAACCTTGCTCTCATCAACTAAAGACTCAAGAGCATCAAAAGCCTTGTCGGAATAACGGCTTTTCACATAGGATATACGCCCCGAAAAAAAATCCGAGCCGTTTGAGAGCTGTAAAATATTCATACTCTCGCCGTGTTTTTCTTCCCATTTTCTTGCAACGCCTTTCGCCAAAACGGCGCGATCCGAATCATAAAGCGAATTTAAAGCGCTCAAAACCGTCTTTTTGTTTTCAGGCAATAGCTCTGAATGAAAACTAAAGGTGCTCGCATAGGAATTCAGCTCGAGAAAAAGCGTATCGAGATATTCATTCGGATCATCTGTCTCGTAAGTAATATTTACTGTGTTGGAAATATAGGTCGAAAGCTCTGACAAGTGAATCAGTCTCTTTTCAAACTCCGAAGACAGACTAAAAACCTGCGAAGTAAGAATATCGGCTGTTTTTTCAGTTTTTTGCTTCTGTATATTATCGCTATCCGTTTTATAGCCTTTCTCGTTTCTCTCTTTCACAATATAAATCCCCGAACATAAAAATATTATAATTATAATAATATATTATACAATATTTTTTTGACCATATCAATATTTTTTC
>JAZOCY010000048.1:0-8839 GCA_045596805.1 Eubacteriales bacterium | reverse complement strand
TATTAAAATCAAACGGCTTTTTTCAGTCCGCGCTATAACGCAATTATAGCAAAAAGGCTATACCAAGCTCGATAATTATTCTGCCTGATATAGCCCTCATTATTTTGATTTTTTATTGATCGTCTCCGACGCTATCTTATTTTATATCAACGATACATACGTCGAAGGGCTCGCATTCCACTTCGTCGACGAATTTGTTATTTTTATCGGTAATGACCGCCTTTTGCTTTTCGTCCGAATAATTGAACAGAACCGCCTTGTTACCGTCTTTGTAGAAGGTTATTTTTATATTTGGGTTGTCAACCTTTATAGGCTGATTGTCTATAATATCCTTGTAAACTAAAGCGTACACCTCTGCGTAATTGCCTGCAAAAGCATTCTGCTTCGAAAGAAGATTTTTTTCCAACGGGAAATTGAGGAAATAAACGGTTCCTTTTCCGTATGCGAACTTCGTCAGCGCGGGAATTCCCCGATTATCGTATGCGAGGACCTCAGCTCCGGTTGAGACGATTTCTCTTCTCCAGCTTCTCTCGAGCCTGATGGCCTTGCCTGAAATTTCAAACTCGCACTGCTCGTTCGCGACCTTGGTGTCGTGAACCTTGATTCCACAGAATTCGGAAAGCTCGGAAAGGTAACCGTCATCTATTGATAAATACAGGGTAGCGCCCTCATAGACTCTCTTTTTAAGCTCAAAATACTGCTCTTTGGGAAGCGATTCGTATCCTGTAAACGACGGAAGCATATACTTATCCGCCTTTGGAATTCCATATTTCGGATATGCAAACTTCAGCTGTAAATTCAGGCTTCTCGCAAGAGAGTACGCCATATAGGAAATTCCCCAGTTATCCTGTCCTATTCCTGTTATACAAACAATATCCTCTTTCGGCGAATCAGGCTTGAAATCAAACGAGCTTATACGCTCTATAATTTTCTTGGTTTCAACAAGTACAGGCTTGGCATTGCCGTCACGGTCAAACATACCGAGCTCGCGCTCCATCATATTCCAAGCGTACGGGGCGGTCTCTAAATGAGATTGCTCGTTTGCGCACCACCACATAATTCCGGGATTTCCGTTAAGCCACGCCTGATATGCCGTCGCCTTCATGAAGTTAGCCTCCACCTCTTCATCACAGGTCATAGGACCAAGAGATCCAACCTCTTCGGGAAAGCACGGTTTGCCCGAAATGTCGGAATAAAGCTTGTTTTCGCAGGGGGAATGCATTAAAGTCCTGTATTGAAGCATTCCGTCCTTAAAGCAATGAGGCACGAAATGCGGATAGGGGTGTGTCGTAAGAATGTCGCAGTATTCGCCCTGGTCTTTAATACTCCAAGCGCCGTCAACCTGTATGCCGTGCATATCCGAAATGACGGGACGCGTTGAGTCGCACGCCCTTATAGCGTTCGCGATTACTCCTGTCCAGGACGAAGCAATATCGTTATCCGCGTCGCTCATGCAGTTACATTCATTACCAAGTCCCCACGCATAAATACACTCTCTGTCTTTAAAGCGCGAAACAAAGCCCTTTATAAATTTCATCTGAAGCCTAAGAGCTAAAGGATCGGCAAAAAGATTTCTTCCTTCCAATGCGGGAGGAATGAAAAGTCTGCCGCTCATCCAGCCTGTAATCAAGGCAACTATGAGCTTAATGCCGTTTTCTTCGCAAATATCGCAAAAGATTTCAAATCTTTTTAACATAGTCTCGTCAAGATAATTTTCGTTGTCGAAGAGCTGTCCGTTTACGTGGCGCATTTCGCGAGCTCTTCCTTGCGCCGCATAAAGCTTTGCCACAGGCTGAAAGTCTCTCCAGTTCGGAAAAACTCTTATGTGCTTTATACCGTAATCACAAAGAGCCTTTATGTCCTTGCGTACAACGTCCTCGTCCCAATTATTCCACATTTCCACGCCTGCATTCGATGCCCAATAGTTACAACCAATCATAAAATCCATAGTGCTTTTTACCTCTTTTCTAACATTTGGTTTTAAGAAAATTTATCACACTTGATTATATCAAAAAACCGCCGTTTTGTCAAGTAATATATGGATTTTTTTATATAATACGACTCTACTTTTAGTCGATATAGTAAAGTCTTTTTTGCGATTTTGCTTTCGTTTGGGAACAATTCAATATTCTTGCAGTAAAAAGCTTTTGCAAAATCAAAAAACTTATGTAAATTGCTTTCTTTTGCTTGACTTTTCGTCAGATATAAATTATGATAATGTTAGTTATATCAATGAAAAATACATATACTTTCATAAGGAGATTTATATGAGACGTAATGCATCATTCGATGAATTTTTTAACGATCAGCCCGAGCTTCTGTTCGTAGAGGATCTGAAGAAGCCCTATCATCAAGCGCCTCTCCCGAATTACGGAAAAAGAGCTATTGAGGACGGAGAAATTTGTGTTGACGGTCTTTATCTTGTGCGCGAGTTCAAGGACGAAAACGGACTTTTAGACACCGCATATGCTGATTTTGAGCTTTTTTCTAAAATTTACAATATAGGCGGCAAGAGCTTCCCTGTAATTACAAAGCAGGTTATGACGGGCTGCTTTGAGGAATTCTTCGTCGAGGTGTCAGATAAAGCTATCATAATTTCCGCAAACGATACGGAGGGTATCAGACGCGGTATTTATTACTTGGAGGACGAGCTTATCTCAAGTGAGGCTCCTTTCCTTAAACCCTCAAAAACGAAAAAAACTCCTTACATAAAGAAAAGAATAACAAGAGGCTTTTTCAGCCCCACAAACCGTCCGCCGAAGAACGAGGACGAGCTTAGCAATGATATAGATTACTATCCTGAGGAATATCTCAACCGTTTAGCGCACGACGGCTCAAACGGATTATGGATCTACACCAGATTTTCAGACATCATTCCCTCAAACGTCATAACAGAATTCGGCAAGGGTTATGAAGAGAGAATCGCAAAGCTGAACAGAACCTGCGAAATATGTGAAAAATACGGTATCGGCGTTTACGTATTCGCCATTGAACCTATGGCGCCCACGGGAAGCGAGCTTCAAAAGAAATACAGCGAGCTTATAGGCGGCGGTGAAAAATTCGCAAAATATTCTACCAAGCCTATGTGTACTCACACAAGACTCGGCAGAGAGTACTGCATAGACGCGACAAAGCAGCTCTGCGAATTAGTGCCTAAATTAACAGGCTTCATCTCGATTACTCAGGGCGAAAGAACCACATCCTGCGGCGCAAGCGGTCCCGTGCCCTGCCCTAACTGCGGCCACGTTCCGAAGGGCGAGTCTGTTGCCCAGACTGTTGACTGCTTACAGGAGGGTATTCGCCGCAGCGGAAGAACCGACGTTGAATTCATCAGCTGGACGTACGGCAACAGAGCCTGGGAATACGAGGCTATTTCGGATTATATAGAGCATGTTCCCGCAGACGTTATAAATATGCAGAACTTTGAGGAAATGGGTTACGCCGAGCAGCTCGGCAGAGTTCGTCAGAGCGTTGACTATTGGCTCTCCTACCCAGGTCCTTCCGAGATGTTCCAGCATACCGCCAAGGAAGCTATCCGCTACAACAAGCCTATGTATGCAAAAATGCAGATCTGCTGCTCTCACGAGGTAGCTTCACTTCCCTACGTTCCCTCTCCCGGACACGTTTATGAAAAGATGAGGGGCGCAAGAAAGTTCAACGTAACGGGTGTAATGCAGTGCTGGTATTTCGGTAATTATCCGTCAATTATGAGTAAGGCGGCGGGCGAGCTTGCATTCTGCGACGATTACTCGAAAAAGGATGAATTTATGCTCCGTCTCGCTTCTATCTTCTGCGGAAAATCAAACGCCCCGAAGCTTGCTGAGGCTTGGAAACATTTCGAGGAGGGTTATTCAAACTATCCTCTCAACATTATGTTCAGCTACTACGGACCTATGCACGACGGCGTTTGCTGGGAGCTTAGCCTCAAGCCCCGTAACTTCTATCCCGCAAGAACCTGGCAGCTTGTTGACAAGCCTGACGGCGACAGAATCAACGACTGTCTGCTCTGCGGTCATACTCTCGACGAGGCTATCACTCTTGTAGAGAGAATGAGAGACGAATTTATCGAGGGTGAAAAAATTCTTGAAAGCGCAACCATTCCCGAAGAGCATTGGTCTGTAATCAGAGCGTTTACAGTGCTTGCCAAGAGCAGCGCAAATATCCTCAAGTTCTATAAGAAGCGCGAGCAGCTCGGCCTTAGTGAGGGCGACGCTATGACTCTCCTTTCCGAAATGAGAGAGTTAGTCAACTCCGAAATGGATCTCAGCCTGCAAATGGTCAAGCTCTGCGAAGCAGACTGCCGTCTCGGATATCACTCGGAGGCGGAGGGCTTCAAGTTCTTCCCGAAGAAACTCTATCACAGAATAGAAACGCTCAAGGAATTACTCAGAACCGAATTTTCTGAGGTAGAAGAACGTGTAAAAGAGGGGCTTTCTCCTCTCGAATACTATGACGGCGTTGAAGATGACGTTACCCACTATACTATGGCATACGGCGACATTTCACGCGCTGAATGGGTAACCGTTGAAGACAATCTTAAGTTCTGCGCTTCATACGACGATGAGAATTTCTATCTCAAGCTGACAGAATGCGAGAAGTCGGTGATTTCCGCCGAATTCAAGCTTTTCAATCCCTATCCGCCGTTAACTCTGCAAAATGATAAGCTGATATTCTTCGGACTTGAGCCGAAATGCTATTACTCGCTATTCGG
The DNA here is from genome assembly GCA_045596805.1 of Eubacteriales bacterium. Lineage (GTDB taxonomy): Bacteria > Bacillota > Clostridia > Oscillospirales > CAG-272 > UBA1740. The sequence continues at coordinate 4,128 of JAZOCY010000048.1, read as the reverse complement.
TGAAAGGGCTGAAAAGGAAATTGCTAAGTTCAAGACCACGAAATGCGAGGACGGAATACTCATAACCGCAAAGAGAAAGGATATAGACTGGACCGAGGACAGACCTATGAAGATGAATATCAAAATGGGTGACTTCCTGTGGTGCAGAGAAAAGCCTGAGGAAGAATTTCACAGTCTCGGCAAATCCACTCTTTCCCCCTGCGCATTCGGTTGGTTTATGCCCGAAAAGAGAAAATAATAACTTTTAGTTACATTTAATAAAAAAGGCGCGTGTGATAATAAGATTTTTATCTCCTTATCCTCGCGTCTTTTTTCTTTTAAATTTATGAACAAGTATTGACAAGAATATAAATAAGTGCTAAAATATACAACTGTGAATAAAATAAGCCTTATGGGCTTTCTTGAAAGGACTTTTAAAATGGAAATCTTGTTGAGCATCTCCTGCGCGCTTATCGCAGGACTTTTGATGTCAAGGGTAGTAAAGCCGTTTGGACTCCCCGCCGTTACGGGATATCTCGTTGCGGGCGTTCTTATAGGCCCCTACTGTCTCGGTCTTTTAGGCGTGGAGGGACTTGGATTTCTCTCTATGGAATACGTAGAAAAATTCGGTTTGATTTCAGATGTAGCGCTTGGATTTATCGCTTTTTCTATCGGAAACGAATTCCGTCTATCCGACCTGAAAAAGACGGGTAAGCAAGCGACGGTCATAGGAATAATTCAAGCGCTCGTCGCTACTCTCTTTGTGGACGTCGCTCTTATTGCGTTAAGCTTTATTCTCGGCGAGGACGTGCTTCCCAAGAGCGTTTGCATCACGCTCGGCGCCGTCGCTACCGCCACTGCTCCCGCCGCTACTCTTATGGTAATACGTCAATACAAGGCAAAGGGTAAGCTGACCGATATTCTGCTTCCTATAGTTGCGCTTGACGACGCTGTGGGACTTGTCGTATTTGCCGTTTCCTTTGGAATTTCAAAGGCTATGGTGAGAGGTGAGACCGATATCGTATCCATAATTGTAAATCCGCTTCTCGAAATAGTTGTTTCGCTTCTTCTCGGCGCTGTCATCGGCTTCATCTTTTCTGAAACGGAAAAGCTCTTTCACTCACGAAGCAAGCGCCTTTCGGTTTCTGTAACGTTCGTGTTTCTTACTGTCGCTCTGACTATGATAAAAATCGAGCTCGGCTCGGTAATAATCAGCGCGTCTCCGCTTCTCACCTGTATGATGCTCGGCACAATATTCTGCAACGTGTGCGAGTCGTCTGAAGAGCTTATGGACCGTGTTGACCGTTGGACTACGCCACTTTTCATTCTTTTCTTCGTAATCAGCGGCGCTGAGCTTGAGCTCGGCGTATTTACCAGCCTTGCCGTCGTGCTCATCGGAATTGTATATATAATATTCCGTTCACTTGGAAAAATCTTCGGCGCTACGTTCAGCGCGCGCCTTGTGAAATGCGATGAAACAATTGTCAAGCATCTGGGAATTACGCTTCTGCCGCAGGCGGGCGTTGCGCTCGGAATGTCTGTTTCAGCAATGCAGCTCGGCGCTTACGAGGGCGGTCTTATCCGAAATATAGTTCTCTTCTCGGTGCTCATTTACGAGCTTGTAGGACCTATAATGACAAAGAACGCGCTTATAAAAGCGGGCGAAATTATACCCGAGGGCAGAAAATCGGCTAAAAAAATAGACGCTCACCGTGTGAAATAAAGCCGTTTTATAAAATGTATCTAAGTACTTATGCGGTAAATTAAGCGCAAACTTGAAAAAGTTATTCAAAAAATTTATTTTTTCTATTGACTTTTAAAACTTAAATGTGTATAATATTATGTACGACTTTGAGAATTCGTCCTTTTATTCTCAAAAAACTAAAAGCGGTAGGTGATGATTTATGAAATTAGATTTAAGACCTATGCTCGCAGGTGAATGTCGTTCTCTCGATCTGAATTTTAATCTTGTTCCGCAGGATTATTCGGAAGACCGCACAAGCAATCTTTGGGGTGTTAACTTCTCCACGCCTCTTAGCGTACTCGGCAAGATTACCAACTCAGCCGGTTACATGCGTCTTTCGCTTGAGGCTCGTATCGAATATGTGGCTGCTTGCTCGCGCTGTCTTTGCGACGTACCGGGAGTCTTCAGTTTTAATGTGGAAAAAACTGTCGCGCCCGCGAATATACTCGAAAGCGAGGACGAGGATAAGCTTGACGATTACGCCATTATCGAGGACGGCTTTCTTGATTTGGACGAAATGCTCCTTGAGCTTCTTGAATTGGACTTCCCGTCAAAGATCCTTTGCAAAGAGGATTGTCTCGGTCTTTGCCAGAAATGCGGCAAGGATCTGAATTACGGCGACTGCGGTTGTGTTACGAAAGAGCTTGACCCCAGACTTGCGCCTTTGCAGAAAATACTTATGCAAATGAAAGAGCAAGAAAAAGAACAAAAAGATAAAAAATAATTAATAATATACAGCACATTGTGCTAACGACTAAGGAGGTATATCAAAATGGCAGTACCGAAGAGAAAAGTATCTAAAGCGCGTAGAGACAAGAGACGCTCCAGCACATGGAAGTTGAATCTTCCGAGTCTCGTAAAGTGCCCTAAGTGCGGCGCTTTTAAGCTTACTCACCGTGTTTGCAAGGCTTGCGGCTATTATAACGGCGAGGAAATCATTAAGACAGAAGAATAATCTGTGTTTTAAAAGGGACTGTATCAGATGCGAAATTTGATACAGTCCCTTTTGTTATATAAAAAGCTGTTTTTTCATTTCATGAAACGAAGAAAAAGGCTATGCGAAGGATACTTTAAAAGCGGCATTACTGACTTTATCGAAAAAGTGGGTACTTCCGCTTTTTCTTTTTATAGAAATATTCGACGTAAAAACTTTTCTTCGCGCATTGACATGGCCCTATGGGGCGTGGTAAAATAAATTAAGAAAAGAAATTTTTATTTATTGTGAGAGTTTTTTACCACTCGCACGAATAAAGGATGAAAAATCCGAGAGGAGAAGAAAAAATGGGCAACGGTGAAAGTAGCTACCACCGTTTTCTCAACGGAGACAAGGACGCTTTTTCGGAAATTATAGACGTATACCGCAAAAATCTGATTTTCTTCATCAACAGATACCTAAACAATCTCTCGTTATCAGAGGAAATAGCTGAGGACTGTTTTGTTGAGCTTATAGTTCACAGACACAGATTCAACTTCAAAAATTCTCTTAAAACCTATCTGTTTACCATAGCGCGAAACAAATCGGTCGACCTTATCCGTAAAAACAAACTTTCTATGCCTGGCGGAGAGGAGCTGCTTTTAAACGCGAGTGAGGACTACGTGGAGTTTGAAGAGGAGATTTTTAAAAACGAGGAAAAGAAGCTTTTACATAACGCTATGCATAAGCTGCATAGCGACTACCGTACGGCGCTGCACCTGATATATTTTGAAGACATGTCATACGAGCAGGCGCAAAAGGTAATGAAAAAAAGCAAGAAACAGATGGAAAACATTGTCTATCGCGCGAAAATAGCGCTTCGTACCGTTTTGGAAAAGGAGGGATACAAGTATGAAGGATAAATCCGCTTTCGAAGAAAGCGTATTCAATAAAAGCGAAGTTATATTCGCAAAACGAAAAAGGAGACGGAAGCTTATCGCCACTCTGACGAGCTCGTCGTTGTGCGTAATGCTTCTATTTACGTTGCTTCTCCACTCACCTATCGGTCTTGATGACTTTATGCCTATGGAAAAGAACGCAAGCGAGGCTTACTCCCCCGAAGTCGAAAACGCGGGAGGGCATTTCTACAACAAAGCAGACGAAGATAAAATGACAGACGCGTCGCTCAATTACGATAAAAAGGCCGAAGAAGAGGCAGCAGACGCGCCGTCAGCGACTGAAGCCGTAGTGTCTACTGCGGCGTCTCCTACCGAGACGCAAGCACCTGCCGAAGAGCCAGAGACAAGCGCCTCAACCGAAGGAGAAATTCCCGAAATAGCCGACAGAACACCTGTCTTGGTTGAAATGACGGTATTCGGCTCTACGGTCACCGTTTACAAGGACGAAAGGACTATGGAAAACATACGTCTCGCACTGAGTGAATACTTTGCGCTTGAAGAAAAATCCGACATAGCAGAGGCGTGCGTGACCT
>JAZOCY010000047.1:0-11896 GCA_045596805.1 Eubacteriales bacterium | reverse complement strand
CAAATTTTTTCATATTTCAAGTCCTTTTGTGTCGAAATATGAATAAAAAAGAATATTTTTTTATTTATTTATGAAAAGTGGGTATGGACGGAAAGAAAAAAGCAAAATTCACACATTTTTGCTTGACTAAAATAAAAAAGTATTGTATTATTTGTTTGTGAAAATATTTATTTCGTTACACGGTGAGGTCAATAAAAATGAGGCGCTTTGTTGTCAGCGGTATGAGCTGCGCCGCCTGCAGCTCAAAGGTGGAAAGGGCGGTTTCCGGAATAAACGGAGTGAAAGCCTGCTCCGTTAATCTTCTTACAGGCGAAATGGCCGTTGAGGGCGACGTGTCAAGCGACACTGTAATACGAGCCGTCGAAAAGGCGGGCTACCGCGCGAGAATAAAAGGAACGAAAGCAGAAAAAGAGAATAAAGAAAAAGAGACAGACAACGAAGTAAAAAAGACGGTTATAAAATTGGCGTCTTCTGCATTTTTCCTGCTTTTGCTTATGTATTGCTCGATGGGGCATACAATGCTCGGCTGGAGGCTGCCGGTGTTTTTTGAAGGAAATCCCTTGACAGTAGCAATATTGCAGATGATTTTATCTGCAATCATAATGGTCATAAATCAAAGGTTTTTTATAAACGGCTTCTTGGGGCTCTTGAGAAGAAGTCCAAATATGGATACGCTCGTCTCACTCGGCTCAGGCGCCGCCTTCATCTACAGCGTCTGCATTTTATTCGCTATGACGGGCGCGTTAAGAAACGGAGATATGCAGACCGTCAACTCCTATATACACGAGCTGTATTTTGAATCAGCCGCTATGGTTTTAGTGATTATAACGCTCGGTAAGCTGTTAGAGAGTATTTCAAAGGGGAAAGCAGTCAACGCTCTAAAGGCGCTTATGAGGCTCGTGCCTCAAAACGCCCGCGTCATAAGAAACGGCAGGGAGGTAACGCTTCCTATAGATGAGGTCGTCGTTGGTGATATATTTACAGTGCGTCCGGGGGAAAGCATTCCGCTTGACGGCGTTGTAATCGAGGGCGATAGCGCCGTAAACGAAGCCGTGTTGACGGGTGAAAGTATTCCCGTAGATAAAAAGGCAGCTTCAGCCGTTTACGCCGCGACCTTAAATCAGTCGGGCTTTTTGAAATGCCGAGTGACGAGAGTAGGTGGGGATACTGCGCTCTCACAGATTATAAAGACTGTAAACGATGCGCAGACAAGTAAAGCGCCTATCGCAAAAATAGCCGATAAGGTTTCGGGCGTGTTTGTTCCCTGTGTAATGGCATTGTCGCTTATAACGCTGCTTTGCTGGCTTCTTTCGGGGCGGTCGGTAGGCTTTGCGCTTGCGAGAAGTGTTTCCGTGTTGGTAATTAGCTGTCCTTGCGCGCTTGGAATAGCGACGCCTGTTTCTATAATGGTAGCGAGCGGTAGGGGCGCAAAGAACGGAATTTTATTCAAAACTGCCGTCTCGCTTGAGCAAATGGCAAAAATAAAAACCGTCGCCCTTGATAAAACGGGAACTATTACGGAAGGAGAGCCTGAGGTCACCGATATTTTGCCTGTCGGCAACGTATCAGAGTCAGAGCTTGTCACCTTAGCCGCATCCTTGGAGGCAAAAAGCGAGCATCCGCTTGCAAAAGCGATAATTAAATATGCTGACAGAGTCGGTATTGAAGCGAATGAGGTAAGCGAATTTAAAAGCCTGGCAGGCAACGGACTCTGCGCTCTTTATAACGGCAAGGAGCTTTGCGGAGGAAAAGAAGAATACATTAAGGAAAAGGCTTCGATTACGGAAAAAATACTCAAAAATGCGGAAATGCTTTCGCAGGAGGGAAAAACCCTTATGTATTTCTCATACGGGAATAGCCTTATAGGTGTTATAGCGGTTTCCGATGCCGTAAGAGCAGACAGCAAAAGAGCCGTGGCAGAGCTTCACAGCTTGGGTATGAAGGTCGTTATGATTACAGGCGATAACGAGCGAAGCGCTAATGCAATAGCCGCAAGGCTCGGTATAGAAAAGGTCTATTCGGGCGTCTTGCCGAGCGGAAAATCAGAGGTAGTGGAAAAGCTCTCGTCGGAGGGAATGACGGCTATGGTGGGCGACGGAGTAAACGACGCGCCCGCGTTAGTCTGCGCAGACGTGGGAATAGCTATAGGCGCAGGCACCGACGTGGCGATAGATTCTGCCGACGTTGTTCTTATGAAAAATTCGCTCTTGGACGTATGCGCCGCGATAAGACTCGCCCGCGCGACACTGAAGAACATAAAAGAAAACTTGTTCTGGGCATTTATATACAATATAGTCGGAATACCGCTCGCCGCAGGCGTGTGGATATTTATAAACGGCTGGGAAATGAACCCTATGTTCGGCGCTATTGCTATGAGCCTTTCAAGCATTTGCGTCGTCTCAAACGCCCTGAGACTGAACCTGGCAAAAATAAAGTCAGATACAAATACGGAAAAAGAGGATAATAAAATAATAAAAAGCAAAGGAAAGAAAACAATGAAAATCGAAATTAAGGTAGAGGGTATGATGTGTCCGCGCTGCGAAGCCCACGTAAAGCGCGCCTTGGAGGCTATCGACGGAGTTTCTCTTGCCGAGGCGAGTCACGAAAAGGGAAATGTTATAATTACTTTAGCAAAGGATATTCCCGTAGAAGCGCTTGAAAGAGCGATAACCGACGAGGGCTATACTGTAATTAAATAATAAAGAATTGTGAGGAGAAATAAAATGGATTGTATTTTTTGTATGATAGCGGAAGGAAAAATTCCTTCAAAAAAGGTATATGAGGACGACGAAATTCTTTCGTTTCACGACGTTAATCCTCAGGCGCCCGTTCACGTGCTTGTAATTCCCAAAACGCACATTTGCTGTCTTGATGCCGTAAATTCGGAAAACAGCGACGTTATAAAAAGGATATTTGAAAAAATTCCCGAAATAGCAAGGATGGCGGGAATTACAAACGGCTACAGACTGATATCCAACTGCGGCGAGGACGCCTGCCAGACGGTAAAGCATTTGCATTTTCACATTTTAGGCGGATGCAAGATGCAGGAGGGTATGATATAAAACCGACTGTAGAAAAAGGACTAAAATTTTACTCTGTAATTTGAAGTTTGGTATAGGAGCTTTATCATGGCAAAAACAAAGGAATTTGACAGGGAATTTTTCAGAAATGCCGGTTTCGATATTGAGGGCTTGGATTTTTACGATATAACAGAAGAGCCCTTTAAAATACACGGTCTTATCTGTCCTGAAAATGAAAATGACACATATAGAAGAATGCCGCGTGAAATAGCCGAAAGGGTGAGCGAGGGCGTCAAAAAAATTCATACGAATACGGCAGGCGGAAGAGTGAGATTTAAAACGAATTCGTCAAAGCTTGCCATCTTCGCAAAAATGCCGTCCATATGCAGATGGCCGCACTTTGCGCTGACAGGAAGCGCAGGCTTTGATTTATATGTAAACAATAAATACTTTAAAACCTTTATTCCCCCCTACGATATGAAGGACGGCTATTGTGGGGTAGTAAACACAAAAAACAGCGAAGAAAAAGAAATACAAATAAATTTCCCGCTCTACAGCGACGTTTCTTCTCTTGTGGTGGGGCTTGACAAGGGCGCGTCTGTCAGCACGCCGCTTTCGTATAAATATGACAAGCCTGTTGTTTACTACGGCTCATCAATTACACAGGGCGGCTTCGCTTCAAGACCGGGAAATGCTTATGAGGAAGCCATTTCAAGACGGCTTGGCTGTGATTATGTCAATTTGGGCTTTGCGAGCAACGCAAAGGGCGAGACGGAAATGGCTGAATATATAAGAGAGCTTGATATGAGCGTTTTCGTGTATGATTATGACGCGAATGCGGAAAACGCAGAATATTTGCAGAAAACGCATAAGCGTATGTTCGACATCATAAGAGAGAAAAATCCCGAATTGCCCATCATTATGCTTTCATTCCCAAGCGTCAAGTTAGACGAGGACCTGCAAAAGCGTCGGGAAATTGTAAAAAATACTTATCTGGACGCTTTGAATAGCGGAGATAAAAACGTTTGCTTTATAGACGGATGTGAAATGATGAGAGAAGCGTCGGACGATAACACCACGTCTGTCGACGACTGTCATCCCAACGATTACGGATTTGTGGTAATGGCGAAGAAAATAGGTGACACGCTTGAAAAGGCGCTCGCTTCAATATGGCATAATGCCGATTAAAGGGCGCTTATGGAGACATAAGGAAAAGAGACTGCGGATTTTAATAAATTCGCAGCCTTTTTTGTGATAAAAGGGAATAAAAATTCAAAAATATTTGCATTATCAAATAAACTATGCTATAATATACAGAGAAAATTCTGCGAGATTAGCATTTTATAGTTATGAGAAGTCAAATTTGCTTGTTCTAAAAATACAGACCAAGAAATTTTAGAGATTATCGGGAGACGGTATGGTAAAAATTGTCGGAGTGGAGAAGCATTCGCTCGCAGCTAAAAACGGTATAAAAAAAGACGATATTTTAGTCGCCATAAACGGAAATGATATTAACGACGTTTTGGATTACCGTTTTTATCTTACAGAGAAGAAAATAGAAATTTCTCTTATGCGAGGCGAAAAGCCCTTTTCCGTAAAAATACGAAAGGACACCTATGACGATATAGGGCTTGATTTTGAAACTCCTCTTATGGATAAGAAGCAGTCCTGTAAAAACAAGTGCATTTTTTGCTTTATAGACCAGCTGCCGAAGGGTATGCGTGAAACTCTCTATTTTAAGGATGACGATTCAAGGCTTTCCTTTTTGCACGGGAACTATATAACTCTTACTAATTTGCAGGACAAGGATATAGACCGTATAGTAAAGATGCGCTTTTCTCCCATAAACGTCTCGATTCATACGACAAACCCCGAATTGAGAGTCAAAATGATGAAGAACAAGCGCGCAGGCGAGGTTCTTTCCTATCTCGACAGATTAGCTGACGCCGACATAAAAATGCACGGACAAATCGTGCTTTGTCGAGGCGTAAACGATAGAGACGAGCTTGACAGGGCTATGAATGACCTTTCACGCTTATATGCCGCGCTTGAAAGTATGTCGGTTGTGCCTGCAGGTCTTACCGATTTCAGAGACGGGCTTTATCCGCTTTCTCCGTTTTCTGCCGAAGAATGCGCGTCTGTTATAGCTCAGATAGACGAGTTTGCAGAAAAATTTAAGGAAAAGCATGGAACACGCCTTTTCTATGCTGCAGATGAATTTTATATAAAAGCGGGCTTGGATATTCCCGACGAGGATTACTATGAGGAATATCATCAGATAGAGAACGGTGTCGGCATGCTTCGTTCCTTGCGTTCGGAGTTCGATTTTGAGCTTTCGGAAATGAAAAAGCACGGTGAACTTACCGACGACGGCTCGTTATGCGTTTCAATAGCTACGGGATACGCCGCGTACGAGCATATAAAGGATATGTGCGAGCAGCTACAGAGGCTCTTTCCCCGTCTGAAAATTTCCGTTTATGCAATTAAAAACAACTTTTTCGGAGAGCATATTACTGTCGCGGGACTTCTGACAGGTAAGGACCTGTACGAGCAGTTAAAGGACAAAGAGCTTGGCGAGCGTCTTATAATCCCAGCGAATGCGTTAAGATATGACCGAGATTTGTTCCTTTGCGGAATGAGCCTTGACGAGCTTTCAGAGAAGCTCAATGTAAAAATAATACCTAATGAAAACGACGGATATGCTTTAATATCCGCAATACTGTATAGAGAGTGAGGTGCAAAATATGAGTAAGCCTATTGTTGCAATAGTGGGACGACCTAACGTAGGAAAAAGTACCCTGTTTAATAAAATCATAGGCGAGCGCCGTTCTATTGTCGAGGACACCCCCGGAGTTACGAGAGACAGAATTTACGGAGAGGGCGAATGGTGCGGAAAGAAATTTATTTTAATTGACACAGGCGGAATAGAAACAAAAACCGACGACGTGATTTTGTCTCAGATGAGGACACAGGCTGAAATCGCCATTTCCTCTGCCGACGTTATAATATTCCTCTGCGATATAAGAACAGGACTTTTAGCCGATGACAGAGATATCGCCGTAATGCTCAAGAAAAGCGGAAAGCCGATAATCCTCTGTGTAAACAAGTCGGACAGAGTAGGACAGGTTCCCGCTGAGTTTTATGAGTTTTACGAGCTTGGATTTGAACGCGAGCCGATACCCCTTTCCTCACTTCACGGAAGCGGAACGGGTGAGCTGCTTGACGCAATATTAGAGGAAGCGCCCCATTTCGACGGGCAGGATGACGATGACGGTATGATAAACGTCGCCGTAATAGGAAAGCCCAATGCGGGAAAATCTTCTATAATAAATAAAATGCTCGGGGAAAACCGACATATAGTTTCCAATATACCGGGAACTACAAGAGACGCAGTAGATTCTATAGTCACAAACGACTCTGGAAAATATAATTTTATAGATACGGCAGGCATTCGCCGTCAGAGCAAGATTGAGGACAAGCTTGAGAAATTCAGCGTTTTGCGCGCTCATATGGCGGTAGAACGCGCCGACGTTTGCCTTATAATGATTGACGCTCAGGAGGGCATTACAGAGCAGGACGAGCGTATAGCGGGTATTGCTCACGAGGCTGGAAAGGCGTCGATAATTATAGTCAATAAATGGGACCTTATTGAAAAGGATAACAATACGGTAAGAGACTTCGATAAGAGGATAAGAACAGCGTTAAGCTATATGACCTATGCGCCCATAGTCTACGTATCAGCCCTTACAGGACAGAGAATAAACAATATATATACTCTTATAAATGCCGTTTTTGAGGAGTCCAAGCGCCGTATAACCACAGGTATATTAAACGACCTCCTCAATGACGCGACAGCAAGGCACCAGCCGCCGTCAGACAAGGGTAAGCATCTTAAGCTGTATTATATGACACAGGCGTCCGTCGCGCCGCCTTCATTCGTTATATTCTGCAACAATGCCGAGCTTTTCCATTTTTCGTATCAGCGCTATATTGAAAACTGTATAAGAGAGGTCTTTGGCTTCAAGGGTACGCCTATAAGAATAATAGTCAGACAGCGCGGCGATGAAAACGATAAATAATCCGACTTTTTCTAAGTGTAAGTGAAAGGAATTTTATGTTTGTAGATAATATTAAAATTTATTTAAAGGCAGGAGACGGCGGTAACGGCGCCATAGCCTTTCACCGAGAAAAATATGTATCTGCAGGCGGTCCCGACGGCGGTGACGGCGGACGGGGCGGCAACATAATTTTCAAGGTGGATAAGGGCTCGAATACCCTGCTTGCCTTCCGTTATAAAAGAAAGTTTATAGCCGAAAACGGAGAAAACGGAAAGGGCGGAAAGTGTCACGGCAAGAACGGACAGGACACCGTAATTTTATTACCTCCCGGAACGCTTTTGAAGGACCCCGAAACAGGGAAGATAATATTCGATATGGCGTCCGACAGAGAATTCGTAATTTGCAAGGGCGGACGAGGCGGCTGGGGTAACCGACATTTCGCGACTCCGACACGTCAGATACCGAGATTTGCGAAGAACGGAACGAGAGGCGAGGAAAAGGAAGTACTGCTCGAGCTTAAGATGATAGCCGACGTCGGCTTGATAGGCTTCCCCAACGTAGGAAAATCCTCTATTCTTTCACGCATTTCGGCGGCTAAGCCCAAAATAGCCGATTACCATTTTACAACGCTCTCGCCCAATCTTGGCGTCGTTTCCTTAGGAGACGGAAAGGGCTTTGTAGCGGCAGATATTCCGGGGCTTATCGAGGGCGCGTCGGAGGGGCTCGGTCTCGGACATGAGTTTTTGCGTCACGTTGACAGATGCCGCCTGCTCATACACGTAGTCGACGTTTCCGAAAGCGAGGGCAGAATAGCTACGGAGGATATTGAAAAAATAAATACCGAGCTTGAGAGCTACAGCGCCGCTCTTGCCGAAAGGCCTCAGATTATCGTAGCCAACAAGTGCGATATTTTGCCCCCCGACCACGATTATTCGGAGTTTGAAAAATATGTCTCCGACAACTTCGGCGCTAAACCGATTTACGTTTCGGCGGCGACGGGCAAGGGGCTTGATTGCTTGATAGAAGAAATCAGGCGAGAGCTTGAAGGCCTTCCCGAAGTAACCGTATATGAGCCTGAAATCACCGAGCTTGAGCAGAGCGCGTTCCGTGCAAGTACGACGGCAGACACTAAGGTTCGAAGAGAGAACGATACCTATTTCGTTGAGGGCGAATGGCTTTTAAATCTTATGGGACAAATAAACTTCGACAACTACGATTCGCTTAACTTCTTCCAGCGCTCGTTACAGAAAAACGGCGTAATAGACCTGTTAAAGGAAAAAGGCGTAAAGGACGGAGATACCGTCAACATTTACGACTTTGAATTTGAATTCTTCTATTAAAATTTTATATTCAGTAAAAAAATCCGTTCCTTGCATTACGCGAGAAACGGATTTTTTTCGCCTTCCCCTGTGGGCGCCGAAGGCGTACAGAGTTAGGGGCTTGTGCCCCTTGTGGGTACTTGTACCCCTTTGTGGGGTAGACCACGAAGTGGTGGATGAGGTTAATCAGTCCTCTATAGTCATTTTCTTGATTTTTACGTCAAAGCGAGGTCTGTCGGAAAAATCTGTAGGTACTGCGGCAATTTCGTCAACGACTTCAATTCCCTCCGTAACACGTCCGAAAGCGGCATAAGAGCCGTCAAGATGGGGCGCGTCCGCGTGCATAATAAAGAACTGAGAGGAAGCCGAGTTGGGCATCTGTGAGCGAGCCATTGAAATTACCCCTCTCTCGTGCTTAAGGTCATTTTTAAATCCGTTGAGCGCAAATTCGCCTACAATTCTTTCATCCGAGCCACCCATTCCGTTTCCGAGAGGGTCTCCGCCCTGAATCATAAAGTTAGGAATAATACGGTGAAAGGTGAGTCCGTCATAAAAGCCGCTTTTCACTAACCTTTCAAAGTTGGCGACAGTCTTGGGCGCTATTTCGGGATAAAGCTCAAGCTTTATTCTTCCGCCGTTTTCCATTTCGATAACTACCATTTTAAAATCTCCTTTAAATATTTGTATGTAGAATTGAATATAATATCTGTAAGAATTAAGAAAAAATACACAGAGGGAAATATGAGCTTCAAAAAAATAGATTTCGTCAGATACGCCTCTATAATTATATGTATCGTCGGTGTGCTCTTTGTCGGCTATATCTCGTTAAAATACGTGCTCTGGGCGCTTTTGCCCTTTATTATTTCCTGGGGAATCGCCTTTGCCGTAAGACCCGTGACTGAATATCTGTATCACAAAACAGGAATTTCAAAAAAACTCTTGAATTTCATTTTGGTCTTTTTAGCCATGTTTCTTTTAGGCAGCCTCATATTCGTGATAGTTAGTCAGATTGTACGGGAGATAAGAGACTTTGTCACCTACCTCGAAGAAAATCCTTACGTAATAAGCGACAGCTTCGAAAGGGCAGAGGAATATATTCAAGGAATAAGAGAAAAGCTCGACTTTTTCGGCAGATACGATTCTGAAACGGGAGTCTTTTTCGGCGCAGACGAATATATAAAATCCTTTATAGAAAACACCACAAGTGAGCTTCTCGGCGCTATTCCCAAGATGCTCGGCAGACTTTTGGTAACCTTTCCGAAGGCTATGATTTTTACACTCGTTTCCGTCATTTCGGCATTCTATTTCAGTATGGACTTAAAAGAGGTCAATAGTCAGGTGCTTTCAATTTTTCCTTTAAAGTGGCAGACGAGAGGAAAAAATCTCAAAAATCTGCTTTTAGGCACTACCTTAAAGTATTTAAGAGCATATTTCCTTATTATGCTCATTACCTTTTCAATGCTTCTTATAGGCTTTTGGATATTGAAAATAAAATACGCCCTGATTTTATCCGCGCTCTTTGCGCTCATAGATTTTCTTCCTGTGCTTGGAGTCGGAGCCTTGCTTGTCCCTTGGGGAATATTCGAGCTTGTGAGGGGTAACTACAAGCTCGCCATAGGGCTTATCGTTTTATGTGTTGTAATCGCCATAGTCCGTCAGGTGACAGAGCCTAAAATCATAGGCGCGAATTTTGGAATTCATCCTCTGCTCACGCTCTTTTCAATGTATCTGGGGCTTTCGCTTTTCGGCGTTACGGGAATGATACTCGCCCCTGTAGCCGCCGTCACCGTAAAGGGCGTTTTCAGTAATGAAAAGGGGAATATGCAAAGCGAAAATCAGACGTAATTAAATGAATATAATCTTGCCGCAATCTGCGAGAGCCTCGTCTGAAAGAGATATTGTATTTACACCGCGCTCGGCGGCAAACGCTACAATTTCTTTTGCGTTCGGGTGAGAATTTATATCCCCTATAAAATATAAGGTGTCATTAAAAAGACCGCACGCGCCGCCGATAAAGCCGTATTCGTGGCAGGGAAGCGATATGTGACCTTCTTCTATAAGAAGAACCGAAAGCCCCGTCGCCTCTGCAGCCCTCGCCAACGACTTATCTGAGGTAATAATACTGCGAGAGTCAACGACGCAGCATGAGCAGGCGCTGTAGCCCTGCTTTATGTCGTGCAGGGAAAAGCCTATGCCTTCGGCATACCTTAGGACAGTCGGGGAAATATACTTAAGACGCCCGAACAAATGCTTTCCGACAATTGCAGCATTGAAGATAATATCGTCAGGATATACCTCGTTTACTTTATCGTAGGTAAGCGCTGTTTTTATATCGGGCTTCAATTGAGTCAGAAGAGAAAGCTCTTTACTTGCTATAGCTCTGTACTGCTCGTGTACGAAAAGTCTTCCGTTTAAATAAAAGAGCAGCATATCGGGGTGGGATTGCACCGCCGTCTCAAAAGCATCAAACGGAGGCATAGCTATAACGAAAAATCCACGCTTTTCCAAAGCCGCCTTGCATTTTTCGCTCATTCTTTCGTCTGTCAGCGCAATATTCATAAAAGCCTCCGTAAATAAAATTCAAAATAAAAAACCGCCCTTTATATTGGCGGTTTTTTATTTGTTACGCACGCTCAACCTTGCCTGAACGCAGACAACGGGAACATACGTTAACTGTCTTGTTAGAGCCGTTAACAACCGCTTTTACTCTACGAATGTTAGGCTTCCAAGTTCTGTTGGTTTTACGGTGTGAGTGAGAAACGGTGTTTCCGAAAACAACGCTTTTACCGCAGATAGAACACTTTGCCATTACCTGACACCTCCTAAACGATGCAATGATATTTATATATTTTATTTACATCATAAATTGACGAATGATATTATAACACATATTTTCAATAAATGCAAGAGGTATTTTTATTTTTTAGCAAAAAAAATGAAAAAGTTACCGACTTTTTTTCTAAAAAACCCGTTCAAATCGCTGAAAACACCTAAAAGGAGTCTTTGTGTATCATAGCTTGTTTGTTTTTTCCACAGCTTCTCGGCGGTTTCCTTGAAGTCGGGATGTAGCTCCTCAAGCAGAACGTTATTGACGTCGATATCTCGCTTTAGCTTACCAATGTCATTCTCAATTTCCTTCAGCTTTTGCTTGTTTTGCTCGTTTCTCTCGATAGACCTCGTTTCGAGCGACATACGGTCTATGTTGTGCGCATGGTAACAGGAAGCGTAAAATGCGCGCTCGTAGTCCTTGCCCTTTGCCTTTATCGGTTGAAGAATTTTACCTAAACCGTCGCCCTCGTTTACGATTTCCCCGTTGCGAATAGTAAAACGCTCTCCGCCGATCATTTCCTGAGCCTGAGCTCTCGATGCCCGCACATTGTTCGTCCACTTTTCGATATCCTTTACGCCCATTTTTTTGCCTGCGTATTCGATACCCGCTTGTTGATTAGTAAACTGTATCTGTGTAGCAATAACGGCAGGTATTACACCGTTCTTCATC
>JAZOCY010000046.1:0-2661 GCA_045596805.1 Eubacteriales bacterium | reverse complement strand
GCTAAGGCTAAAGCTGAGGCAGAAGCAAAGGCAAAGGCGGAAGCTGAAGCAAAAGCCAGAGAAAAGGCAAAAGCCGAAGCTGTGGCAAAGGCAAAGGCGGAGGCTGAGGCGCAGAAGGCGCAGCAGTCTCAAAAAAGCGCGCAATCCCAACCCCAGCAAAAGCAGAAGCAAAAGCAGACCTTTAAAACAATTATCCCCACAACCCCCTCTGTAAATACGGATGCTCCTACCGAATACGTAGTTGCTAAAGCTCCCAAGACCCGTATAGTTGATACGAGAACAACTACGGTGGACCTTTCCAAATATGATGAAAAAATAGACAGTAAATACGCAAGCGGAATGTCCGATTTCAAGGCCGAGCGTCAGAAGCTGAAAAAACAGGATAACCGTAATAGCAACAGCAAGGGCGCAAGGGAAAAGGACCGCTTTGCAAATGAGAAGATGAAAAAGCTCGAAGCGGAAATCGTCAAGAAAAAGCCGCTTTCCATCACAATTCCTGAGGAAATTACGGTAAGCGAGTTAGCCTCAAGAATGAAAAAGACGTCAGCCGAAATAATCAAAAAGCTTATGCTTATGGGCGTTATGGCTTCGGTAAACCAAGTAATAGACTACGATACCGCATATCTGCTTGCCGATGAATTAGGCATAATCGCGGAAAAAGAGGTTGTCGTTACGATAGAAGAGCGTCTCTTTGATGAAACGCCCGACGATGAAAAGGATTTGGTCGAAAGAGGCCCTGTCGTCGTTGTAATGGGACACGTTGACCACGGTAAAACCTCACTCCTTGACGCTATAAGACATACAAGCGTGACAAAGGGAGAGGCTGGCGGAATTACGCAGCATATAGGCGCATACAGAGTTAATATCAACGGAAAGGATATGACCTTCCTTGATACCCCCGGTCACGAGGCGTTTACCGCAATGAGAGCGAGAGGCGCGCAGGCTACCGATATCGCCATTCTGGTGGTCGCGGCAGATGACGGAATAATGCCGCAGACGGTAGAGGCTATAAATCACGCAAAGGCTGCGGGAATAGATATAATAGTAGCTATCAACAAGATGGATAAGCCTGAGGCTAATCCTGACAATATCAAGCAGGAGCTTACAAAATATGACCTTGTCCCTGAGGAATGGGGCGGCGACGTTATCTGCGTTCCTATTTCCGCTTTGACGGGAATGGGTATCGAAACCCTGCTCGAAAACGTTCTTTTGGTTGCCGAGGTCAAGGAATTGAAGGCTAATCCCAACAGACGCGCGAAGGGACTTGTTATAGAATCCCGTCTTGATCACGGACGAGGCCCTGTGGCTTCTCTCTTGGTTCAGAACGGAACTCTTTACGCAGGAGATATTCTTATTGCGGGTACTGCTGTCGGACGTGTCCGCGCAATGACTAACGATAAGGGTAAGATAGTTAAAGAGGCAGGTCCCGGTGTGCCAGTAGAGGTTATAGGTCTCGCCGAGGTGCCTGAAGCGGGAGACGAGTTCAACTCCGTAGAGGACGAGAAGATGGCGCGCTCGCTCGCCGAGCAGCGCAGAGAAAAGGCGAAGCAGGAGGCATTCAAGGCTAACGCCAGAGTAAATCTTGACGAGCTGTTCTCACAGATAAGCGAGGGAGTAAAAACTCTTAATATAATCGTAAAGGCTGACGTTGCGGGCTCTGTTGAAGCAGTAAAGGCATCGCTTGTAAAGCTTTCAAACGAGGAGGTCAAGGTGAGCGTAATTCACGGAGCTGTCGGAGGAATTACCGAAAGCGACGTTTTACTTGCCTCTGCGTCGAACGCCTTGATAGTCGGATTTAACGTACGTCCTGACAGAGGCGCGCTTGACTCTGCAAAGAGACAAAGCATTGATATACGCACATACCGTATTATTTATGATTGCATTGAGGAAATCACAGCGGCAATGAAGGGTATGCTTGCTCCTAAATTCAAGGAAACGCTTCTCGGTCACGCTGAGGTTCGTCAGACAATTCACGTTTCGAGCGTTGGTACTGTCGCGGGCTGTTATATCACCGACGGTAAGATAACGAGAAACGCAAGCATACGAGTTGTGCGTGACGGAATTGTTGTCTTCGAGGATAAAATGGCGTCTTTGCGTCGCTTTAAGGACGACGTAAAAGAGGTAGCGTCAGGCTATGAATGCGGAATCACTCTTACGCGCTTTAATGACGTAAAAGAGGGCGACGTATTTGAAGCATTTGTTATGGAAGAAATCGAACAATAACCTTGTCGGGGGCGCATATTAAGGCATAACCGCAAACAAAAAGAGACTTTATTTAAAGAGTCTCTTTTTTACATCGTTTAAATTTGATTAAATATTATAGTTGAAAAACTTCGTTTTTCTTCCAAAGCATTATATTTTTTTGTTTGCTATCGCCGTTCGCTTCCTCTCGACGTATGAAATACGCCTTCGGGGCGCGAGCGACGATTTCTGCTCTTAATCTGCGCCCCCGAGTGACGTATTCAGGCATAACCGCAAACAAAAGAGACGTTATTTTTAGATAGCGTCTCTTTTCATAGTTCAAAAGTCGGTTCATTTTTGAAAATTTTAAAAAAGCCCTTGACATTTTCCTTGTTTAGTGTTAAAATAGTGACAACTTAATAATTAAACCTGTGATTAAGAGTAGTAGCCTTGTTTGATTTCTTACAGAGAGCTGTCGGT
>JAZOCY010000045.1:0-12938 GCA_045596805.1 Eubacteriales bacterium | reverse complement strand
GACCACGATAGTGGTGGATGAGGAGTTACCTTGCGCTAAGGACACCTCATCCGTCAGCCTACGGCTGCCACCTTCCCCCAATGGGGAAGGCAAAATTTAAGTGATTGCCACATTTGTGGCAGTGGGGCGACTACCGCAAGTGGCGGATTTTTCGACGAGCCTATAGGCTCAGCGTGTGGAATGCCCCAAGGGGGCTATCGCAAGCCACCAGCACGGCTGGTGGTCATGACTGTAAAAATTTATTTATACTCTATAGTTGAAAAACTTCGTTTTTCTTCCAAAACACCATATTTTTTGTTTGCTATCGCCGTTCGCTTCCTTCGGGACGAAGAACGGCGATTTTTCCTCAAATCTGCCTATCCCCCTAAAATGGGGGCTTCATATTCAGGCATAACCGCAAAAAAGAACGAAAAAAACAGATAAAAAACAAAAAAATATACGACAAACACTATATATTCACATAATATTCACATAAGAATGTTATACTTACATAGTTAATTGCTCTATATATAATAATAAGATGTAAGAAAAGGCAAAAAGAAAGGAAGCGGACATGTAAAAGGGTCCCGACGGTATTTCCGATGGTAAAAATTGAAAATCTGACGAAGAGATATGGCTCTGTTTTTGCGCTCGACGATATATCTCTTGAAATAAAAAAAGGCGAGGTGGTCGGACTTCTCGGCCCTAACGGCGCGGGAAAAAGCACGGCTATGAATATTCTTACGGGGTACCTGTCGGCGACGTCGGGTACTGTAACCATCGACGGAATAGATATTCTTGAAAATCCCGTCGAGGCGAAAAAGAGGATAGGCTATCTGCCCGAGCAGCCCCCCATCTATCCTGAAATGACGGTTGAGGAATATCTCAATTTTGTTTTTGATTTGAAAAAATGCCGCTTTGACCGAAAAGAGCACTTGAAGGAAATATGCGAGGTCGTAAAGCTTACCGACGTATATAAAAGGATTATAAAAAATCTCTCGAAGGGATATAAGCAGAGAGTGGGTATCGCTCAGGCGATAATAGGAAATCCTCCCGTCATCATTTTCGACGAGCCGACTGTCGGTCTTGACCCCAAGCAGATAATAGAGATAAGAAACCTGCTTCGAATTTTGGGAAAGAAGCACACGGTAATTCTCAGCACTCATATATTGCCTGAGGTACAGGCGGTATGCGAGAGAATCATAATCATAGACAAGGGAAAGATAGTGGCGAACGAGCAAAGCTCGGAAATCGCTCGCGCAATCGAGGAGAACAATCGCTTCAAGGCGAAGATATGCGGCGACAGAGCGAGGGTCCTTTCGGCATTAAGAGACAGAAACGGCATAGTCAAGGTAGATTGCGAGGGAACAAGGGATTCCGACTCGGCGCTCTACGTAATAGAGAGCGAAAGAGGCGTTGACGTAAGAAAGACGGTCTTCTTCGCCTGCGCCGAAAACAATCTTCCCATACTTGAATTCGCCCCCGCGGGCGCAGAGCTTGAGGACGTGTTCCTCAAGTTAGTCGATAAAGGTCAGAACGCAAAAAAAGACAGATAACGGAGGAAAAAAAGGAATGTTATCAATATATAAAAGAGAATTGAGGTCGTATTTTACTACGCCTATAGGATATATTTTCGCGTCGGTTTTTCTCGCTATAAGCGCGGCTATATTCTGCTTTACTACGTATTTTTCGCTTTCAGCCGACGTAACGCCTTATTTTACCTATATGATATTCGTATTCGTCGTGCTTTTGCCATTACTGACAATGAAGCTTTTTTCCGAAGAGAAGAAGCAGAGGACCGAGCAGCTCTTGCTGACGGCGCCCGTATCCATCGTGTCTATGGTAACGGCTAAATTTCTGGCGGCCTATACCATATTTGCCGCTTGTATGGCGCTTTCTTCGTTACAGATACTTATTTTGTACGCTTACGCAGACGTTAAGACCGCTATCGTTTTCGGTTGCTTTTTAGCTGCGATGCTCGTCGGTATGGCGTTTATAGCTATCGGCGTTTTCATATCGGCGCTCACTGAAAATCAGCTTGCCGCCGCTGTCGGTACTATAGGAATTCTTCTTTTGTTTATGGTTATAAGCTTGCTTAATTCCTTTATTCCCGTATATTTTATCCGTTTCCTTCTTAATAGCGTTTCGGTGTTCGCGAGATTTTCGAACTTCACGCAGGGCGCCTTTGACGTCTCGGCGCTGATATACTATCTCTCTATCGCCTTCGTATTCCTCTTCCTTACCGTGCGCGTTTACGATAAACGCCGTTATAACTGAAAAGAGGAACGAAAATGAAAAGGTTTTACGTAAAAAGTCGGGCGCGTGAATACACGAGGGTAAGCGCCGCCTTTATAGCGGTGATAATAGCCCTTATAGCGATATTGAACGTAACGGTTTTCGCGCTCGGTTCAAAGCTTGAATGGTATTTTTACAAGTCGGAAAGCTACGAGCATACCGTAGGGGATACGTCATACGGGCTCTTTTCCGACGCCGAGCAAAGTCCGACGGAAATAATCTTCTGTATGGAAAAAGAAGAGCTTGTGGGCGACGTGATGTTCAATTTGGTGTGGCAGACGGCGCTTCAGCTTCAAGAACGACACGATTTCATAAGCGTCAAGAATGTAAACATTTATTTACAGCCAAAGCTGCTTTCTCAATATAAGTACACGGTAAATGAAAACGGCGAGAAGATACAGACCGCGACGATAGACAAAAATACGGTCATAGTGTCGAGCGAAAAGGGGTACAGAGTTCATACGCTCTCGGACTTCTTCGTCTTGAATTCCCGACAGGTCATTACCGCGTATAACGGAGAAGAGGTAATGCTCTCGGCTCTCGCCTGGGTACAGAGAGAGACTCATCCGATAGCTTATTTTACAAACACGCACGGCGAAAATTATTCGTCGCTGCTTGAGTTTTACAACGTGCTTTCCGCTTGTGGATATGAGGTGAGAATGCTCGACCTGTTTTCTGAAAAAATTGACGAAAACGCAGAGATAATAGTTATGTCTAACCCCATATACGATATAGAAAGAGCGTCTGACGGCTCGGGAATAATATCCGAGTCCGAGCAGCTGATCGACTTTCTTTCACGAGGCGGGACGCTCTTCGTGAGCCTCGACCCCTACGTGAAGTCCGAGCTTACGCAGCTTAGGGCGTTTCTCGCCGAGTGGGGAATGGTAGCCGAGAGCTCGATTATAACCGATATGGATAATTCGATAACTCACGACGGATATACTCTGGTCGCAAGCTATGCGCAAAGCGAGGTGGGCGAAAGAATATATAATAAGGTTAAAGAGGACAACACCTCTTACACCGTCGTAAAGGACGCGTCGCCTATTTTACTTCAAGAGGGCGAAATAGCGAAAGCCGAAGCAGTACTTGTCTCTTCGCCGTCGGCGAAGGCCTACTATAACGGCGCGCTTGTGTCTGACGCGGGAAGCTATACGATTTTAGCTATGGCAGAGAATGAGGGAAAGGTTTTTCTCTCATCGGGCGCGTATCTTACCGCGAACGATATTCTGAATTCAAAGGTTTATTCAAACCGTGAACTATTGTTTGCAATTTTGGACGAAGCGGGCTGCGATTACAGTACGGCTGGCTCTGTTATATTGCCCATTGGGAATAATATGATAGAGGGGCTGACGAGCAGCAGAGCAGACCTTTACGCTATTATCTTCGTTCTTGTTATACCGCTTGTCATAGCGGCGCTCGCTATAGTTATACTGACAAAAAGAAAGAACCGATAAGGTCGGAGAAATGAGAAAGATATGGTAAGAAAACAAAAAAGAAGCAGGACGCAGAAAAGAGCCCTTGTATCAAGGCTGCTTACTATAGCGATTATTTTCGCGCTGGTAGTATGCAATATAGGTCTTTATGCGCTTGTACTTGAAACAAACGGATATATCGACCTCACCGACGAGGGACTTTACACTCTTTCCGAGCAGTTTATGGAAGAGGTCGGCGATATAGAGCAAGAAATAACGATAACCTTTTGTACCGACCCCGATTATCTGCTTTCAAATCACGATTTGAGATACGTTTACGTTATGGCGAAGGAAATAGAAAAGCAGATGGATAACGTAGAGGTAAAGACTGTAAATATCACAAAAAACCCGACGGCTGTGCAGAAATACCGAACGACCTCGGCCTCAAAGATAAAACCGAACGACGTAATAGTAAGCTGCGGAGAGAGATTCCGTATAATAAACGGCAGCTCGTTCTGGAGTTATGACAGCACGGGCGAAAAGCATTGGGCGTTTAACGGGGAATATAAGATGGCGAACGCCTTCCTCTCGCTTTCCGCGCACGATAACCCGACGGCTTACTTTACGGTAGGACACGGGGAAACGGTCTACGACGCAAATAATCCCGAGTCGGCAAAAAGCAAGGAAGCCTGTGAGTTTTACAATTTACTTATAAGCGCTGGCCTTACAGTAAAGACGGTAGATCTGGATAAAGAGGAAATTCCTGAGGACTGCGCTCTGCTTATAATGAACGGCCCGACGCTTGACTATGCGGCGAAGGATGAATTTGACCGTGAAAGCTACTTTTATGTAAACTATACGTCCCCTATTGAGAAGATAGACAGATATATGGACGAGGCAGGCTCGGTTATGATATTCAAGGACCCGTTCGTGTCCTTGCCTACCCTTGAAGAATATCTCTATGAGTGGGGAATGAGGGCAGAGAGCCTTCAGGTAAAGGACAGACAGGGAGAAAGCTCGGACAGAGCGCTGCTTTCGGCTGTGTATGCTGATTCAGAAAAATACCCCTTGGGCTATTCGCTTTACAGTGACGTAATAGACCTTGCGAGCCCGCCGAAAACGGTAGTTAAAAACGCGGGATACGTAGAGGGACTTTGGGAGAACGACGAGAAGATTTACACCCCGAGCGTTTCGGCTATGTATTCGCCCGTTTTGCTCTCATCTGAAAAGGCGGGAGCGTATGACGAGGAGGGGCGCATTTCTAACCTTCGGGGAAGCTATCATTTAGCCGCAATTTCGGCAAAGGTGCGTCAGATAAGCGTATCCACGTATTATTCCTATATGTTTTACGGAGCAAGCACGGCGCTCAGTTCGTCTGAATATTTAAGCAACGGAACCTACGCCAATTACGATATTATGTTTTCTTTGGCGCGTACTATGTCGAGGACGGACGTCTACGCCGCCGATTCGCTTGGAGCGCTTTCGATGAACACCCAGAATTACGGTGGAAAAATACTGAATTCCGACGAGATGTCGCAACAAGTCCGTGAAATTTACAAAAATCAGAAGCTTATAAAAACCTATGCCGCTATGACGCAGAGAGACGCTACCGTGTTTACGCTTCTTGCGTTTATCGTTCCGGTTATAGCTTTGCCTGTTGTATGTATATACCTTGTCGCAAGACGCAAATATATGTGAGAGGAGAGGGGATATGAAGAAACAAAAGAAACTGATAATTATACTCTCTCTTTCATTCGTTCTTATGCTTCTCCTTTATTTTTTCGTGGTTGTGCCCATAGAAAACAAGGAAGAACCAAAGGAGCCGCCGCTTTCGGTAGACGAGGGCGAGGGACTCTATTACAACATAAGATTGCTCTATGAAAAAATAGAGCGTGACGATATAAAGTCTATATCTATCCATAACGAAAACGGAGACTATTCATTTGTAAGAAGCAACCCGTCGAAGAGGACGTCTGATTTTATCATAAAGGAAGGGGAAAGCGTTTACCTTCTTCCCGAATACGATTACGAGAAAATATCCGAGATAGTGGTGTCGGTTGGCACGACCTACGTCAGAGAAAAGATAATAAGCTCTGACGTCACGGAGGAAATATTCGCGGAATACGGGCTCTCTCTTGAGGAGGACCCCGACTATTTTGAAGTCGAGACCTATGACGGCGAGACATACAAGGTCTACGTGGGAGAAAAGACCATTACGGACGGTGGATACTACTTAAGGCGAGAGGGCGTCGCGTCGGTTTACGTGAGCCAGAGCCCCACGGTAGGAAACGCGGTACAGGCGAAGCCCGAATACTACGTAAAGCCTGTGCTTACCAGAGTATTTACCACGCACGGACACTATTATACGAAGGACTTCACCGTATGGCGTAAAATTACGGACGAAGAAGAAACGGTCCACAGAGACGACACGGTCCAGTTTGAATATTATGAAGTAAAGGAAAACGGCGAAAAGGGAGAGCTGCTCCTTGGCAGTCTGGATTTAAGAGACGCGCAGGTGGCTGTCAAAAATGCCTTCGAGGGCAAGAAACTAGGAGATAGCGGCTTCACCTTTATACAGAAGTTTGACGCAAGCTATGAAGACGAGGCGTTTGCGGGCAGAAGCGTAGAATTCTGCGTTTCAGAGCTTTTTGGCATAGACCGACTTGAAATCTGCTTAAACTATCTCAACACAAACGAGCGCTCGCTCTTTCAGGCGGGAGACATTTACGCCATAACCGACCCGAGAGAAAAGAGAAGCTACGTCCCGAATACCGATATGTATATGACGGTGCTTGAAGACCTTGAGGCGCTTGAGGGAATCGAGGTCGTCGACTTCGGTCTGACAAGCGAAAAGATGGAAGAGCACGGCTTGGGCGAGTTTAAAATTTACTACGCGACGCCCAAAAGCGTAAAGAGTGTCGCAAACTCAAACGACGTTGAAATTTCGGATTATATAATGAATATGCTCTACATAAGCGAGAAGCAGGAGGACGGAAGCTATTATGTGGGAAGCCTTCTCTTCGATATAATAGCGAGAGTTGACGGAGAAGCGCTCGATTATCTCTACGAGCCCTTTTCCTCGTGGGTAGCGAATAAGCCCTTCAGCATAAATATAGGCGACGTAGCGGAAGTCAAGTTCGACTTCAGATATGCCGACGCCGCAGAGACACACACCTTCGCTCTATCTCACACAGTCTCGCAGGGAAAGACGCTACTTAACGGAGTGCGTCACATAGAAAGCGCGAACTCGGTAAACGTTTCTGCTTTCAGACAGCTCTTTATGGATATGCTCACGATTTATTATTCGGGAGATTATACGGGAGAACGTGACGCGTCGGAAATAGTTTCAAAAAAGGAAAACTCCGTGCTTACGCTTACGGTAACTCTTAAAAATTCGGAAAAGAGGACGGTAGAGTTTTGTCCGTACAGTGAGCGTCAAACGCTGGTCGGCATTGACGGGGGCGCATATTTCTATATATCGAGCGCCGAGGTCGAAAAGATGTATAACGATATAAAGTTGATTCTGGACGGAAAGATTCCCGACTACGAGAAAAATTATTGAAAAGCCGAATGTTTTTATAAAATATTTGCTTTTTTGAAAAATACGTGGTATAATAAGCCGTGATACTTTTATTTGTAAGAAAAACATAAAACAAGAGGAAAGAATAATGAAGACAAGAATTTTAAGCACAGTTTTGGCTCTTATTATGATTTTGGGCGCGTTTGCCTTGGCAAGCTGCGGCAAAAAGGGCTTTGATTACGCAAAAGAGGATTTGAGCTCGTATATCTCATTTAAGAATCCCGATTATAAAAAGCTTCCTATCGAGCTTGAGACGAACGTGACCGATTATACGGTAATCACCGAGATTTCGGACAGATTCAAAGAGCTTGAAAAAGAGGACGGAAGCATTTTCACGTCGGATAGGGCTATAGCCGAGAACGATTTGGTAAAGGTTTACTACAGAGGCGCAACCGTTGACGAGGACGGAAAGGAGACCGACTTCCAGGGTGGCTCTAACCTTGGACACGGGGAGAGCGCATATCTCTGGATAGGCTCAGACTCATTTATCGAGGGCTTTGAGGATTCGATGATAGGAATTGTCCCCTCAGAGACAAGCCTGACTGCCCGCGAGGACGGAACGGTTGGCGAAGAGGACCTTGTCGTTCTTGATATAACAGGCACGTACGGCGAGGGCTCAACTTATGTTTCATATAAGGACATCGCGCTTAAGCTTTCCGAGACCTCTTTGCTTGAAGATTCGGTAAAGGCTGAGCTCGTAGGCAAGAACGTAGGAGAGAAGCTCATCTTTTCTCTCGAATTGAACGCTGACACCGATGCAGAGCTTGAGACAGTTATTTTTGCAGCTACTGTAAAAAAGGTTATTACAATGGACGCAAAGAAGCTTGAGCTTACCTTCCCCAAGGATTACAGCAGCACTGAATTGGCAGGCAAAAAGGTAAATTTCTACGTAGTAGTGGAGGGCGTGGCTTCGATTAACGAGGACACCATTTCCAAGCTCGGCTTTGAGTCCGACGAGGAGGACCTGATTTCAGCGTATAAGGAATTCGTTGCAGTCGAGCTTTGCCGCGAATACGCAAAGACGCAGGCAGAGAAGGCAGACACCTTCAAGAATCTCGTAAGAAACGCTATCTGGGCTGCTATTCTTGATAACACAGAGGTCGCGTCTTACCCCGCAGGCACGATAGAAAGCTATATAAAGACAGAAAAGAACAACCTCGAATATGAGTATAACGCTTCTCCTGACGCGCAGAGCATTCAGTCGCAGTATTCCACACTTGAAGCCTATGCTAAGAACAAGTACGGAGAAGAGGACTACGAGAGCGTAATTGAAGAAAACGCAAAGGCGTTCGTCAAGGGCAAGCTCACGCTTTACAGCATAGCGAAGGAAATGGGCTTGACAGAGGTGACGAAGAACGATAAAAAAGAGCTTAAGGCAGAGTTAGAGGTAGAATATACCGAATATTATAAGCAGCTTTATTCTCTCTATAACAGCATTTTCGGCTATGGCTACAGCGAATCTGATTTGAAGGTCCTTTCTGAAAGCAACGCGAAGGCGACTGTGGACGGACTCAGCGAAAGCTATCTCAATGAAGCAGTTATAAAGAATAAGATTCTTGACGCTATCTATGCCGATTACAACACCGATTTTGATACAGGTCTTATAACCTGGACAAGCCAGCTTGACGCAGAGGAAGCGGAAAGCGAAGAATAATTGAAGCAACGTAGCGGGGAGATGAAAAAATAAGTCGCCCCGCTGCCTTTTAAAAAGCGAAAGGAACGAAGCTTGAAAAAGGTTAAGATATATACGGACGGCGCCTGCAGAGGAAATCCGGGCGCGGGCGGATGGGGAACTATCCTCTATTATAACGGAGTCGAAAAAGAGCTTTCGGGAGGCGAGAGCAATACGACGAACAACAGAATGGAGCTTACTGCAGCTATAAAAGGACTTTCGGCATTAAAGGAAAGCTGCGAGGTAGAGCTGTATTCCGACTCAAAATATATGACCGACGCCATCACGCTCGGCTGGGCTGAGGAGTGGCGACGCACAAATTGGAAAAAAGGAAAAGCGAAAAATCCTGATTTGTGGGAAGAGCTTTTGTCCCTGCTCGGTAAACATAAGGTTACAGTTTTCTGGGTAAGAGGACACAACGGACACGAATATAATGAGCGCTGCGATGCTTTAGCCACACAGGCGGCAGACAACTATAAATAAAAAGCGCTTTAATATATTTCAAATACATTAAGGAGAAAAACAAATGAAAAGATTTTTATTATGCTTCCTTGCCGTACTTATGATTTTATCATTGACGCTTGGTATGGCGTCCTGTAAAAAGAAAGAGGAAAACAAGGGCGAGGATGAGGCCTTCAGCTTTTATAAGGAAAAAATGAGCGATTACATCTCTCTTGACAGAGACGATTATTTCGGACAAAAGGTAGGAGTCGATGCTATTCCCGAAATAACGGACGCTGACGTTGAGGATTATATTAAGCAAATACTTGAAAGCGTAATGGAAAAGGTATCTTATACAGATCGCGCCGTAGAGGAGGGCGACACCGTTTCTCTCTATTACAGAGGCACAATGGACGGGCTTGACTTCGAGGGCGGCAGCAATATGACCGACAAAAACCCTCATTCTCTCGTTATAGGCTCGAATAGCTTTATTGACGGCTTTGAGGACGCGCTTGTCGGAATAGTGCCGAACACGACCTCGTTTACAAGAATAGAGTCGGGCACGGCAAAAGCCGATTACGTAGCTTACGTTAATTATTCCTACGCATATAAAGCAGAGGACGGAAGCGACAAGACGGGCGAGCAGAGCGCAAGAATAGACCTCGCGAATCCGAGCGAGGCAGATGCGGTCTTCGCAGAGCAGATTATAGGAAAAACGGTTGGAACGACCTTTAATTTTGACGCCGAATATGACGTAGACGGAGACGGAGAGAAGGAGAACGCGTCAATTTCGATGAAGGTATCCTTTGCCGCAATAGAGGAGAGTACACCTATAACGGTCACTTTCCCCGACCCCTACAAATTAAATGAGGAGTTTTCGGGTAAGGAAGCAGTTTTCCACGTTATAATCAAAGAGCTTTCGAGAACAGAGCTTCCCGAGCTGACAGCAGAAATCATTACGGGCAAAATAGGCTACAAGAGCGAGAAGGACGCTACAGGCGACGCTTTGGTTGAGGAATTTCGTTCGAGTGTCGAGCTTTATTTGAAGGAAAGCAGAGAGATGTCTCTTAAGAATTCAGCGATTAGTAAGCTTTTCGCCTCGCTTTATGAAAAGGCAGAGGTAAAGAAGTATCCAGAAACGGTTGTTACAGAGCTTGTCGAGTATTCAAAGAGCAACCTGCAGGAGGCGTTTGATTATTATTCTAAAGTATATACCGATTTCCCCTATTCTACTGTCGAAGAGATGGCGCCCGAATATTTAGGAGAAAACTATGACAAAACGCTTTCTCACGATGAGGCGATTGAAAAATACGCAAGAAAAACCGTCCTTATGCAGATGGTTCCCTTCTACATCATTCAGAAGGAGAAGATAGACTTTGAAAGCGAAGCAGAAAAAGACGAGAGCATAGCTTCTATTGCCGCCTACTACGCAAATTATTATACAAGCATGTACGGTCAGGCATATACGGCGGAAAGCATAATTCAGATGATGGGCGAGGACGCCTTGGCAGAAGAAGCTCTCGTAAATCTTCTGTATGAAAAAATCATAGAAGAAACTGAAATCGTCGAGCTGGTAAAAGCCGAAGACGAAGAATAAAAACAAAACAAAAAAAGAAAAAGGCGAAGTCTTAATTTAAGGACTTTGCCTTTTTCTATATGGCGCCTATTCATATTTTTTCTTGACAGTTCTTTGAAAACATGGTATAATGTCTATGTCACACAAGTAAATATATTCATTTTGGGAAAACTATATCTTGGTAAAAGGTGTTTTCTCTTTTTGCTTATGCCCAAAATGGAATTAAGCTTGTGTGACAACAAGGAGAGATGCACTTTTTCGGTGTGTCTCAATTTGGGACACACTTTTTTATTTGGAGAGGAAACATACATCATGAAAAGCCGCATTGCTCTACTGCTAATCATAGCAACCCTCATTCTATCAGGCTGCAGCACAAATAATGCCCAAGTAGACAACGCTGCAGATAAAATCACGGACAACGCATCTCATACAAAGGAAATTCAAGAAAATATTACTTCAGATAATAAGCACAACGAAGAGAGTCCGTATGACGAATATGGAATCCTATATGAAGAAGAAATAAGTTATTACTTAAGCGAGTATGGAACAATATATTGGGATCCATCTAACGAATTCTATGTGCTGACTCCCCGCAATACGTTTAGAAAAGTAATTTTGGCTCTCGCTCAAGATCCGTTCAACGAGCTTTGTTTAGAGTATTGGGATTTTGTCGTAGAAATGATACAGCTTGTATCCGAAGAGTATCCGTCCGCGATTTGCGTAAGAAATCCCGCGTTTTCGAAATCATATCTTTTAGTCGTCGTGAAGGGAAGCATAGCATATTCTGCGTTTTAAAGACGTTTGCAAAGAACAAAGATAAATCTCGTTAACAAGTTATGCTATGTATAAGCCGTCGTGAGCAAAAATCTTTAAAAGAGGACGCGTCAAGGATAACACTTTAATGAGAACGCTTTGTTTTTTTGTCGGTAGAAAAGCCCATCTTGCCGAGCTTCGCGCCTAATTTGTAATATTCGCCGTGAGCATAGGCGCAGAGGTCTGCCTTTTCTATGCACAGCTTCCCGTTCTTGTCTAAAATGCTTTCGTCAACCGAAACCGAAAGAATATCGGCGACAAACATATCGTGCGTACCGAGATGGACTATATCGCAGACACGGCATTCGAGCGAGATGGGGCACTCGGCAATTGTGGGGACGGAAAGCTCTTTGGACGCAAGCTTTGTAAAATTGCAGCGCTTGAACTTGTCCACCTTGGCGCCCGTGTAAATTCCGCAGAAGTCCACCTTTTTCGCAAGTGATGACGGCGCGAGATTTATAACGAATTCCCCCGACTCCTTTATCAGAGAGTAGGAATATCTTTCGGGGCGTACCGAAATATAGGTCTTCGGGGGGTGAGTATTGAGAATACCCGTCCACGCGACTGTTATTACGTTTGATTTTTCCATATTTCCGCAGCTTATAAGACAGGGCGGAACAGGAGATAAAAGGGTGCTACCCTTCCAGAATTGTCTTGACATAAAAAACTCCGTTAAATTGAAAGTTGAAAATTGAAAATTAAGGAAGAAAATCTTTAAAAATTCAACTTCTTTCTAATATAAATGCACGAGGGTGCCTTTGTGTTCCCTTTGGCGAGAGCTACAATCCCTCCGTCACGGCGAAGCCGTGCCACCTCCCTTTACACAAGGGAGGCTTTCCTCCGTCTCGCTTCGCAATCCACCTCCGTCACGGCTTGAGAATTAAATCCGTCTGCGACGGATGAAATCCACCTTTGGCGGATGAAGTCGCTTCGCGATGAAGTCCTGCTTCGCAGGGTGAAGGTCGAACGGGATTTCGTTTACGTAACGGTCAGTCGCCAACCTTCAGTTTTCCATTTTCAATTTTCAATTTTTTTGCATTCCGAGCCATGCCTTAGTGAGCAGGCAGTCGGGCAGAATTTTAAAGAGCAAATGCTGTAATTTAGTATACCAGTTAGTCACCGACATAGTTTTGCCGCGCTTTGCGTCACGGATAGCCTTCGCAACCACCT
>JAZOCY010000044.1:0-12167 GCA_045596805.1 Eubacteriales bacterium | reverse complement strand
GATAAGCATTACAAGGTCACCTCAGATGTAATCGCTGTTTTGCTTGAAAACGGGGCGAGCGTTTATGCAGACAGGTCTGTCTGCGACGCTATTAAGCATCAAAAATTGTCCTGTATTGATATTTTTGATGAGAAAATTGAGTTTGACTGTATTATCGTTATAGGCGGAGACGGCTCGATACTTGACGCATCAGAGGTTGCCATCGAAAGAGATATACCTATATTGGGAATAAATATGGGAAGACTTGGATATCTGTCTGAAATTCCCGCAGACTCTCTCAGAAAGTTAAATAAGCTTTTTAGCGGTGAATTTAATATTTCAGAGCGAATGACGCTTGACGTGTATATTTCTAAAAATGACGTAAGAGAGCTTAAAAAGCGTAAGGCTGTAAATGACGTTGTTGTTTCGAACGGCAAGGCGCTTGGGATTTCGGATTTTGAATTAGATGACAGTCTGGGCAATTCATTTTCCTATAGAGCAGACGGAGTTATCCTTTCAACGCCTACGGGGTCAACCGCATATTCACTTTCCGCAGGCGGCCCTGCTATTGACAATTCTCTTGAAGCAATATGCGCAACACCGATATGCCCACATTCCTTTTTTAACCGATCTATACTTTTTTCACCGAGCTTGAACGTTTCGGTAAAGCATATCTCGGAAAATGATGAAATTTTATACGTAAATATTGATGGAATTGATACATATACGTTGACGTATAGAGACAAGGTTACCGTTACGAAATCTTCGCGTCCCTTAAAGCTGGTTTCTTTAGAAAACACAGGAATTTTGGGCGTGCTTCACGAAAAAATGGATATATAATCGAAAGGGGCGTACAATGAAAAACGAAAGACAAAAAAGAATTCTGGAATTGATAGAGCAGTACGAGATAGAGACACAGGACGATCTAATCAAATATCTCAAGGAAAGCGGATTTAATGTTACGCAGGCAACCGTATCAAGAGATATACGTGAATTGAAGCTGATAAAGGGAAGCTCTGTAAACGGTGTCTCAAAATATGCCGTCCGTGTAAAAAAGGAGCACGTTATTCCTCGCTTTAACAGTGCGCTTACAGAATCTATTATCAAGGTTGATTATGCGGGAAATCTTATCATTATAAAAACCTTTCCAGGAATGGCAAGCGCAGTTGCCACCTGCGTGGATTCCCTCAATATAGAGGATATTATAGGATGCGTAGCGGGCGACGACGCTATCTTGGTGGTCGTGAGAAATAATGATTCCGCTGCGGATTTGAGCGATAAAATCAGACAAATGATAAAAACAATATAAATTTTCGAAAGGAGATAGAATTATGCTGTCATCTTTACACATTGAGAACGTGGCTGTAGTAAAAAATGCTGATATTGATTTTATAAACGGCTTCAACGTAATGACAGGAGAAACGGGCGCGGGCAAGTCCGTAATTATAGGCAGTATAAATCTATTGAGAGGCCTGAGGTTTGGAAAAGAAATAATTCGCACAGGTGAAGAACGCGCTATGGTAAGCGCTCTTTTTACCGATATAAGAGAAGAATTATTTGAACACTTTTCCGAGCTTGGAATTTATGTTGATGAGGGCGGAGAGATATTGCTTCAGAGAACGGTATCGAGTGACGGAAAGAGCACCGCCAAAATTAACGGCAGGACTGTGAGCCTCTCGCTTTTGAGAGAAGCCTCTTCTTATTTGATAGCTATTCACGGACAGCAGGACAATCAGCTTTTAAGTGACGCTCAGGTCTGTATTGATATGATAGACAAATACGCCCTTTTGGGAGATGTTTTGTCAGAGTATAAGGCTCTATATTCCAAGCTGTGCGACGTTCGCGCTAAAAAGCATTCTATTTGCAAGGATGAAAGCGAAAGAATCCGTATGATAGAAATGCTGAATTATCAAGTAAACGAGATAGAAGGCGCAAAGCTCAGGGACGGAGAGGATCAGAGCCTCGAAGAAAAAAAGATAAAAATAAAGAACCTTGAACGTATCTCGAAGCAGCTTGGCTTTGCCTACAGAGCGCTTAAAGGCAATGAAAAAGGAAATGCATCCTATATTATAGAAAGAACGGTTTCCGCTCTTTCTCAGATAGAGGATGTACTGCCTGAGGTAAAAAAAGCAAGCGAGCTGCTTTTAGAGGTCTTGCCCGTCATTGATGACGCTTCTGAAATAGTTTACGCGCTACAGGAAGATGATATAGACGACCCTACGGCGATGCTTGACAAAATAGAATCAAGATTAGATACAATAGAAAAACTCAAGAAAAAATACGGCAGAAGCATTTTCGATATAATAAAGTATAAGGATAGAGCAAAAGAAGAATTAGACACGCTACAGAATTCTGAAAATGAAATTTCAAAGCTCGAATCAGAGGAGAAGAAAATTCTCAAGGAAATTACCCTGATAGCAGAAGACCTTCACGGCAAGAGAGTAGTCTTTGCGAATGAGTTGGCTCTCAAGATTCAAGGGAATCTTGAATTTTTAGATATGCCTAAGGTAAGCTTTAAGATTTCCGTCGAAAAGCATTCGGAAAATCATAATTACGTTTTTTCACCGTCGGGAATAGACAAGGTTGATTTTTTGGTGTCCACGAACGTGGGAGAGCCTGAAATGCCGATTTCGAAAATTGCGTCGGGCGGAGAAATGGCGAGAATTATGCTCGCTATAAAGAGCGTTATGGCGGATAAGGACTCGATTGATACCTTGATTTTCGACGAGGTCGACGCGGGAGTTTCGGGAAAGACGGCAAGAAAAATAGGAATACGTCTTTTAAATGCGTCAACAAGCGCGCAGGTCATATGTGTCACACATTCGGCGCAAATAGCCTCGCTTTCGGATAAGCACTTGCTTATAAGCAAGAAAGAGGAAAATGAACGTATATATACAAAAATAGACGAGCTTGACAGAGAGGGAAGCGTATCCGAGCTTGCGAGAATTTTAGGTGGAATTGATATAACCGAAAAGCAAAGGGAAGTAGCAAAGGAATTAATCGAGGAAAAAACTGTATATTTGGGGGCATAATGAATACAAGACCGATAATTGATTTTGTTTCCGATTATAATAACAAAAATAACGGCGCATTTGAATGGTGCGAGAGTTATCCAATGTCGAAATGCTGCAGCTTTAAATTAGGAGGGGATGCCTCGATAGCAATTTTTCCTCTCGGCATTAATGCTTTTGAAGAACTGATAGATTTTCTGTTAAACGAAAAAATCTTTTTCAGAGTTATAGGAAACGGCACTAACCTTATTCCTGCTGATTCAGGATTTGACGGAGTCCTCATAATAACGAGAAAGATGAATAATTTCTCTTTTTCTCACACACGCTTAAGAGCCGAATGCGGCGCCTCGCTCTCTCTTTTAGCGAAAAAGGCGGCAGAGCATTCGCTTTCGGGACTTGAAAGGCTTTACGGGATACCCGCTACCGTCGGTGGCGGCGTATATATGAATTGCGGGGCGTATAATTCGCAGATTTCCGATATTTTGATTTCTGCCAAATGTTATCACCACGAAAAAAAGAAGGTTGTGACATATTCTAATGAGGAAATGAATTTTTCCTACAGATTCAGCAGGTGCAAAGCTGAGCCTATAACCGTTCTTTTGGCAGAATTTAATTTATCATACGCTGATTTTGAGAATATTTTGAAATTAATGAAAGAGCTTATGGCGAAGAGAAAAGCCTCGCAGCCGCTTGAGTTCCCGAATGCGGGAAGTATTTTCAAGCGCCCCGAGAATAATTTTGCGGGTAAGCTCATCGAGGAGGCGGGGCTGAAGGGGTACAGAATAGGAGACGCAATGGTATCTCATAAGCACGCAGGTTTTTTTGTAAATTGCGGAAAAGCAACCTCAAGCGACGTTTGCGCGCTCATAGAATACGTAAAAAATACAGTTTATGAAAAGAGCGGCGTTATGCTCGAATGCGAGGTTGAGTTTCTTTAAGGTTGGGAGTGGTAAAAATTTCATTTTCGTCTGAATTGAAGGAAAATATTTATAATTCGTTAGTGAAAAAGAATTGCTGCAAAAGATCGCTTTTTTTCGCTTTCATCGCAGCAAAGGGCTTTTTGCATAATGACGGAATAAGAATATACGCAAACAGTGATACAGAGGCTGATTATATATCCCGCGCACTCTTGGAGCTCTTTAGCCGAGAGCTCGTTTATAAAAAAAGAACAAAGGGTAGAAGAGGCTACGAATTATTCTTTTATTGTGATTCTGCCGTGAAATATCTCGCTGATATCAACGAAGAAACGTTGATGTCGCAATGCAAATGCCCGTCCTGTAGGACCTCGTTTTTGCGAGGAATATTCTTGTCGTCGGGCAGAATATCCGATCCCGACAAAGCCTTCCATTTAGAGTTTTCATTAGGTGAACGGGCAAAAATGTTTATGTCCTTATTCTCACAAATTGAAATGATACCTAAATATACAGAGCGCAAGAATGAAAAAATAGTATATTTTAAAAACAGCAGTGAAATATGCGATTTTCTTGCCGCGATTGATGAAGGTCAAACGGCAATGGACTTAATTAATTACGGCATAAGAAATCAGTATAAAAACTATGCCAATCGCAGAGCCAATATTGAATCATCTAATATTTTGCGCTCGGTAGAGCTTGGTATAAAGCAGGTAGAAGCGATAACAAAATTGAAGGAAAGCGGAAAAATCGCGCTTTTGCCCGATGAATTGAGAATTACGGCTGAGCTACGGCTTGAATATAGCGACATTTCCTTATCGGCGCTCGGCTCAATGTTAAATCCCCCGATTTCAAAATCGGGCGTAAATCACAGACTGAAAAAAATAATTGCTTTCGCTGAAAGCATAGATTAAGCTAAAAATTACAGGGAGGTTATCTTTTATGAGTGATTTCGTGCATCTGCATTTACATAGTGAATATAGCCTTCTTGACGGCGCTTGCAGAATTTCCGATATTCCCAAAAAGGCGTTGAAGGAGGGGCATACAGCCGTAGCTATTACAGACCACGGCGCAATGTATGGCGCAGTTTCCTTCTACAAGGAGTGTAAAAAGGTAGGTATAAAGCCTATTATCGGTTGCGAGGTATATGTATCGAGAACCTCTCGCTTTTCAAAGAACGGGAAAAATGATATGTCGGGAAATCATTTGGTTCTGCTCTGCAAAAATGAGACGGGGTACAAAAATCTTATATATCTTGTTTCCTGTGGCTACACCGAGGGCTTTTATTCCCGTCCGAGAATAGATTTAGAATTGCTTCGCTCTCATTCTGAGGGACTTATAGCCTTGTCCGCGTGTATTGCGGGCGCGATTCCCTCATCAATACTTGCGGGAGATTTCAAAAAAGCAGAGGAACAGGCGTTAGCTTTACAGGGCATTTTTGGAAAAGATAACTTTTATTTGGAAATACAAAATCACGGCTTAGATGATGAGATGATAGTAGCGAAGGAGATAGAAAAGATGTCTCTTCGCCTTGATATCCCTATGGTCGCGACAAATGACGTTCATTATCTGGAACGCAAGGACGCAGACGTACAGGCTGTTCTTATGTGCATACAAACGAACACTCTTTTGTCAGAGGGCAGACCTATCGGCTTTGAGACGAATGAATTTTACTATAAATCGAGCGAGGAAATGAAAAACCTCTTCGGCAGATATAAGGACGCTGTTGAGAATACTGTAAAGATTGCCGAAATGTGTAGCTTCGATTTTAAATTCGGGGAAACTCATTTGCCTAAATTCCCTGAGAGTGACGGACTTTCACATCGGGACGAGCTTAGAAACCACGCTATAAACGGTTTAAACCGACTGATAAACAACGGCAGAATAGATTTTTCCTTTGGTAAGCGGGAGGATTATATCGAGAGGATCAATTACGAGCTTTCTGTGATTGATTCTATGGGCTTTAACGAATATTATCTGATAGTAAGAGATTTTATTGACTACGCCAAGCGAAGAGAAATTCCCGTCGGACCGGGCAGAGGCTCTGGCGCAGGCAGTATGGTTGCGTTTTGCGTAGGTATAACAGATATAGACCCCTTTGCTTTCGGCTTGCTTTTTGAGAGATTTTTGAATCCCGAGCGTATTTCAATGCCCGATTTTGATACGGATTTCTGTTACGAAAGACGTGAAGAGGTCATCGAATACGTAAAAGAGAAGTACGGAAGCGATCACGTCTCTCAAATTATTACCTTTGGAACTCTTGCGCCGCGCGCGGCAATAAGAGACGTAGGACGCGCGCTCGGTATGCCTTATTCCGAGGTGGACAGGGTAGCGAAGCTTATTCCTCAGGCGCTTGGCGTGACCTTTGAAAGCGCTTTGAAAAATAACAAAGAGCTTGAAGATATCTTGAATAATGATAGCAACGTACGGAACTTACTTGAAATTTCAAGAAAGCTGGAGGGAATGCCCCGTCACGCATCTACGCACGCCGCAGGCATAGTTATAACCGAAAAGCCTGTCAATAATTACGTTCCGCTTGCTATAAACGGAGACGTTACTGTAACCGAATACGATATGGATACAGTCGCCGCCTTAGGCTTGGTAAAATTTGATTTTCTCGGACTGCGTTATCTTACGATAATTTCAGACGCCGTAAAGGAAATAAAGGAAAAGGAACCGAGCTTTGATATTGAGAGCATAGCGCTTGACGACGAAAAGACCTATAAGCTGATTTCGGACGGCAAAACGGACGGTGTTTTTCAGCTTGAATCGGACGGAATGAGACAAATGCTTACAGAATTAAAGCCTGAAAGCATTTATGATATAACCGCCGCTATTGCTTTATACCGACCGGGACCTATGGCGTCTATTCCTCAGTATATTGCGAGAAAGCACGGAAAAGAAAAAATAGAATATGATACCCCTATTTTAAAGGACATTCTCAGCGAGACCTACGGATGCATTGTGTATCAAGAGCAGGTAATGAGAATTTTCAGGACGCTTGCAGGCTATACCTTTGCGCGCGCGGATACTGTACGTCGCGCAATGGCTAAGAAAAAATCTCAAGAGCTGATATCAGAAGAGGAAGCCTTTGTGAAGGGCGCGGAGAAGAACGGAATAGATACCGATATCGCAAAAAAGATTTTTAATGAAATGCTTAGCTTTGCAAACTACGCGTTCAATAAGAGCCATGCCGCCGCATACGCTATGATATCTTACAGAACGGCATATTTAAAGGCGCATTACCCCAAAGAGTATTTATCTGCTATGCTCACCTCTGTTTTCGGGAACGTAGCTAAAATAAACGAATACGTAAATGAGTGCGCGAAGCTCGGCATTCAGGTTCTTGCGCCCGATATTAACGAAAGTAAGCTGAATTTTACGGTAGATAAGGACGGAATAAGATTCGGCTTGCTTGCAATAAAAAATGCAGGACGACCTTTTCTAGAAACTATTCTTTCGGAAAGAAAAAAAGGAAAGTTTACCTCCTTTGAAAATTTCGTGCAACGAATGACTGCGTACAATATAACAAAAAGGCAGCTTGAATATTTGATAAAGTGCGGCGCCTTTGATAAATTGGGCGCGTACCGTTCTCAGCTTTTACATTCCTATGAGCAAATACTCAACAAGGCAACATCAAAAAACCATGAAATTATTTCAGGGCAGATAGACATTTTTTCTGCTTTCTCCGAAGAAGACAAGCAGAGCATAGACAAGCCGTTTGTCTATCCCGATATTCCTGAATTTAATATAAGAGAGCTTTTGCTTCTTGAAAAGGAAAGCTCGGGAATGTACTTTTCGGGACATATTTTAGACGGATATCAAAAGCATATTCGTTCAATTGAGCATACCGATATTTTTGACATTCATAATGCGCTTGATTTGCAAAGCGGCGAGCAAAATTCATATTATGAAAAAAGAAAAATCACTTTAGTCGGCGTTATAAATCGCCGTGTCAACAAGACTACAAAAAACGGGACAAATATGGCATTTCTGACCTTAGAGGACTCGACGGGTGAAATAAACGTAATTGTCTTTTCTAAAGAGCTTGATAAATTCGGTGGAATTTTGCTTCAGGATATGACTGTCTGTATAAGCGGCGCAGTAAGCAAAAAGGATGAAGAGGACGCCGAAATAATTTTATCTGATGCGAAGATTTTGATTTCGGATACGGATTATAACGCGCCCGAGAGCGCTTCTTTGAAGACAGACCGAGAAAATTCAAGCAAAACCATATATTTGAAGCTTGATTTTGTCGGAAGCCCTGCATGCGAAAAGGCAATTGAGCTGTTAAAGTCCCATAAAGGCGAGTCGCCTGTTGTAATATACAGTGTCTCTCTAAAAAAGTATTATAACTATAAGAATCTTTCAGTAAATTTGTCAGAGCCCGCTTTAATAAACGGTCTCAAAAAGCTTTTAGGAGACGAAAATATAGTTATCAAGTGATTAACGTAAGGAAAGGAGGAAAATATATGGATCTGTTGCCTCATACAGAGCTTTATGATGAAGAAATAAAAGACCAAAAAAAGTATTTTTCTAAATGGTCGGAATATTTCAGAATAGCGAAAACGGTTTCTTTGTTGGCTTTTATCAGCGCCATTCTCATATCTGTCTTTTTCTTTGGCGACAGCATCACCTATGACAATTTTCAGCTTTTGATAAGAAATATAGATTCCGAATATTATTCCTCCTCCGAAAAATCGCAAAACGTTATCTATTACAATTCGGATAACAATACGGTTTTTGAAGTGCTTGACGGCAACCTGATAATTGCTGAAAATCAGACGGTGTCGCTATACAGTATGTCGGGCAGAAAAATATATTCATACAGCGATAGCTTTACTTCGCCCATAGTCGTTACGTCGGATAAATATTTTATTGTATACGAACAAAACGGCAACAAGTTTTCAGTTTACGGCAAGATTGGCCTGCTATATCAAGAGGAAGCGTGCGAATTTCCCATAAGCTGCGCATATATATCGGATAGCGGTAAATTTTTAATTGGCACGAAGTCAAGAGAGTACAGCACCTCTGTTCTTTTGTATAATGAAAGGTTCTCCCTCATAGGCGAATTTAAAAATTCGAGATATCTAATATCCTGCTCGCTTTCCCCCGACGGAAAATATGTCGCATTGGCGACAGCAGAGGCGGAAAACGGAGTTTATAAAACCGTAACCACCTTATATAATACCTCAAGCTTATATAAGAGCTCAAATATCGAGCCGAATTTCAAAGCCGAAATTTCAGGTTCCTTTCCCTTGAAGATCTATTTTACAGAGCAAAACAAGGTCCTGCTTTGTTGCGATGACGTGACATTGGTATATAATTCGGACGGCAGTATAAATTCATCTTACTCTTATGACAGAGACTCGCTTACCCATCTTTCATATAACGGCAATGACAGAATCGCTCTGATTTTTTCGTCAGAGGAAAGAATTGACAAAAGTTCTGTAAACATTATTGACATAAGCGGAAAACTGATATATAATAATAAGAATGTGAACAGGGTAAATGATATATCATATAAAAATGATACCTTGTATCTGCTCTCGGACAGTACGATAGGTAAGTTGTCCGAAGACGGTGAAATGACAGAAAAAGCTTTTGCTGTTTCCCACTTGATAAGAAGAATTTTCGCATATAATAGCCAAAGCGCGATAGCCGTTTCTAACGACGCGTCTCATCTTGTGATTTTTGAGTAATGGAGAAAAAATATGGTAAATCAGATAGTGGATCTTCTCATAATAGCCATTTTAATAATAGGCTCTGTTATCGGGGCAAAAAAAGGCTTCATTAAGTCTGTTTTAAAAATGGGCGCAGGAATAATTTCCGTAATCATCTCTTATGCTTTTACTTCCAAGCTTGCTGATTTTTTTAATAGAAAATACATTTTTACTCCTGTAAAAGAAAAAATAGGCGCGGCGGTAAATCAATATATAACCGATATAAACGGAGGAGAGATAAGCGCCGAAGGTCTGGTGAACGCAATACCCGAATCGCTACGCAATATTTTGTCCCTTGTTGGATACAACGTCGATGAGGTGGCAAATAATGCCTTTGAAGCGGGGAATAATACTCTTGAAAAATTTATAAGCTCATCTTCAGAGCTTGTCGCAAATATTTTATCTACCATTTTCGCGTTCGTTATTTTGTTTTTAGGCACCTTTGTCGTGCTTAAAATTCTTTCTGTGGTTTTGGACGCGGTGATTAAAAAAATTCCTGGCGTATCTCAAATAAATTCGGCTCTGGGCTTTTTATTCGGATTTTTATGCACGATAATAAACATATGGATATTTTCGGGACTCGCGATTTCCGTGCTTGAGGCAATAAGAGTTTCCAGCCCCGATTTTTTGAACGGATTTTCGGCAGAAAATACGGTTATATTAAAGCTGTTTACGTCAATAAATCCTATCCTACTGTTCTTTAAATAAAAATATATAATACTAATAGGGAAGAAAGAAAAATACCATGCAAATGTGCGCAAGATGCCACAAGCGTGTAGCTGTGGTTTTTATAACAAGACTAGAAAACAATCAGACCATAAACGAGGGGCTGTGCTTGCAGTGCGCGAGAGAGCTCGGAATAAAGCCCGTTAACGATATGCTCGAAAAAATGGGAATCTCGGAGGACGACTTCGACAGAATGTCGGAGGATATGAGAAATCTTTTCGATAACCTGCCCGGCGCTTTATCTGACACATCTGAGGACGGAGAGGACGGCGGCGCGCCTGCCATAGATATTCCCAAGCTTTTTCAGGGGCTAAAAATGCAATCGACTGACGGCGCTAAAAAAGCCTCAAACGGCGAGGTAGGAAAGAAGACAAAAAAGACCCCAGAAAAAAAGTTTTTAAGCACATATTGCCACAATTTGACCGAGAGGGCAAGACAAGGCAAGCTGGATAATATTGTCGGTAGAAAGCGCGAGCTTGACAGAGTTATTCAGATTTTGTGCAGACGCCAGAAAAACAATCCGTGCCTTATAGGCGAGCCTGGCGTCGGTAAAACCGCTATAGCGGAAGCTCTGGCTATAAGAATAGTTTCGGGCGACGTTCCTTATAAATTGAAGAATTCCGAAATTTATCTTGTGGATCTTACCGCCTTGGTTGCGGGTACGCAATTCAGAGGTCAGTTTGAGTCGCGTGTTCTGGGCTTGATTTCAGAAGTCAAAGCAGACGGCAACATTATTTTGGTTATTGATGAGGTTCACAATATTGTGGGCGCGGGAGATTCTGAGGGAAGCATGAACGCCGCAAATATTTTGAAGCCCGCCTTGTCACGAGGCGAAATACAGGTAATAGGCGCGACAACTCTCAAGGAATACAGGAAATATATAGAAAAGGACAGCGCTCTCGAGCGACGCTTTCAGCCGATTATCGTCAATGAGCCAAGCATATCCGAAAGCGTTGAAATGCTTTTGGGTATAAAAAAATACTATGAGGAATTCCATTCTATTCAGATTCCCGATAGTGTTGTCTCCGACGCGGTAACCCTCTCCGAGCGTTATATAACCGACAGATTTTTGCCCGACAAGGCGATAGATTTGTTGGACGAAGCCGCTTCCCATCTATCACTGTCCACTTCTGAAATTAATGAAAAAAAGGATGTGGAAAAGCAGCTTTTGGCGCTTCAGACTCAGAAAAACGAAGTGGAGGCTACCCCCGACAGTGAGGACTCTGCGGCAAACGAGGAAAAATATAAGCGTCTGGCGGATATAAAGGTCTCGGAATTGAACCTTTTAAAGCGTAAGGAAGAGCTTGAAAATATATGTAATAGCATTTTTCTTTCTTCAAACGACTTGGCTGACGTAATTGAAATCTGGACAGGTGTTCCTGCTTCGGCAATAAATTTGAATGAATTTGAAAAGCTCAGCACCTTAAAGGAAAACATCAAGAAGAGAATAGTCGGTCAGGACGAGGCTGTAGATTCGGTAGTCTCCGCAATAAAGAGAAAGCGCTCAGGTGTTTCTTACCGCATAGCGCCTACCTCGTTTATTTTTGCAGGACCTACGGGTGTCGGAAAAACCGAGCTTGTAAAGGTCCTCTCGGAAAATATGTTCAGCCGCTCGGATGCTTTGATTCGCTTGGATATGTCCGAGTATATGGAAAAGCATTCGGTCTCAAAAATAATAGGCGCGCCTCCCGGATACGTAGGATATGACGAGGCGGGACAGCTGACAGAAAAAATCCGTAGAAATCCCTATTCGGTAATTCTTTTTGATGAAATCGAAAAGGCGCATCCCGACGTTTTGAATATACTTTTACAGGTCC
>JAZOCY010000043.1:0-8363 GCA_045596805.1 Eubacteriales bacterium | reverse complement strand
CAAAGGTAAGCCCCAGAAAGTCCTTTATCTGTCCTATCACTATAGTTACGGCAATTCCCGACGTAAAGCCCACCGTTATGGTCTCGGGTATGTATTTTATAAGAGCGCCGAGCCTGAGAAGTCCCATTAGTATAAGCATCGCGCCCGCCATAAGAGTCGCTATGGCAAGTCCCTCTATACCGTGCTCGGCGACTATTCCCGCAACGATGGCGGCAAACGCGGCTGTGGGGCCCGAAATATTAACGCGGCTTCCCCCAAAAAGCGCAATAACGAAGCCCGCCACTATTGCGGTATAAAGTCCTCTTTCGGGAGATACGCCCGACGCTATTGCAAGAGCGATTGACAAAGGAAGCGCTATTATAGCGACGATAACGCCCGCAACCAAATCGGAAACAAGCTGCTTTTTTGAATAATTCTTAAGCGCGTCAAAAAGCTTAGGTCTGAAAAATTTCATATTTTGTCCCTTTTTGTTTTTTATTTCGGCTTTTATTTTACACGCTTTTTATATAAATTTCAATAGCTTTACAAATTTTTTAAAAATAGAGCGCGAAAAAAGCGCGCGTCAGCTTTAATACCGACGCGCGCTTTTTAACTAATTCACTGACAGTGAAATCCGACTTCGTCGAAATCGTTCTCCTTATACTCCAGAATATGCGGCAAATCCGCAGTCGATGGGAAGAACGACGCCCGTGATTGCCGACGCCGACTTATCGTCGCAGAGGAAGAGCGTTCCTCCGAGCAGCTCGGAGGCGTCAACGAATCTGCCCATAGGCGTACCGTTCAAAATCTTCGCGCTTCTCGGGGTTGGCGTACCGTCCTCGTTAAAGAGCAGCTTATAATTCTGCGCTGAAACAAGGAAGCCGGGCGCTATAGCGTTACAACGAATACCCGTTCCCGCAAAGTGAGTAGCAAGCCACTGCGTGAAGTTGGAAATACCCGCCTTCGCCGCAGAGTATGCGGGAATTTTAGTAAGAGGCGTATACGCGTTCATAGAGGACACGTTAAGAATACAGCCCGCTTTTTTCGCTACCATATCCCTAGC
This sequence comes from Eubacteriales bacterium, assembly GCA_045596805.1. Taxonomy (GTDB): domain Bacteria; phylum Bacillota; class Clostridia; order Oscillospirales; family CAG-272; genus UBA1740. Next base: position 7,321 of record JAZOCY010000043.1, on the reverse strand, counting down.
GAACGTCTGCGTAGGCAACAAGGTTCCCTGAAAATTGAGCTTGAACACGAAATCGACGCCGTCGGGGCTAAGGTCAAAGAAGGACTTGCCGCCCTCCTTCGCCTCGTGCTGATACTCATTGTCGGTGGTGGCTCTGGGGTTGTTTCCTCCCGCGCCGTTTACGAGAATATCACATTCGCCAAGCTCGGAAAGCACCGCCTTGTGTACCTCTTCAAGCGACTCGACGTCAAGCACATTCGCCTTATAGCCCTCGCAAACGAAGCCCTCTGCGCGAAGCTCGTCGGCGAGCTGCTTTACCGCCTCTTCATTAAGGTCAAGGGCGGCAACCTTGGCGCCCGACTGCGCAAAGGCTCTCGCCATAGCGCCGCAGATAAGTCCGCCTGCGCCCGTAACGACGACGACCTTGCCGCTATAGTCTATATTTATTGGAAGCTGCATCATATCATTTTCTCCTTATTTATTATCGAATTTTTCAAGGCTGTCCCAGACGCCAAGCATATACATAATGCCGAGCGCGCGGTCATAAAGACCGTATCCCGGACGTACGTTTCCGGGTCCCTCGTCCCAAAGGTGTCTGCCGTGGTCGGGACGGATATATCCCTCAAAGCCGCAATCGTGATATGCCTTTAAGATATCAAGAATGCCCGTGTCTCCGTCGCAATCTCTGTGACTCGCTTCGGAAAAATCGCCGTTTTCAAAATGCTTTACGTTTCTTATGTGAGCAAACGCTATTCTGTCGCAGTGCTTACGCACGATATCCGCTACGTTATTGTCGGGATTGGCGTTAAGGCTTCCCGAGCAGAGTGTCAGACAGTTATACTCATCGTCAACCATCGAAAGAAAACGGTCAATGCTCGCTTCGTCTACAAGCAATCTGGGCAGACCGAAGATATCCCACGGCGGGTCGTCCATATGGATAGCCATTTTGACGTCGCATTCACGGCAGGTGGGCATAATTGCCAGAAGGAAATACTTGAGATTTTCCCAGAGCTTTTCATGATCGATCCCCTTATAAGCGCGGAAAAGCTCGTCGAGCCTCGCCATTCTCTCTGGCTCCCAGCCCGGAAAGGACATGTTGTACCTCTCGGTAAAGTCGAGAATGTATTTCGCCATCGCGTTATAGTCGTCCTGAATCATATTCTTCTCATAAAACAGCGCCGTCGAGCCATCGCCTACGGGATGGAAAAGATTCGAGCGCGACCACACGAATATCGGCATAAAGTTGTAGCATATGACCTTTACGCCAAATTTCGAGAGATTGCGTATGGTCTGTTTATAATTCTCGATGTATCCGTCTCGCGTGGGAAGCCCTATTTTTATATCGTCGTGAACGTTTACCGATTCAACTACGTCCATATTGAAGCCGTACTCGTCAAGCTGACGCTTCACCTCGGCTATTTCACTTTCCTCCCAAATTTCGCCCGGCATCTTGTGATGAAGCGCCCAGACGATCCCGTCAACTCCTGGTATCTGCTTTATATCCGACAGCTTTATTCGGTCATTCCCCTCTCCGTACCATCGGAACGTCATCTTCATTGGCATATTTAACCTCCCTATTACGTCTTAAAATGCTCTTGTTTTTTCTTTATAATGATATATAGCTTACTCTCTTACGGAAGCTCTGTATTCTCTCGGCGTTTTTCCCGTCTGCCTTTTGAATACCTTTGAAAAATACTGAACGTCCATTATACCGCAATGCATGGCAACCGTTTGCACCTGAAGATGCGTTGCGCTGAGGAGATACTTCGCATGCTCTACGCGCTTCTCCCTTACGTATTCGGATACCGTCTTTCCCGTTTCCCGCTTGAACGCCGTCGCGAGATATCCGCAGCTTACGTCCAACTGCCGAGCAAGCGAAGCAAGCGAGAGCTCGGCGGATATATCCGACTCTATTACGATGACCGCCTTCTTTATATTTGGCGAAAGCCGATTTGTCGAGCGCTTTCGCACAAGACGGCAGTAAGAGGAAAAGATTTCCCTCATAAGAGGGGCTACCTTGTCCGTATTTGATATCTGCTCTATTTTCGCGGCGATATCCGAGGAGAGTCGGTCAAGATATATGGGATGCACGCCGCCCTTCTCCGCCGCCTTGCGAAGCAGAGTATTCATAATTATGCAGTAATTTTTTGCGTTTCTGACAGGGTCCCGCAGACGCTTTTCAAACATTTGCTCGTTAATCGCCGACATAAGCAGGCTTTCCTTATGCTGCTGTCCCTGCGACACAGCGCGCATAAGCTCGTTTTCAAACGCGTATCTCTGCTCCATCATCTCCGCGCTCGCGAGTATTTCCTCGCCGCTCTCTCCGCGAAGCGCGCCGTCTGACGAGACGGGCGGCAGAGCGTAGGTTTTATTCAGCTCGACGATGGCGAAGGAGGAAACCTGCCAGATTCTCTCGCAGAAGGTGTTTATCACGTCAAAAATGCGATCGTTTTCGGGCAGGACAGGCACGGTTGCGTAATATTCCTTTAAGAGCCTTTGCAGATTTGGATCTATCGCCGTCTTCTCCCCGAGCTCAAGAATATCCCTTGACGACATATGCGAAGAGAGATACGGGCCGATAAAGAGAATGTTTTTTTCGCTGGGAATAGGCAGTCTTAAGGTGACGTAGCGAAGCTTGTACTCGTTACAGAGCAGATATTTAGTCTTGCTTTTAATTTCTCCGAGCGTCGACTGCACCGTCCGATCAAATTTTGAAAAATACGCAGCGATGCTGTTAAATCTCGGATCTACTGCCGCGCCCAAATTGTCGTCGGCAGACAAAAAAGACGTATGAACGTGACATTTATTGAGAATGTCGCAGAAAAAATTCAGATCGTTTTCAAGCCTCATACGCCCCTCGCCTTTTTTACTGTTTCTATGCCTCTTTTTTGGCATTTTGGTGGTTTTCAACAGTTATTATAACACATTCTTTTGACAAATGCAACAATTGTTTTTACACTTAAATGAAAATAATACAAAAACAGATTATTTTTTTACTACCGTTTTTCTATGCGCGTAGGTTATAATAATATTGTAACATCGCACAATAAAAATAAAAAGAGGAATTGGCAATGAAAAAAGAAAAGAAATTGGATAAAAACGGGTATCGCAAATTTGGCATACGCGACAAGCTGGCCTATGCTGCGGGCGACTTCGGCTGCAACATGAGCTTCTCGCTCAAGGGCACGGTTCAGACCTTCTGGCTCGTATTTATGATGATGGAAACAGGGCTTTTCTCTCTGCTTCTGTTGCTTGTTCAGGCGTGGGACGCAATAAACGACCCGCTTATCGGCTCTCTTATCGACGGCGACAAGAGAAAATACAAGCTCGGCAAGTATAAGACGTACATTCTTATCGGCGCTTTAGGTCTTTTGGTAGGCGGCGCGGCAGTGTTCCTCCCCTTCCCTAACGCGAGCACCGTATTTAAAGCAGTTCTTTTCATACTCGGCTACGTTATCTGGGACGCGGCGTACACTATGGCGAACGTACCCTACGGAACTATGCTTAACATCGTTACCGAGGACACGGCTGAAAGAGCCTCTCTTTCGGTATTCAGATCCATCGGCGGCGCTGTCGGCGGTATGATCCCCGGTATAATTCTTCCTATGCTTATCTGGCAGAAGGTTACTTATGACGGAACAACCGACTTCCTTAACAGAATCGAGATTCCCGAGGGCGCGGAAAGCGCGTTCTCTCCCGAAAACTTTCACAGCAATCCTATTACGGGCGAAGCATACGAGATAGGTGACAAGGTTCTCAGCCCCCTTACGGGAAGCCAGCTTGAGATTCTTCTCGGCGACAAGGTTTTCTTCGCTGCTCTTATAATGGGAGTTCTCGGCTTTATCGCTTTCTTGTTTATGATCAAAAATATCACCATTCGCGGCAACGAGTACGCTAAGCTCAACCAAGAGGGCGGCGAAAAGGTAAATCTCTTCAAGTCTCTTGGCGCGTTTATGAAGAACCGTCCCGCAGTCGGCTGCACTATCGCGGCTATGGGTATGTTCCTCGGCATGCAGTCGGCTACAACCGCTAACACCATAATGTTTGCGACTCACTTCGGCAAGGCGTCGCTTTCGGGTCTCGTTATGATGGTTGGATTCCTTCCCATGTTCATCTTTATGCCTCTTGCGACAAAGCTCGTAAAGAAGTTCGGTAAAAAAGAGGTCGCGGGCATTGGCTCTATCGCCGGTCTTGTAGGCGGCGCGATCCTTTGCGTATTCCCGCTCTGCCCGAAGGACGTTCAGCTTATCGTTTATATGGTAGGTCTTGTATTCTTCGGACTCGGACTCGGCTTCTATAACTGCGTATCCTGGGCTATGATGGGTGACGCTATCGATTATTCCGAGTGGAAGACGGGAAAGAGAGAGGAAAGCGTTGTTTACGCGCTTCACTCCTTCTTCAGAAAGCTCGCGCAGGGCGTTGGCCCCGCAGCCGTTATCGCTATTATGGGAAGCTCTCTTATCGGCTATAATTCGGCGCTCGGCACTATAGGCCAGTCTACCGAAACCGCAGCCAGACTCTGCTGGCTCGTCGCGGGACTCTATATGTTCAGCGCGATCTGTCAGTTTGTAGGCGTTGCGATTATTTACAACATAGACAAAAAGACTCTTAAACAGATGAACGAGGAGCTCGCGGCAAAAAAAGAAGCCGTTCCCTCATGCGAAGAATAAGCAATTAATCGGAGGCGTCTGACTTAAAGGTCGGACGCCTTCTTATAAGACAAACGAAAAAAGGAGAAAATAATGAGAAGCATAGTAAATCTTAATTCGGATTGGCTGTTTGTAAAGAACACGCAGGACGTTAGCGCTCGCGAGGGCGAGACGGTTAATCTTCCCCACTCCTGGAACGCAGTTGACGGTCAGGACGGAGGAAACGATTATTTCCGCGGCTCTTGTCTTTACGTAAAGACGCTTGATAAGTCGCTTCTTCCCGAAGCCGACCTCTACTATATCGAGCTTCGCGGAACAAACTCATCAGCCGACCTTTTCGTCGGTGAAAAAAAGCTCGCGCACCACGACGGCGGATATTCAACATGGAGAGTCGACATAACCGAAGCTCTTGAAGCGAAAACCGATATCGCAATTATCGTTGATAACTCGTCAAACGATACCGTTTATCCCCAGATGGCAGACTTTACCTTTTACGGCGGCATCTACCGCGACGTAAATCTTATTTGCGTAAATCGCTCGCATTTCGACCTTGACTATTACGGCGCGCCCGGTATCAAGATAACCCCCACAGTTAACGGCGCTGACGCACTGGTTGAAGTAGAGGCATTCGTAACAAATCTTCGCGACGGACAGAAACTGGTCTACACTATCTACGACAAGGACGAAAACGAGCTTCAGAAAATCGAAAGCGCCGAGAAAAAGGCGACCTTTGAAATCAAGGACGTTCACCTCTGGCACGGACGCAAGGATCCTTACCTTTACTGCTGCAAAATTGAGTTAGTCGAGGGAGAAGAGGTTCTTGACAGCGTATGCAATCGCTTTGGCTGCCGTAGCTTCAAAATAGATCCCGAAAATGGCTTTATCCTCAACGGCGAGGAGTATCCTCTGCGCGGCGTTTCGCGACATCAGGACAGATGGGGCGTCGGCAACGCGCTGCTTCGTGAGCATCACGAGGAGGACATGGACCTCATCTGCGAAGTGGGCGCGACGACCATCCGTCTTGCTCACTATCAGCACGATCAGTATTTCTACGATCTCTGCGACGAGCGCGGTCTCGTTATCTGGGCGGAGATTCCCTATATTTCAAAGCATATGCCCGACGGACGCGAAAACACTGTTTCGCAGATGAAGGAGCTTATCTCGCAGAACTATAACCACCCGTCCATCGTGGTCTGGGGACTTTCCAACGAGATCTCGATAGGCGGCTCTGACGACGACCTGCTCGAAAATCACCGAATTCTTAACGATCTCGTTCACGAAATGGATAAGACTCGTCTTACAACGATTGCGGCGGTTTCTATGTGCAAGATGGACGATCCCTATCTTCTCATTCCCGACGTTGTTTCCTATAATCATTATTTCGGCTGGTACGGCGGAGACACCTCGATGAACGGACCTTGGTTCGATAAGTTCCACGAGACTCATCCTTCTATTCCGATAGGCTGCTCAGAGTACGGCTGCGAGGCGCTCAACTGGCACACCTCCGAGCCGAAGCAGGGCGACTATACTGAGGAATATCAGGCGTATTACCATGAAGAGCTTATAAGGCAGCTCTTTAGCAGAAAATATATCTGGGCGACTCACGTCTGGAATATGTTCGACTTTGGCGCCGATGCAAGAGCAGAGGGCGGCGAGAACGGACAGAACCACAAGGGACTCGTTACCTTTGACCGTTCCTATAAGAAGGACTCCTTCTACGCATATAAGGCTCACCTCGTTTCTCCCGACGTCGATCCCTTCGTGCATCTGTGCGGAAAGAGATACGTGGACAGAGTCGAGGACGTAACTAAAGTAACCGTTTACTCCAATCTCCCTGAGGTAGAGCTTTTCGTCAACGGCGAGAGCGTCGGCAAAAAGACGGCGGAGGACCATTTCTTATATTTCGACGTTAAGAACGAGGGCGAAAGCGTTATCGTCGCGAAGGCGGGCGAACAGACCGACGAGGGTAAAATCCGCAAGGTCGACGAGATGAATATGGATTACGTTCTTGTCGAAAAGGGCGCAGTCCTTAACTGGTTCGATATCGACGCTCCCGCAGGACGCTTCTCTTTAAACGACACGATCTCCGACATTATGTCCTCTAAGAGAGGAAAGCTCTGGTTTATGGGCGTCGGTCTTAAGCTGAAGAAAAAGATGAGCGCGAATAAGAAAGGAAGCAAGGGCGAGAAAAAGTCGGGCGGCTTCGACGTCAATCTCAAGGACGCAGGTTCAAGCGGACTTATTCAGATGATGGGCGGCTTTACGGTGCTTCGTCTTACAAGCATGATGGGCATGATGAACATTTCCTTTACAAAGGAAGAGCTTCTTAAAATGAACAAAAAGCTCAATCGCATCAAAAAGCCCAAGAAAAAGAGCTAATCTAAAAAATGGGGGCTGTCTCGGTTAGCGTGTTGTCCTTAACGGAGAACACGCTAAAACTGAGTTTGCCCTCCCGGACAAATGAAGTTATCTTTGATAGTGAAGTTCACTTCGTGAGTGAAGTTTCGCCTATTGGCGAAGTTAGGACAAACTTAACTTCACTTGGGTGCAAACTCAAGCTTCACTGCGTAGCAACTTCACTTTTGCAATAGCAAAAACTTCACAAAGCAGAAAAGAGAGAGTATCACGGATTTTTACCTCCGCACTACTCTCTCTTTTATTTTTATTGCCAGTTTCGCATCTGTCATACGTAG
>JAZOCY010000042.1:0-6205 GCA_045596805.1 Eubacteriales bacterium | reverse complement strand
GGAACGAGAGTCCCTTTTCCATACGCTGCTTGTAGCATTCAGCTCTGAGCATATTGTTTACGGAGAAGCACGATCCGACCTCGCGGAGTACCTCAACGTAATTGAGGTCGAGAAGCCAGTCCGCGTTGTTTATCATAATAGCCTTGCCATCGGAGAAGTCGATAAATCTGCTCATCTGCTCCTTGAAGCAATCGCAGTTATGCTGAATTGTCTCCTTTGTCATCATCTGGCGCATATCGGTTCTTCCCGAGGGGTCACCGATCATAGCCGTACCGCCGCCTATGAGCGCGATGGGCTTATTTCCTGCCATCTGGAGTCTCTTCATAAGGCAAAGCGCCATAAAGTGACCAACGTGCAGACTGTCTGCCGTGGGGTCAAAGCCTATATAGAAAACGGCCTTTCCCGCATTTACGAGCTCCTTTATTTCCTTTTCATCAGTCACCTGCGCTATAAGACCGCGCGCGACGAGTTCTTCATACACCTGCATAAAAAATCCTCTTGTTTTAATATGATAATAAAATTTTTGTCTTAATAAAATACTGACAACGCATAGAAATATATTAACACAAATGCCGAAAAAAGTCAAGTCAAATAACGCTTTTTCACCTTTTTGGCATCTTTTTTATATTAAAGCGCGGAAATTACTGTAGAGTCCTTAATTTCGGTTTCGATCTGAGGGCAAATTTTTTGCAAAATTTCCGTAAAACGAGCCGTTATATATTTTTCGGTATAAAAATGTCCCGCTTCGATAAGATTTATTTCTTTTTCGGGCGCGTCAAGTAAAATATGGTAGCTTAATTCACCGCTTAAATAGGTGTCAGCGCCTGCCGCCCTTGCCGCATCGACAAAGTCGTCTCCGCCTCCGCCCAGAACAGCGACGCGGAAAACCGTTTTTTCGCCCACATAATTAACGTAGGGCGCAGAAAGGCTTGCTTTTACCTCTTTTGCAAATTCGGGAAGCGAGACGGGGCTTTTAAGCTCGCCTATTTTTCCCATTCCCCCTTCGCCGAAGCTCTCTACGTTTTGCAGTCCGAGAACAGATGCAAGCGCGTCGTTGACGCCCCCCTCGGCGCAGTCGGCTCTCGTGTGGAAGGAGAATACCGAAATTCCGTTATATATCAGCTTTATTACCTTTTTTGCAGGGGTGTCTGTGTCATTTACCGACTTCAGTGGGTGGAAAATCAGCGGGTGGTGCGAAATTATGAGGTCGAAGCCGTTTTCTATAGCGTAATCAACTATGCCTTCGGTAACGTCAAGCGCGCAGAGCGCTCTTTTCACCTCTCGCTCGGAGTCGGGGGTACACATTAGCCCGTCATTATCCCACGGGCAGGATAGCTCGGACGGAAAATATTCGCTTAATTTCTCATAAAGCTCACGTATCTTCATATAATTTTTTCCTTCTTTCCTTGCACGCATTTAAAAGCGCTTCTTCCTTCTCGGTGCTTTCGCCCGACAGTCTCTTGCCCTCAAGGCGCTTTTTAAACGCCTTTTCCTTTTTCTCAAGCATAAGGGCGAAGCTTTTTCTGTCCGTCTCGCTTTTTATTTCAGGCTCACCTACGCAAAGCGTAAGCGCGTCAAGCTCGTACGGAAGCGCGCAGTATTCGGCGCAGATGCAGGAATATGTATGACCTGCGGCGAGCCCTACTCGCTCACTCAGTATTTTAAAGCCGTTTTTCGCAAGATAAGCTCGCAAAAGCTCTTGCTTGCTCATAGGCTGTAAAATGAGCCGTATGCTCGGATTTTTCAAAAAGGGCGCTCGGTCAATAATCATAGAGATAAGCTCTCCCCCCATGCCGCAGATAGCGACGTCGGTAATGCCGAGCGAGTCTAGCCTGTCAAGCCCGTCTGTCAGGAAAAAGTCGATTTTATTCTCCAAAGAAAATTCCTTTGCGTGCGCTTTTGCGCTGTTAAGCGGCCCCTCTGCGACGTCGGCGGCAACCGCGCGTGAAATTATTCCGCGCCTCAGCAGATAAATAGGCAGGTAGGCATGGTCTGTACCTATATCGGCAAAAACCGCCCCCTGCCTGACATATTCCGCCGCCGCCATGAGTCTTGCATCAAGCGTAGCGTCCTTCATTTATCTTTATTTGGACGCGAGAAATGCGTTTATCTTTTCTACAAGCTCGTCGGCGTTTGTGCCGTGAACGGCGCATGCCTGCTCAATGCTTTCGCCTCTTGAAGCAGGGCAGCCTAAGCAGTGCATACCTATCTCAAAAAAGAATTGCGCTGTGTCTCTATCGTAATCGAGAACGTCTCCGATAATAGAATCTTTTGTAACTTTCATTTTTTTCTCTCCTTTTTTATTTACAAGAATATTAAAATATACGAGGTCCGTGTCTGTCTGCTTGCAAGCAAGCACGGACGACTATATTTCAAGGAATGTGCGAAAACCGAAAGGTTTTCGGCGCGATGACAAAAGTCAGCGCAGTTAATTTCGACAAAGACGAAATTAACGTCACATAGATTATAATATAATAAACAAAAAAAGTCAATAGTATCTATATGGCATTACGCTTTCATATTGTAAAATATTTTACTTATACTATTTACATTTTGGTATTTTTATGGTAAAATTATTATGCAGGATAAAATTTCTTTGTTTTGGGAGGAAATATGAATAAATTTTACGAATTTATGCGTGGACGCTACGGCGCTGACAGCTTGTCGGCTTTGATTGTTCTGGTGTCATTCGCCTTGCTTTTGGTAGTTTCTTGCTTTAATATATGGTGGCTTTCTTTTTTGCCGCTCGCGTTGGTTTTCTATGCTGCTTTCAGAATTTTGTCGAAGAATATTGACGCAAGAGAGCGCGAAAATGCTTTTATCGTGAATATAAAGCAGACGCTGCTTTCGCGCAAAAAAGCCGAGAAGAAGAACGACACGCACGTTTTCGCAAAATGTCCCGTTTGCGACGCGAAGCTGCGTTTACCTAAAGGAAAGGGCGAGTTTTCTATCACGTGTCCTTCCTGTAAGAAAAAAATGCGCGTGAGAACGTAAGAGGCGCGGCAAAATAAACAGAAAAGAATTTTTTGGAGGAAGAACACTTGATTATCGCACTTGAAGAAGCAAAATATAAATTGAACTCGATGCGTGAAGCCATTGAGGAGTTAGGCTCGGCAATTCGCGCAGACGAGCTTAAAGCAGAAATTGATGAAATGGAAAAAAAGACCTTCGCGGAGGACTTTTGGAACGATCAGGAGAACAGCAGCAAAATTTTGCAGAAAATCAAGCAGCTTAAGGATAAATATGAGGCGTACGTCAATCTGAAAACAAGACTTGAGGACGCTCTCGTGCTTACCGAGATGGCTATTGAGGAGAACGACGAGGGCTCTGTCGAGGAGGTACAGAGTGAGCTTGAGTTTATCGAAAGAGAAGCAGAGCAGCAGCGCTTAGCTACACTCTTAAACGGCGAATATGACAAAAATAACGCTATACTTTCCTTTCACCCGGGAGCAGGCGGAACGGAGGCGCAGGACTGGGCGCTTATGCTTTACCGTATGTATACCCGTTGGGGCGAGCGTCACGGATATCAGGTGAAGCTTATTGACTGGCTTGACGGCGAGGAGGCGGGGCTTAAGAGCGCGACGGTAATGATATCGGGCTTGAATGCGTACGGCTATCTTAAGAGCGAAAACGGCGTTCACCGTCTGGTCCGTGTCTCCCCCTTCGACTCCTCAGGACGCAGACATACTTCATTTGCCTCTGTCGAGGTAATGCCCGAATTCGATGACGATAATTCTATAGAGCTTCGCGAGGAGGACCTTGAGATTACGGCTCACCGTTCAAGCGGCGCGGGCGGACAGCACATAAACAAGACCGACTCCGCTATAAGAATAGTTCATATTCCCACAGGTATAGTTGTCGGCTGTCAGACAGAGAGAAGCCAGCTTCAAAACAAGGAAACGGCGCTTAAAATGTTAAAGTCAAAGCTGCTTGAAATCAAAGAAAGAGAGAAGCTTGACAAAATTGAGGACATTCAGGGAAACAAGACGAACATAGAGTGGGGCGCGCAGATACGAAGCTACGTATTTATGCCCTATACGCTCGTAAAGGACACGCGCACGGGCTATGAGGACGGAAATATCGCGTCGGTTATGGACGGAGATATTGACGGCTTTATAAATGCCTATCTGAAGCAAAACACGAAAAAATAATTTTTAATAAAGGAGAGAACTTATGTTGAAGAAATCGAGATTTTTTGTAGCGGTAGCACTTTTGGTACAGGCTTTTACCTCGCTTATAATGTTTATAATTCTTTGCGCGAAGAAAAAAAGCATTTCACTTGCTTTTTTAGCGGTAGCGACAATGGAAACTGCGGCAGGCGCATATCTGCTTTATCAGGAAAAGCAGGAGTGGGACGAGCAAATAAGCTTTGACGATTATCTTGACGATTCCGACTTTGAGCTTGACGAGTCCCATCTTGGCTACGATCTGCGTCACGGCAAGGACGATGACGAGATGTATGAGGAGAATGAAATCCATATAGAGAAGGACGAATCTGTTTCGGAGGACGAGTTTAAGGGAAATTAAAGAGCTTTTCGAAGTATTTAATTTTCAAAATCGGGGATATTAAAGGACAATAAAGAATAAGGAAAAGGAAGCATTATGCGAAAGACAAAAATAGTTTGCACCTTAGGCCCCGCAACACAGAGCGAGGAGGCTATACGCAGCCTCGTAAATGCGGGAATGAACGTCGCGCGTCTGAATTTTTCTCACGGGACATATGAATATCATCAGAAAAATATAGATATGCTCAAAGAGGTAAGAAGAGAGCTTTGCTGCCCCCTTGCCATTCTTCTTGACACGAGAGGTCCTGAAATACGAACAAAAACACTGAAGGAAAAGTCGGTGGTTTTGAAAAAGGGCGAAGCCTTTACTCTCACCACAAGAGAGCTTGAGGGCGACGGAAGCATAGTTTCCATAACGTACGAGCCTTTGCCAGCCAGCCTTACGGTAAACGACAGAGTCTTGCTTGACGACGGAAAAATTGAGCTTAAGGTAAAAGAGCTTTCGCAGACCGATATTGTTTGTACGGTTGTTCGCGGCGGCGAGCTTGGAGAAAAAAAGGGCTTGAATTTGCCGGGACTCAAGCTGAATATGCCCTATCTCAGCGAAAAGGATAAGGAGGACCTGCTTTTCGGAATAAAGAACGACGTGGATTTTGTCGCGGCTTCCTTCGCAAGACGCAAGGAGGATATGATAGCTCTGCGTAAATTTCTTGATTTTAACGGCGGTCACAGTATAAGAATAATAGCGAAAATAGAAAACGCCGAGGGCATCAATAATTTCGACGAAATATTAAACGAAGTAGACGGAATTATGATTGCGAGAGGCGATATGGGCGTGGAAATAGAATACGAAAAGCTGCCCGGCATACAGAAGCGTTTTATCAGAAAATGCTATCAGTCGGGGAAAATGGTCATAACAGCCACCCAGATGCTCGAATCTATGATAAGCCATCCAAGTCCTACGAGAGCAGAAATTACCGACGTCGCCAACGCCGTCTTTGACGGCACGTCTGCCGTTATGCTTTCGGGAGAGACCGCTATGGGAAAATATCCTGTCGAGGCCGTGCAGACTATGGCAAAAATAGCCGAGCAAGCGGAAAAGGACGCCTTTGATATGGACGTTTACAAGGGTATTCGCTACGAGATAGATTACAGCGATACCACAAACGCAGTATGCGACGCGGCTTGTACTACGGCAAGAGACCTGAAAGCCAAGGCTATTATCGCGCTTTCAAAGTACGGACAGACGGCTCGCAGAATGTCGAAGTTCAGACCCTCAGAAGCGCTTGTTGCGGCAACCCCTGAGGAGAAAACCTATCATCAGTTAGCGCTTTCTTGGGGAATTTATCCCGTTCTTGCAAGATATCAGAGAAGCTCGGAGGAGCTTTTCATTCACGCAATAGACTGCGCGAAGCAGCTTGATATCGTAGAGGACGGAGACTGCGTTGTAATAGCCGCAGGCTTTCCTCTTGACACCCCAGGCAGCACGAACACCCTGCGCGTAGAGGTTGTGGGGCAGAGAACGCTCAGATAAGTGGGCTTTTCGCAATATTATCTTTTGATTTTTTGCAGCTAAAATAAAATTTAACGGCGCGCCGATTTTTTCTCGGCACGCCGTTTTCTCGTAGAGAGCCCGATGAGGCTTCTATTTTTTCTTCACTATATTATCGCAGTCCTTGCAGATAGAGTCATTTGGTATT
>JAZOCY010000041.1:0-5173 GCA_045596805.1 Eubacteriales bacterium | reverse complement strand
TTGACAAAAGAAAAGGTACGTGCTATAATATAGTAAATCACACACAACACGAGAGGAGTGACGTAAAGTGAAAAATCAAATTAAAGTAATTCGTTGTCAGCAAAATTTAACACAGGAACAGCTCGCCGAAAATGCGGGAATATCGAGAACGGCACTTGCTATGATTGAAAATGATAAGGCCACCCCTGACGGACGCACCATAGCAGCACTTGTAAAAGCATTAAACAAGCCCGCTAATGAAATTTTTTTTGAGCTTGATGTTGTTTGTACACAACGAGACGCAAATTCCTGAGCGTCAAAAAGGAGAACAGAAATGAAATTCCCAAGAAAGATGAGGAGCTATGAAAAAAATGCGCGCATGGCTGAAAGAAATCAGAGAAATTAAAGGAAACACCCATGAAAAATAAGGAGCTATGAAAAAATGAGCAAAACAATCGAATTAAACCAAATCGGAGAAAAACTGCGAGAGTGTCCCTTTTGTGGCGGGAGCGACTTGGAGCTAAAAGACTATACGGAAAATGTGTATGGCTTTTGGGATTACAAAATACGATGCAAGACCTGCCGCGCGTATATGGATAGCCCCTCAACCGGCGATGTCAAATTCACAACTGAAGGACTGCTTCAGACACGAAATGACGAGACGAAAACAAAGGCTAAGCGAGAACTATTTATTAATTGGAACAGGCGAATCACGGATAGGCAATAAATTATCATACATAAGGAGAGAGGAAATGGCAAAGAGCGCAGTATCATATCAAACAGAAATCATACAGGATATTAAGAATCCCGAAATACCGAGAAAAGCGTTAGAAACGTTCGCTACATATGTTGCACGAGAGGTGCAAAAATGCTTCAAGAAGGAAGAAAATCGCAAGGCTTTCGAGAAGTGGTATTTTGAGAAATACGGTAAAGAATATGTCTGGAAGACTATGAAGGTAAGCGACCTCAATTCTGACTAAGAAAATCAAAAAAACAAAGGAGATAAAAAAATGGCAAAACCGGCAAGAGAATTTTCACACAACAACGAGGTATTAAGTCCCTGCAAGGACTGCAAGGACAGACAGGCAGGATGTCACTCCGTATGTGACAAGTACAAGGAGTACAAGCAGACTCTCTATAAGCTTCACGAAAAGCAGTATAAGAAGAGCAATGCGGACAGCGAAGCGACAGGGCACGAGGTTGAGAGCAAATTAAGGACTATCAAAAGGAAAGGAAAGCAATGAAAAACTATCTCAAAAGGACCTGGAAAAACAAGGTGGCGGCAGTGGTACTTATGGCAGTCGGATGTTTATCAATGAAGGTCAGCGGAGACGGAACGGCGCTTCTCCTGCTCACGATGTTAGCAATGCCTATGTTTTTCGCAAAAGAAAACTATATCACTATAGGCAGGAAAGGAGAGGACGAATAATGGCTTTAAAATGTACTGAATGCGGACATATCTTTGAAGAAGGCGAACAGGTTAACTGGATTGAAAGGCACGGCTTTTCGTATGGAGGGGGAGAACGTTTTAGTGGCTGCCCCCTATGCCGCGGCGAATATGAAGAGACAACACCTTGCGCCGTTTGTGGCTCTGAACATTTTGAGGACGAGCTTCACGGTGGAGTATGCGATGAATGTATAGACAAGTGCCGTCACGACGTGGATATGTGCGCCGAGGTCGGCGCTGATAATCGTGAGGAAGTCAAGATAAATTCCTTTCTCCTCTCCATATTCGACGGCAAGGACATAGAAGCTATACTGTTCGAGCGCCTGAAGGAAAGATTTTCCGACGTAGACTGCAGCGCTTACATAGATAATGACATAACATGGTTTGGCGAGCAGCTCGTCGCACAGGAGGCGCATCTATGACCGAAAAGGAATACAGAGCGCATCCTGCGATAAGCAGGTCGGAGCTTTTCAAGATATCCGAAAGCCCCGAAAAATTCAAGTATTACCAGGAACACCCGGAAGAACCGACGCCGTCTTTTCTTTTCGGTCAGCTATTTCACGCTATGGCATTACAGCCCGACACGGTTTGGAATGAGTTTATAATAGCCCCCGATATTGATAGACGAACGAAGGTAGGAAAAGAAATCTTTACGGAGTTTGAATCTCAGTCAGTGGGAAAAACAGTTGTTACTTCCGAAATGGCACAGCAAGCCTTTGATATGTGCGAAGCTTTACACAAAAACGAATTTGCCAAGAAGCTGTTCAAGGGCGAAAAGGAGAAGGCTTTCTTTTGGAACGACGATTTGACGGGAGAGCCTTGCAAGTGCCGAACAGACGTCTTAACCGAGGTAGGCGAAAACCTTATCATCATAGACCTCAAGAGCGCAGACTGCGCGGAAACGGAAGCTTTTATGCGCTCGGCTATCAAGTACGGATATGACTTTCAAGCTGCTATGTATAGCGAGGGAGTCAAGGCGAACACGGGCAAAGAACCGATATTCGTTTTTATCGTAGTCGAAAAAAAACCGCCGTATGCTATCAACATATTACAGGCGGACAAGCTGTTCGTGCTGCGTGGATATGACCTTTTCCGTGAGTATATAGGTACATATCATTATTGCCGAGAGAGTGGAAACTGGTTTGGCTATCTCGGTCAGCATAATTTAATAAATACATTGGGACTTCCGTCCTATTTAGCAAAGGAGATTGAATAATGGAAAACAAAGAAGTAATCGTACAGGAACAGGCGCAAGCGCTTGTAGAAAATCCACAAAACGAGCTTGTGCAAGCGAGTGTGTGGTCTGATAAAGAGCAATTCAATCAGCTTTTAAGAGCCGCAAACATGCTCTCACAGACAAACATTATACCTCAGACATATCAAGGCAAGCCTCAAGACTGCTTTGTGGCTATAGAAATGGCTACACGAATGGGCGTTTCCCCTATGGTAGTTATGCAGAATATGTACGTCGTAAAGGGAAAGCCGTCTTGGGCAGGACAGGCCTGTATGATGCTCATTAACTCCTGCAAAAAATTCCGCGACGTTAAACACGTTTATACAGGAGAAAAAGGAACAGACAATAGAGGCTGTTACATATCGGCTATACGTATATCAGACGGCGAAAAGATAGACGGCGCAGAAGTCACAATCAGCATGGCTAAAGCTGAAGGTTGGCTTTCTAATCCCAAGTGGAAAAATATGCCCGAGCTTATGCTCGCATATCGAGCAAGCGCTTTCTTTGCAAGAGTACACTGCCCCGAAGCGATGATGGGCGTCCAAGTCGCAGAAGAAGTCTATGATATTGAGGCTGCCGAAAAGAATAAAGGCAAGGCTTCTGCCCTGACCGACGCATTGAAGGAGGCAGAGTAATGGCAAGTTATAACATGGTTTTACTTATCGGTCACCTCGTGCGTGACGTCGAGTTACGTGAAGCGAGTGGCGGCATCAAATATTGTAACTTTTCGATAGGGGTAAACCGCATAAGCAAATCGGGCGCGCAGGAAGCAGCCGACTTCATCGAGTGTACTGCTTTCGGAAAGACCGCAGAGTTTATGGCTAAATGGTGTAAAAAAGGCACGGCGCTCATTGTTATAGGCTCACTCCAAAACAATAACTACGACGACAAAAACGGCGTAAAGCATTATAGCTACAAGGTCCTCGCCCGTGAGGTTCAATTCGCTGAGAGCAAGAGCGACAAGACGGTGACGAGCATTGAGGACGCGGAGAAGCAAGTGCTTGAAGAAGTCGAGAACGACGACCAGCTACCTTTTTAAAGGAGATACATATGTCTAAACAGGAACAGTACGAAGCAAAGAAAAAGCAGATAGCGCAGGAAGCAAAGTCGAACGAGGAATATGAGCGACGCGTAAAGGCTTTGGCGAAGGAGCTTAAAATATGACCGTCATAATTGACAGTCGCGAAAAGAAATGCGCTCACATCAAGGAGTGGTTTGACGAGCACGGCATTAAATACGTGGTTCGCAAGCTCGACGAGGGCGACTATCAGATAGAGGGACAGCCGGGCGTCACGGTAGACCGAAAGCAAGACCTTTCCGAGCTTTCTCATAATCTGATGAACAAGTCAGACCACTCTCGCTTCTGGCAGGAGATACGCAGAGCAAAGGCAAACAAGGAAAAACTCTTTATTCTTGTGGAACACGGCAGCAACGTCAAGAGTGTTGAGGACGTCGCCCTGTGGCGTGACAAATATAGCGGTGTCAACGGCAGAACGCTCGTTGATGAGATAAGCACCTTATACCTCAGCTACGGCGTACAATTCGTATTTTGCGACAAAAGACAGACTGCGAAAAAAATCTTAGAATTATTGATTAATAACCAATATGAACAACAACAGTTTTTACTCGAATGAAATAAAAAGGCGCGTCACGATGCAGGACGTAGTAGCGCGTTACGGCTTCAAGGTCGGGCATAACAGACGTATTCCCTGCCCTTTTCACAACGGCAAGGATAACAATCTCGGCTATAAGGCTGATTTTTTCAAATGCTTCGTCTGCAACGAGTCGGGCGATGTTATCACATTCGTGCAGAAATATCACGGCTTATCGTTTACGGAAACGCTATTGAGGATAGACGAGGACTTCTCTCTCGGCTTAGGTGTCGGGAAAAGAACGTCTGACCGTGAAAAATTGCGCTTAGCGCAAAAATCGTATGAAGCGAGACGAGAACGCACAAGCGCACAGAAAGCGCAACAGGCGAAAGAAAAAGCCTATCACGACGCATACGACGAGGTCGCACGGCTTGACCGTCAGATGATTGACTATTGCCCGAAGAACGAGGATGAAGAACCGCATCCGAAATTCTTGGAGGCCCTTCAAAAATTAGAAACCGCAAGGTATATGCTCGACTGCGCGGACGAGGAGGTTTATAACTATGAGCAACAGTGCAATAATTGAGGTGCCAACCTTCACGGCAGCGGAATATATGAACTCCTCCGCGCCGTATGCCTGGCTATATCAATACAGAGACGATAAATTCAAGATGCGCCAGCTCTGCGAAAAAATGAAGATGAACGCAGGGGCGGTAGGAGTCAAGGCTTTTATGTCGATGTGGACCGCATACTGTGAAGGAGAAGCGAGAAAAGACGGTATCAAGCTTGACAGAGCGACTAACTTTGACGAGCAGCCGCTTGAGCTTTTTTCAGGTCCTTACATATGCGACGAGGCAGGCGTGGGAGTGCTTGACCGCTTCGGCTACGAGCAGGTCGTCTGCCGACATCCTATAATGCCTT
>JAZOCY010000040.1:0-3052 GCA_045596805.1 Eubacteriales bacterium | reverse complement strand
ACTATACAAGCAAGCATAGTGAGGAAAAGCGCGAGGAATATGTTCTTTTCGGCTATCGGAACGATAGTAGTAACAAGCGTGCTTCCGAGCGCGGTAAGCGTTACGACACCAGAAACGATACCTGCGATACCACAGGCAATTGCTACACCTATTGAGTTTGTAATACCGCCCTCAAATCCTGCTAATGCAACCTTAGGTGTAAGAATAGCGCCCTTCGTAAAGAAACTGCACGCAACGGCCACCACCATAGAGATAAATATAAATTTACCCTGCCAAGCGTTAGTAACCATACCGTAATTCTTAAGAATGTAATAGGTAATGACAACTAAAATCGGGATTATCGGAAGTCCGAGTGAACGAACAAGAGCTGCTGTCTTTTCCTTTTTATCGACGTCCTTTTTAAAAGCCTTTACAATCGCGCTTGGGTCAAAAAGGCTGACGATAAGCGCGGTAAGGATAGCATAGCAAGCCGACATTCCCGCAGTATAGTAATTCATACAGATAACGAGTACTACAACAGGAAGGAGAAGATATCCTTTGGAAAGCAAGAGCTTGAAGAAGTTCGGAATAGCGTCTTTAGGAAGTCCTTCAAGACCACGCTTCTTCGCTTCAAAGTGTACCATTACAAATATTCCTGTGAAGTAAAGCACGGCGGGAAGTATCGCCGCAACGGCAATAGTCGCATAAGGAATGCCAGTTATTTCTGCCATAAGGAACGCAGCCGCGCCCATAATAGGAGGCATTATCTGTCCTCCTGTCGACGCCGCAGCCTCTACTGCTGCCGCAAATTCGCTTTTATAGCCTATCTTTTTCATTATCGGAATAGTAACGCTTCCACTACCTACGGTGTTCGCCACCGAGCTGCCTGAATACATACCTTCAAGCGCGGAGGAAATAACCGCAACCTTCGCAGGACCGCCTGCAGACGTACCTGCAATAGAGTTAGCAAGATCGACGAAGAATACACCGATGCCCGTTTTTTCAAGGAATGATCCGAGTATGATAAACAAAACTATAAAGTTTACGCAAACGTCAATAGGGGTAGAGAAAATACCACCTGACACGTTAAAAAACATTTCATAGCAGAAGTTACGAAGCATTGTCGCAGGATTCTTGCTAAGATATATAAAAGCATATACCGAAAATCCAGCCGCAACGACAAGTATCGGAATACCTACAGCGCGTCGGCAAGCCTCTACCAAGAGAAGAAGCGCCACGATAGCTATAACTATTTCAAGCGTTCCTATACGCTTACTCATCTCTATAACCTTATCGTGAAAAACTACGGGATAGAGATAGCATATAGCGGTGATCGCTATAAGAATGTAATCGTACCACGGAACAAAGTTTGTAAATTTGGTCTGCTTTTTATATGCAGGGAAAGTAATAAAGGTGAACGCTATTATTATTCCCACCAAAAGAGGCTTTGAATATTCAGGAGAAAGGTTGAGAACCAAGGAAAGTGAGATCATAAAAAGCGCAGTGAGAACCTTCGCCCACTTTAACATCTCTGCTCTTATGCCTGTAAACACTCTGGTATTGGATTCCCTGTCTACCTCTTTCATTATTTCTTCGGCAGAGCGCGTGTTTTCTATTTGCATTTTTTCCTCCTTAAAAGGCTTTTAATGTAACTGTAATACGCAAAAAAAGGGCAATGCCCTTTTTTTGCATTAATAAACCCTTAAAACAAGGTATTATTTTGCGTAGTAGAATTCGTCGAAGGTGAGGCTTGTTCCGTTGTCAGCGTTATACTTAGCGAGATATTCCTCGTAGTAACGCTTTGCGCCTGCGTTAACGGGAACGTTTGCCATGCCGAGAAGAGCTGTCTTGATATTCATAGCTTCGCCCGTCTTGTGAGCTACTGCGATCTCTGCCTGCTTTTCCCAAAGAGCCTTAGTTACCTTGTATGCGGTCTCTTCATCTACGTCATCAGAAACAATGTACGTAGCAGTAACTGCTACTGCAGAGGATATTTCACCTGTGGGGATAGACTTGTATATATCATTGTCCATATCAACCTGTACGTAGAACTCGCTCTCAGCCTGAAGCTCTGCTATTTTGTCTGCGTCAAGAGATACGATGGTAATTCCGAGATTTCCACTCTCAAGCTCCTGAATAGCGGGGGTAGGAACGCCGCCTGTAAAGAAGAATGCGTCGAGCTTTCCTTCCTTCATAGCGGAAGCAGATGCGCCTGAGTCAAGATTCTGAACGGTAATATCGTCAAGGGTGATACCGTGCTTCTCAAGAATCTGAGTAGCGTTAGTAACAACACCCGAGCCCTGAGCGCCGATAGAAACGCGCTTGCCCTTAAGGTCGTAGACACTCTTTATACCTGAATCCTTTGACGCGATGATCTGGCAAACCTCAGGATAAACCGCGCCGATTACAGAGAAGCTGGTAATGGTGTTGCCCTCAAAGTTGGACTTGCCGTTATAAGCGTTTATCATAACGTCGTTCTGTACGATGGCGAACTGAGCGTCGCCGTCGTCAAGCGCCTCAATGTTAGCCTTAGAGCCACCCGAGGTAACTGCTGTGAACTTAGCGCCGTCAATGGCGGAGGTCAGTGTGTTTGCAACTACGTTAGTAAAGCCGTAGTAAGTACCCTGCGCGCCACCGGTAGTGAAAACGTAGGACTTTTCAGCGGCTTCACCGCAGGAAGCAAGGCCTACAACGGATGTTGCGATCATAAGAATGCACAATGCAATAGCTAAAAACTTTTTCATTTGTTTTTTCTCCATTTTCTTAATTAAATTGTGTAATGTATACAATCATACATTTATAATATCATATTTTTCCTTTCTTGTCAATAGGAAAAGAAAAAGATTTCCGTTTTGACGAAAATCTTTTCTTATTTTTGTAAATTCTATCTATAAACGTTCATCATGTTTGAAAGAGAAAACATTATATAAGTCGAAAAATGACAATGCGTATGGGATATAAGAAATGAATAATTGAAAGTTGTACAATAAAAATGGACAAAGCGAAGAGTTAATGATATAATTAACTTGAAAGAGGTGAGTCCATGAAAAGAACGTACAGCAAGGAATTCAAG
>JAZOCY010000039.1:0-9460 GCA_045596805.1 Eubacteriales bacterium | reverse complement strand
TATTACTACCTTAATTTCGCTTATATCCTTTTTCACGACGCGAAGCGCGTTCAAAAGCGCCGCCGCGAGAACTATCGCCGTTCCGTGCTGGTCATCGTGAAACACGGGTATATCGCACATTTCTTTCAATTTTCTTTCAATCTCGAAGCAACGAGGCGCTGAGATATCCTCGAGATTTATTCCGCCGAACGATGAGGAAATGAGATAAATTGTTTTCACTATTTCATCGACGTCCTTGCTCTTTATGCAGAGAGGGAAAGCGTCCACGTCGGCGAACTCTTTAAAAAGCGCGCACTTCCCTTCCATTACGGGCATTGCCGCCTCCGGTCCTATATCTCCGAGACCGAGCACCGCCGTACCGTCGGTAATTACTGCAACAAGATTGCTTCTTCTGGTAAGCTCCCACGACTTCTCGTTATCGTCGCGTATAGCGAGACAGGGCTCTGCTACGCCCGGTGTATAGGCGAGAGACAAGTCCTCTCGGTTCTCTATTTTTGCCCTTGATACTACCTCTATTTTTCCTGCCCATTCATAATGGCGCTTGAGGGATTCTTCTTTTATATTCATTTATATCATCCTTTCGGGGTGGAAGCTTTCGTCAAATTCCTTTTCATCGAGATAGCCGAGCGAGACGCACGCCTCTTTCAAGGAAACGCCTTCCTTGTGCGCCTTGTGTACCACCTTGGCGGCGTTTTCATAACCGATGACAGGGGTAAGCGCAGTTACTGTCATAAGCGACTTATCGAGATATTCTCTCATTTTTTCTTTATTGGCGGTAATACCCGACACGCAGTTTTTTTCAAAGGAGATGCATACGTCGGAAAGAAGTCGAAGCGACTGCAAATAATTATATATGCATACGGGCATAAACACGTTCAATTCAAAATTGCCCTGAGACGCGCAAATACCTATCGCCGTATCGTTAGCCATTACCTGAACTGCCACCATGGTCACGGCTTCGCACTGAGTGGGATTTACCTTTCCCGGCATAATTGACGAGCCGGGCTCGTTTTCTGGGATGTTTATTTCTCCGAGACCACATCTCGGACCGCTTGCGAGCCAGCGTATATCGTTAGCTATCTTCATAAGGTCGCAAGCAAGCGCTTTCAATGCCCCGTGCGCGAAAACAAGCTCATCTTTCGACGTAAGCGCGTGGAATTTATTTTCCTCGCTTACAAAACGAAGACCTGTTATAAGCGAAATCTCATTGGTTACAGCCGAATCAAAGCACTTTGGTGCATTGAGTCCCGTGCCTACTGCCGTTGCGCCGAGAGCAAGATGAGAAAGAGGCTTGAGAGAAAGCTCTATCATCTCGACGTCTCTCTGCAGAGATGCGCGCCAGCCACTTATTTCCTGCGCAAAGGTAATAGGTGTAGCATCCTCAAGATGAGTTCTTCCGCTTTTTATTGCATCGGTGTTTTCACTCTCTAATTTCTCAAAAGCGGCAATAAGACTTTTTACCGACGGAATAAGCGAATTTTTTGTTTCACAAACAGCCGACACGTGCATAGCCGTCGGGAACGTATCGTTTGACGACTGGGACATATTGAGGTCATCATTCGGGTGAAGAAGCTTTTTCCCTGCTATCTCATTTGCCCTGTTCGCTATAACCTCGTTTGCGTTCATATTGCTCTGCGTACCGCTTCCCGTCTGCCATACTGCAAGCGGAAAATGAGAATTAAGCTCTCCGTTTATGACCTCGAAGGACGCCGTTTCTATAGCCCTCAGCTTTTCTCTTGTCATTCTGTTCGGCAAAAGAGCAAAATTAGCCCTTGCCGCCGCTAACTTTATAACTCCGAACGCCTTTATTATTTCAAGCGGCATTTTTTCAACACCTATTTTGAAGTTTTCAAGACTTCTCTGTGTCTGCGCGCCCCAATACTTGTCGCTCGGGACCTTTATTTCCCCCATAGAGTCGTGTTCAATACGAAAATCCATATTCTTTACCTTTAAATTTATTTTACTGAATTATAACACAAAATACCGTTTTTTGCAATACGTAGACACAATAAAACCAAAATTCACGAAAAAACCTCATAGCAGTTTTGGAAAGCATCTGCTATGAGGGCGATTTTATTTAAAATACTGTCTTTTATATAATCAAATTAAACGCTCCGAGTATAAATCCGATAAGACCGCCTAAATTGATAACTGCGGAAAGCTCGTTTTTCATCACGTCGAGACAGAGTTTTTCAAGCGTTGCCGAGTCCATCTGTTCAACCTTGCCTCTTACAACCGAAGAAACGTCAATGATTTGCGAGAAATTATTTCCTATAACACTGACAAGCTTATCATACGCGCCTTCTATGACGCCTCTTATCTGCTCTTCGTCCGCAAAACTTAAAAGCTCATAAAGAGGACGGCTTGTATAGTCCTCAAGCTGCTTTTTCAAGGCGTTTTCTATAAGCTCTTCCCCGTTTTCACCAATATAAGCGTTTATTTTCTCGGTAAACGCGGGCAGAAAAGCAGCCACAGTATGCTCATTTAACAGAAGCGAAAGCACCCCAGACTTTTTCTCGGCAAGCGCCGACGTCATTTGAGTGGCAATTATTTCACCTATATCAAGATCCTTTGTCACAGTCAAAAGTCTTGCCGTAAGTATGCCTGTAAATCGGGTTTTCAATTGCTCCCATTTCTCATTTCCGAGATAGGTAACGCCAAGCGAATTCGCGCTCGGCTGAGGCTCGTCAACAGGAATAAAGGCAGGAGTAAGGTCGAGCGCGTTAAGCGCTAAATCTACGAATTTCTTTTTTGTTGCTTCGGAAAGAAGCACATCTTTTAAGTCTTCTCCCGTAAAGAGCTTATTGCCCACTGCGTTTCCGACAGCCTCTGCAAGATTTTTTTTGCGTTTTGGAACGATACCTGGGGTAAAAGGAAGCACCCATTTTCCAATTTTTATTTGATTATATGGGTGGAAAAGCATTTTTACTGCAAGATAGTTAGTAAAAAAGCCTATCGCCGCGCCCATTACAGGACCCATTAAAATATCAACAAAGGTCATTATTCCACCACGAAGATAAAGGGGTAAACGTCCTGCCCGCCGTCAAGGGCGTAGCATTCTATGTCGGGATGCTTGCTTCCGATATATGAAAGAAGCTCTTCCTTTTCACCTTCATCTATATCCTTGCCAAAGAAGACAGTCATCATAAATTTACTGTCGTCAAGCATTTTGTCGGCAAGAATATGCGCGCTTTCGGACTTTGAGGGAGTGGATACGAGCATCTGTTTGCCCGAAAAGCCTATATAATCACCGACGTGGATCTGTATGCCGTTAAGCTCTGTATTACGGATAGCGGGAGAAATATAGCCCGTGCTTACGTTTGCAATAGCTTCATTAAAGGCTTCCATCTGAAGCTCGGGGTCCTCCCCTTCAGGATCAAAAACGGAGAGCGCTGTGTATCCTGCGCCGAGATTCTTACTTTCCACTACGTAAATATTAGCGTCCTTATAAAGCTCTGACGCCTGCTTTGCCGCCATAAGAATATTTCCGTTGTTCGGGAAAACGAAGATGTTATCGGCGTTTACTTTTTTAAAGGCGTCGAGAAAATCATTCGTTGACGGATTTTGTGTCTGTCCGCCGTCAACAATGCAATCTACTCCCAAGTCGAAAAAGGTCTTTTTTACACCGTCGCCGTTAGCTACGGCTACTATGCCGTTTTTCTTATGCTGCTGGGGCTTTTCCTGCTTCTTTACTTCCTCGTTTTCGTTATGTTGAATGGACATATTTTCGATTTTAACCGTCAGAAATTCGCCATATTTACGGCAGAATTCAAGCACCTTTTCGGGTGTGAAGGTATGCACGTGAATTTTAACGATAGAGTCTGTCTGGAAGATAACGACAGAGTCTCCTACAGAGGTAAGAAAGTCCGAAACTACGGAACAGTCAAACTCGTCTATATTGACCTTCTTGTTTTGCAGTCTAAGAAGAAGCTCGGTACAGTATCCGTACGTCATTTCGCTATCGGGACCGAATGCGTCAAGGTTGATCTTAGGCGCCTGAACGCTCGGCTTTACGCTTTCGGAGACTGAAATTTCCTCGCCGTTAAGAACGCGATAAAAGCCGTCTATGATGTAGAAAAGTCCCGCGCCACCGCTATCCACAACGCCCGCGTCCTTTAATACAGTAAGTATTTCGGGAGTACGCTGTAGCGACGCGTACATCTCTTTTACGAGGTCAGCAAAAAGAGAACGAATAGTGCTGCTCTCGTTCAAATTAGCAACAGAAAACTCAACTGCTTCTCTTGCAACCGTCAAAATAGTTCCCTCAGTGGGGGTAACTACAGAGGAATACGCCTGCTTTACGCCAAGCATAAGGGCTTCCGCTATTGTTTTTGCGTCTGCCTTACTGTATGAATCAAGTCCTTTAGCTACGCCCGCGAAAAACTGCGAGAGTATAACTCCCGAGTTTCCTCTTGCGCCGAGAAGCATTCCCTTGGAAAGCTGCTGCATTACCATAGCCAAGTTGTTTGACGTATTGTTTTCTATAGCAGCAATTCCGCTTTCTATAGTCATACGCATATTATCGCCCGTGTCTCCGTCGGGAACGGGGAAAACGTTAAGATTATTTACCTCCTCCGTTTTGGAAAGAAGCTGTGCGGCGCCGCCCTGAGCCATTTTCGCAAGCAATTCGCCGTCAAGAAAATTTTCTTTATTGTCCACAGAAAAATCCTCCGAATTATTATTTATGCTTGCCCACAAAGAAGAGCGCGAGAGTGCCTGGGCCTGAATGAGCGCCGATAACCGTGCCTACGCTCGTAATTATCTTTACCTCTACGCCGTGTCTGTCCTTTATCATCTTAGCGAGAAGCTCAGCATCGCTTATACAGTCGCCGTGAGATATGAATACGCAGGAGTCCGTCGGGTTCTCTGCAAGGGAGGTGTACATATCCGCCATAGTCGAAATAGAGGTTTTTCTGCCTCTTACCTTACTGACAGGCACGAGATGACCCTCATCATCGACATGCATAACGGGCTTTATTCCGAGCGCGTTGCCGAAAAAAGCCGCCGTCGCGCTTACTCTGCCGCCTCTCTTCAAATATACGAGGTCGTCAACCGTAAACCAATGGCAAATATGAGGAATAAGGCTCTTTGCATATTCTGCCGCCTCTTCAATGCTTGCGCCTTTGTTTTTCTTTTGTACTGTCAAGTAAATGAGCAAGCCCTCTCCCGCAGAAGCAGCAAGAGAGTCGATAGTTATAATCCTTCTGTCGGGATACTTTTCCTTGAGCTGCTCGCCTGCCATTCTCGCGGCATTAAAAGTGCTTGAAAGACCTGAAGAAAATCCGATATAAAGAACGTCATTTCCCTTTTCGAGCTCTTTTTCAAACAAAGCTATAAAGGTGTCAACGTTGATAGCTGCGGTTTTTGCAACGCGTCCCGCGCGCATCTCCGCATAAAACTGCTCAACAGGCATATCAGAGTTCTTATATTCAATATCAGAGTCTGTAAATTTAAAGGTAAGAGAGACAAATCCTACATTCCACGAGTCAAGCATTTCTTTTGAAATGTCACATGCAGAATCGGTCATAATAACGTACTGATTCATTTTTCTTCTCCATTATTAAATTTTCAATAGGTGGTTTATCTGTAAAAATACAAATACTGAATTAATTATAACATTTTTCCAAAAATTTGTCAACACGAAAAAATTAAGAGCTTATGAACATTATTTTATATTGTATGTTTTTCGGGCTTTTTGACAAAGAAACAGAAAAAATGACAGAAAATCTCACTACGGCAAGAAAAGAAAAACGGCAATCGCGCATAAAAGCAACAACTGCCGTTTCTTTTTAAGACTGCAAAAGCAGACTTACCTTATTTAATTAGTTAAGCTCTGCAAAATACTTGATTGTTCTTACCATCTGGCATGTGTAGGAGTTCTCGTTATCGTACCAAGAAACAACCTGTACCTGATAGGTATCGTCATCAATCTTCGCAACCATTGTCTGAGTAGCGTCAAACAAAGAGCCGTAGCTCATACCGATAACGTCGGAAGAAACGATCTCGTCGGTGTTGTAGCCGAAGGATTCCGACGCCTGAGCCTTCATAGCCGCATTGATGCTGTCCTTTGTTACGTCCTTACCCTTAACTACAGCAACGAGAAGTGTTGTAGAGCCTGTGCAGGTAGGAACTCTCTGAGCAGAACCGATGAGCTTGCCGTCGAGCTCGGGAATAACGAGACCGATAGCCTTAGCTGCGCCTGTAGAGTTAGGAACGATGTTCTGAGCTGCTGCTCTTGCGCGGCGAAGGTCGCCCTTTCTGTGAGGACCGTCGAGGACCATCTGGTCGCCTGTGTAAGCATGAACTGTTGTCATGATACCGGACTGGATAGGATATACGTCGTTAAGAGCCTTAGCCATAGGAGCCAAGCAGTTTGTTGTGCAGGATGCAGCGGAGATGATCTTGTCGTCAGCTGTAAGCACTTCGTTATTTACGTTGTAAACTATTGTCTTGAGGTCCTTTCCTGCGGGCGCGGAAATAACTACCTTCTTTGCGCCTGCGTCGATGTGAGCCTGAGACTTATCCTTAGAGGTGTAGAAGCCTGTGCATTCGAGAACTACGTCTACGCCAAGCTCTCCCCAGGGAAGATCCTGAGCCTTAGGGCAAGCGTAAATAGTGATTTCCTTACCGTCAACAGTGATAGAACCGGGAACTGCAACCGTCTTTCCGTCTTCCGCGAGAACGGAATCCTTGTAATCTACTGTGTGTCCCTGCGCAAGATATGAGCCCTGAGCGGTGTCATACTTGAGAAGGTGAGCGAGCATCTTAGGGCTTGTAAGGTCGTTAATTGCAACTACCTCATATCCCTCTGCGCCGAACATCTGACGGAATGCCAAACGTCCGATACGGCCAAAGCCGTTGATAGCAACTTTAACTGCCATTTTGATTTCCTCCAATATAATATAAAATGTTTTTATGGTTTTCCAATTATCAATTATATCACATTTTTTCGAACTTTACAATAGGCTTGTGTAATTTTTATCAAATTTGTAATGTTTATTGCTTTTTTGCAAAATTTTCCTGTTTGTTTTGAATATTTTTAACAGAAATTCTTTCTGAAATGACCGAAAAAACAAAAGGCAGAAGCCTCGTTTTCTTTAGCCTATACGGCTCCTTTGCAATTCGGTATGCCCATTCAAGTCCGACCTTTCGCAAAAAGGAGGGCGCGCGCTTCTTTTTCTCCGCATAAACGTCGAGGCTGCCCCCAAGTCCGAGCATAAGAACGTCGGACAGATATTTTTGATTATAGTATATAAACTTCTCCTGCTTCGGCGAGCCTAGGCAGACGTAAAGCACCTGCGCCCCCGAGAGTGATATTTCGGAAAGCACGCGCCATTCCTCTGTAAAAAATCCGCTGTGTGTTCCCGCAATTTTTAAATCGGGGTATTTTTTTATAAGATTTCTTGCCGCCCTTTCGGCTATTCCCGTTTCGCCACCCAAGAGATATAACGAGTATCCTTTTTTTGCGCAAAGCTCGGCTAAGCGCTCTCCAAGCTCCACTCCGCATACTCTACGCAGAAGCCCCTTTCCGAGAACAAACGAGGCGACAGAGGCGCCTATACCATCGCACACCGAAAAGGACGAGGAATTCAGAATTTTTGAAAATTCGGCGTCTTTTTTCGCTCTCTCTATCATCGTCGCGTTTGGGGTAAATATTTTTCCCCCTTTGCCCGAAATGATCAGCTCCTCCGCCCTCTCAAGAGCTTCATTCATAGAAATATCCGCTATCTGCGTATTTAAAATTTTCACCCTTTGCATATTCTTCCCCACCGATATTATTCAGACCCTTGCGCCTTTTGTTGAATTTATTTGTCTTAACTGCCAACGCCCTTACTGCATGATTATACCCTTTTAATATTTCCCGAATTGTCGAAAATATGTAAAAGGAATTCTTTTATCTCTGTCTCCGTGCGTACTTTTATAAATTTCCTTTTGCGCTGAATTTTTTTAATCTTTTTGTTGCTTTTTCTGTCAAAATATGATATTATATTAATAGACAGAAATACTGTCAATATCATCTAAGGAGGTCTTTTATTGTGAAAAAGACAAGAAAAATTTTATGTTTAGCTTTAGTGCTTGTATCGCTTTTTGCGCTCGTTTCTTGCAGCTCATTTGGTGGTATTAAGAGCAGCTTTGAAAAAAATGACTATACATACGTTGAGCTTGACGAAGACAACCAGTACGTTAAGTCTATCACCGCCGACCTTGAAGACGGCAAGCTCACCTGCACTATGCACCTTTTCTCCAAAAACGGAGAGCTTATTCCCAAGCTCGCTTTAGTTCTTGAATTCAGCTCGGATAAGGATCTGCAGAAGGCTATCGCCGAGGACGGCAGCGAGACTATCAAGGGCTTATTGAAGGATGCTCAGGAGTCCGACTATATAAACGGAAACTGCCTGCTTCTTCCCCTCTCGATAACCGAAGCCGACTCAATGAAGGAAATCTTTAAAAAGTAAAAATTTTAAGACCGTTTCTTTTAGGTGTTCTATCAGAAACGGTCTTTTTTATGTTTTTTGTATTATGGGACTCCTTTTAATCCTGTAAATGTGTGACAAAGGTGCGATAGAAAGCGTCCGCTATCTGTAGATGTCCCTCTTTTGTCGGGTGCAGGGCGTTTGTGCCTATCCCCTCACACAGTGAGGAACGGCAATTTACAGGCATTTCTGTTTTCGGAAAGCTATGCTCGGTATCAAATTGAGCAGAAAGACACATACTTTCGACTTTTCCGCGATAGACAGGCTCGTTAGCAATATCCTCGTACCACTTGCCGAGTGAGAACATAAAGCCAACCTTCTCAAACCATTTCCACGACGTGCCGTAATTATGCCCCATTCCATCACGGTTGGGAATAACCATTCCTGAAAGGATGACATGGCAATCGGGGAACTGTTCAAAGAGTGGGTCAAGAAAAGCTCTGACCATATGCTTGTATCCGATTTCATCCATATGAGAGCTGTTGGCGCCCAAAAGGATCATGACCTCGTCGATCTTATCTACTCCCATACGTTTTGCGTAAGCTTGAAAATCATTGCATCCCGTCTCGCTGTTAAAAAACGGATTTGCCTCTGCATACTCGCAAGAGGTGAATGTGATGTCGCTATTATTAGTGCCGCCACTCTCGTGACGAAGCACTCCGACAGGGGGCGTTGGAGCAACCCAGGTCTCTCTTATCAGCTTAATGCGGGTAGGCGTAATCGCCTCTATCTTCCACACGACGTCATTTTCATCCTTATAAAAGCTATGTTGGTCTCCTCGCTCGCTCTTATCTGAAAAATCGCCGTAAATGTAATAAAATCTTGGCGCAGTAGTATATGAATTGGAATAAGAGTAGAACGTCCAGCCGCCGTATCCTTCAAAGCAAAGCCCGTCTCGCTCAACGCTTCCAATAAAGCGGATATTTTTAAGCGCATCGCCCGCAGGATCGCCGTCTGCCCCCGTTAAGCGTCGGTTAAGCTCATTT
>JAZOCY010000038.1:0-13194 GCA_045596805.1 Eubacteriales bacterium | reverse complement strand
CGTAATCCCCACCGTTATGGCGGGCGCAAAGTATGAGGAGTACCTTCTCGGTACGTCCTTTGCGCGTCCTGTAATTGCAAAGCGTATCGTTGAGATCGCAAAGGCAGAGGGCGCTGACGCTATCTGTCACGGCTGTACGGGTAAGGGTAACGACCAGGTTCGCTTCGAGCTTGCTATAAAGGCGTTCGCGCCCGGAATGAAGATAATCGCTCCCTGGCGTGAATGGGACATCAAATCCCGTGAGGAAGAAATAGAGTATGCGGAAGCTCATAACGTTCCTCTTAAGATAAACCGTGAAACCAACTATTCTAAGGATAAAAATATGTGGCATCTCTCGCACGAGGGACTTGACCTCGAGGATGCGGGAAATGAGCCTCTCTACGAAAAAGAGGGCTTCCTTGAAATGGGCGTTTCCCCTCTTAAAGCGCCCGACACCCCCACCTACGTTACACTTGATTTTGAAGCGGGCGTTCCCGTCGCTCTTGACGGACTCAAGATGAGCGCTAAAGATATCATTCTCAAGCTTAACGAAATCGGCGGCAAGAACGGTATAGGTCTTCTTGACATTGTAGAAAACCGTCTCGTCGGTATGAAGTGCCGTGGCGTATATGAGACCCCCGGCGGAGACATTCTTTACTTCGCGCACAACTACCTTGAAACTCTTTGTCTCGACAAGATGACGAAGCACAAGAAACAGGAATTGGCTATCACGTTTGCAGACCTTCTCTACAACGGTCAGTGGTACACCCCCTTGCGCGAGGCTCTTTCCGCTTTCGTTGCAAAGACGCAGGAGCACGTAACCGGTAAGGTAAAAATCAAGCTCTACAAGGGCAATATGATCAAGGCGGGCGCATGGAGTGACTGGTCGCTTTACAGCGAGGAAATCGCTACCTTCGGCGAGGACAACGTTTACGACCAGAAGGACAGCGCGGGCTTCATCAACCTCTGGGGACTTCCCATCTCGGTACAGGCTCAGGTAAACGCGAAGAACAAGAAAAGCAAATAAGAAAATACTTCGACAGAGGACTATAGGTCCCGAATTATTCAATATACAAAAGTAGGATGTTTTTATGGACAAAATGTGGGCAGGGCGCTTTGTAAAGGCGCTCGATAAGCAGGCTGACGATTTTAATTCGTCTATCAGATTTGATGCAAGAATGTATAAGCAGGACATTTGCGGTTCTATGGCGCACGCCGCCATGCTTGCATCGCAGAAAATTATAGGCGAAAGCGATGCGGAGGCTATTATCGAAGGACTTGCTTCCATACTCAGCGATATAGAGAATGGCTCTCTCGAAATAGACGAAAACGCCGAGGACATTCATATGTTTGTCGAGGCGGTTTTGACGGAACGGATAGGCGACACGGGCAAGAAGCTGCATACGGCAAGAAGCCGTAACGACCAGGTTGCAGTCGATATCCGTCTCTATCTCCGTGACGAAGCCGAAGAAATAATATCGCAAATAAAAACTTTGCTTGAAGCGATTCTTTCGCAGGCAAAGCAGCATAAAAGCACTATAATGCCGGGATACACCCATCTGCAAAGAGCGCAGCCCATATTCTTCGCGCATCACCTCTTGGCGTACGCTATGATGCTCACAAGAGATATAGGCAGAATAGAGGACGCGAAGAAGAGGATGAATCTCTCTCCTCTCGGATGTTGCGCGCTTGCAGGCACTACCTACAATACAAACCGTCTTATGACCGCAGAGAAGCTTGGCTTCGACGGCATTACGCTAAACAGTATTGACGGAGTTTCGGACAGAGACTTCTGCGTCGAGCTTCTTTCCGCCTTTGCTACGCTTATGATGCACCTTTCTCGCTTCTCGGAGGAAATAATCCTCTGGTCGAGCTGGGAATTCAAGTTTATCGAGCTTGATGATTCCTATACTACAGGCTCAAGCATTATGCCGCAAAAGAAAAATCCCGACATTGCCGAGCTTGTCAGGGGCAAGACGGGCCGTGTCTACGGAGACTTGATTTCGATGCTCACGGTGCTTAAGGGCTTGCCGCTTGCATACAACAAGGATATGCAGGAGGATAAGGAAGCCATATTCGACGCAATAGACACAGTAAAGCAATGCCTTACTGTATTCCCACCTATGATTTCGGGAATGAAGGCGCTGCCCGAAAATATGCTGAACGCGGCGAAGCGCGGCTTCATAAACGCGACAGACCTCGCCGATTATCTTACGAAAAAGGGGCTTCCCTTCCGTACCTCCTACAAGATATCGGGTCAAGCCGTCGCTTACTGTATAGAGAGAGGAAAGGTGCTTGACACGCTTTCTCTTGAGGAGTACAAGGCATTCTCCGAAATAATCGAAGAGGACGTATATAAGGCGATAGACCTCAACACCTGTGTGGAAACGAGGATTTCCGACGGCGGAACAGGCTCTGCTTCAATTGAGGCTCAAATCGCATTCATTACGGAATTTTTAAAATAATAAAAATACTTGGTGTTAAAAGGCGCTAAAGGGGCGGAACAGGCTTCTGCCCTTTTGGTTTTATACATGTAAATTTGAATTTCTATAGAAAGTGTGGAAAACAATGATAAAACTTACAGGCAGAGATTTTTTGAAGTTGCTTGATTTTACAAGCGAGGAAATAGAAGGTCTTGTTGATTTTTCGGCAGAGCTTAAGGCAAAGAAAAAGGCGGGTATTCCCCACCGTCTGTGCGAGGGCAAAAACATAGCCCTCATTTTTGAAAAAACAAGCACCCGTACGCGCTGCAGCTTTGAGGTGGCGGCGTACGATCTCGGAATGAACGTTACCTACCTTGACCCCAAGGCGTCGCAGATAGGCAAAAAGGAGAGCATAGCCGACACGGCGCGCGTGCTTTCGTCGATGTATGACGGAATAGAGTACAGAGGTCACGGACAGGAGATTGTCGAGACTCTTGCGAAGTATTCCTCCGTTCCCGTGTGGAACGGTCTTACAAACGAGTTCCACCCCACCCAGATAATAGCAGACCTGCTTACAATACGCGAGCAGTTTGGCAAACTCAAGGGCATCAATTTCGTGTATATGGGAGACGCCAGATACAATATGGGCAACTCCTTGATGGTAGGCTGCGCGAAAATGGGAATGAATTTCACTGCCTGCTGCCCTGAAAAGTATTTCCCCGACGAGAAGCTCATTTCCGACTGCATGGAAATAGCGAAAGGCACGGGCGCGGTTCTTAAATTTGAAGAAAATCCCGATATCGCCGTAAAAGGCGCCGACGTCATCTATACCGACGTCTGGGTATCTATGGGCGAGCCTATCGAGGTGTGGGAGGAACGCATAAACGACCTCTCGGCATATCAGGTAAACTCGGCGCTTATGAAGAAAACGGGCAAGGAAAGCACGGTCTTTATGCACTGCCTGCCCGCATATCACGACCTTAAAACCGAGGTGGGCGCTGAAATGGGCGAGCGCTTCAAGCGCGACGCTATGGAGGTAACGGACGAGGTCTTTGAAAGCGCGCAGTCGATAGTTTTCACCGAAGCCGAAAACAGAATGCATTCCATAAAAGCGGTAATAGCCGCCACTCTGATTTAAAATTGAAAACTGAAAATTGAAAATTATAGGGGCTGTCCAAAATGCAAAGCTTGGAACGGCCCCTGAATTATTATTGCCTTTTCAGCTTTTCTCTTAAGCGTATTTTTTCGAGAAACGTATGGATATATCGGCTTACAAAAAAGGCGGGAAAGCATAGAAGAAACCAGTAAAAGGTATAAGGGGCGCAAACCTGTCCGAAAAGATTGAGCTTATGGCTCGAATAATCCCAGACGTCGAGTCCGAGCGCTATGTTCAGCACCACGCCGAAAAGAAGCTCCCAGCAGCTTATCATCAAGGTGCCAAGAAAAGCCCTCAAAAAAATATTCTTTTCTTCAAACGATATATTTATAAAATGCAACGAGAGCATACAAATACCCCCAAGCAGCGCCATAGTATAATGAGTGTATCCGCGCCACATAAGCTCTATTACGGGATACACCGCCGCGCCTATGAAAAATGCGGCAAAATACTCTGCGCCCCTGCCCTGTCGTAAAGAAAAAAGCATAAAAAACCTCGCTTTATTATATAAAGCGAGTATTATCTCTTTTGACGGAAAATATTCAAAAAAAGGACGCTTTTCCAGTTTTTCTGCTTTGTCTCTCAATATTACATCGCATAAAAAGCGGCAGCCCTTACCGAAAAGGTATTGAGCCGCCGCCTTTTGTTTTTCAGGCTACCCTTAAGTGACAGCCTCTTTTCTCTTATGAGTATTAATCTTTCTTGAATTTATTTGCTTTTTTCAGCTTGATTTTATATATTGTAATACATATAATAACAAATAAAACCAATAATGATATACCAGCTATAATCACACCTTTAGCATCAAAAGCAGTGGCTGCTTGTTTTGATTCTTCCTCATACGCGCTTCTAAGCTCGACATATTCAGAGAGTAAATACATATTTTCGTTATTTTTTTCTGTATGTAATGAGTCGGTAAAATCATATGCATAATATGTTCCGTCAGAATTAATGATTAACGCCTTTTCCGAAAAATCATTAATTGCGTAGCTGTTACGAATCAATATAGCGTTTGTCACACTTCTGATACCGTATTCAGAGCATATTTCTTGAATCCTTTCTATATTACCTATCTGCTCTATAAAATGCAATCTTTTTCCACTTACAAAATTATCGTCCGAAGCATTGAGTAAGGCTGACCGCGCAACATATTTTTCTTTTGTATAGTTATAAAAAATCTTTACGTGTCCTATTACTCTTTCACTGTCAGCAACATTTCCGAATATCGGTATATATACAGTCGGATGCTCAGAAAAGGTCAGATTTTCAATAACGCTTCCGTCGTTCAAGCTATTAGCTTTTTCAGGCATTCTTATGGAATATTCAACTATATAAACAGATGGATCAACATAAAAATCTTCTGTCGTATAACGCTTATCACTTGCCAGAAAAAAACTCTCTACAGCTTCATAACTGAACGTATTACCTATTATGTCTTTTATGTAAAGTCCGTTTTTATCAACGCTTGCGCTTTCGTCAAACATATTGTATTTCGCCGTTGCTTCTGCCAAAACGGATATCCTAATGATAAAAATCAAGGCAAACAGTATAACTATAATGGAGTATATTTTTTGTTTTTTCATAATCTTTATTGCTCAAACGCGTAAGGGGTTTATTTCGTAGCGCTGTGCCCTTAATTAAGGGCACAGCGCTATAGAGTAAGTGTTTTTAGTTTTATTCGGGAATTATAAGACCGTAGCCGCCGTTTTTGCGCTTATAGACTACGCAGGTCTTTTCATTGTCTGAATTTATGAAGCAGAAGAACTGATGCTCGAGCAGGTTCATCTGCATAATAGCCTCCTCGACTGCCATCGGCTTGAATGGGAAGGTTTTTACTCTTATATCAAAATCCGTCTCCTCATATGCGTCGGCATCCTCGGAGTAGGAGTCGAACGCGTTTTCTCTTACCCGTTTTTCAAGTCTCGTCTTGTTCTTTCTTATCTGTCTTTCCAATGCCTCTACCGCGCAGTCAAGCGCGTTTGCAAAGGTGGAATTTTCTTCTTCGCTACGGAAAAACGTTCCGTTGTAGAGGATGGTGACCTCGACTCTTTCCCTGTCCCTCACAACGCTGAATTTAACAACCGCCTCGGCGTCCTCGCCGAAGAATCTGTCGAATTTGGAAAGCTTTTTTTCCGCGAGCTCTCTCATACTGTCTCTTACCGATAACTGTCTACCGATTGCCGTAATCTTCATAACTTTACCACCTTTCTGTCTTTGCGGCGTCCTCTTTTGTAATATTCCGAGCGCCGCAGGAGAACGGTTCTTCCCGTTTCCACTTTTATTATATCACACAATTTGTGGAAAATAAATAGTTTTTTTACTTATTTTTTAATTTTTTTAAATATTT
Source organism: Eubacteriales bacterium (assembly GCA_045596805.1). Classification (GTDB taxonomy): domain Bacteria; phylum Bacillota; class Clostridia; order Oscillospirales; family CAG-272; genus UBA1740. The sequence goes on along the minus strand of JAZOCY010000038.1, from coordinate 7,289 downwards.
TACACAATATTCCTAACTAATTTCAAGCCAATTCACATTTTTTAAAATAAGAGGTGAAAAATATCGAAAAAAGCGAAAAAATTACCTTAAATTATTGACAAAGCTCCAAATTTATGATAAAATTATTCTGTTAAATACGATGACCAAAAACAAGTAGGTATATAAAATTTACTTGCAGAGAGCTGTCGCTCGGTGTAAGACAGCAGAAATTTATTTACCGAATACATTTTGCGAGTAGCGTACCGAAAGGGATTTCCGAGTAGGCTACGACGGGCACGCCCGTAACAGCGTTAAGGCATTTTCGTGCTTGAGTGGTCGACACAGTCGGCAATAGAGGTGGTACCGCGGTATTATTATCGTCCTCTGCTAAAAAAGCAGAGGGCTTTTTTGTTCTTTGCCAGAAAACAGGAGACTAAAAAATGACTATTATTGATTTGCTTACCCACAACGCGCTTCAATACCCCGACGAGACGGCGCTTGTAGAGGTAAACCCAAAATTTGAAAGCGAGAGCCGTATGACGTGGAAGGACTATTCGCTCACCGAGCCGACGCCGGGCGAGCCCTTTCGCCGTGAGATAAGCTGGCTTGAATTTGACCGTCGGGCAAATATGTTCGCAAACCTTTTGCTCACGCGAGGCTGTAAAAGGGGAGACAAGGTGGCTATTCTTCTTATGAACTCTATAGAATGGCTTCCTATCTACTTCGGAGTTTTAAAGGCGGGCGCTATCGTAGTTCCCTTAAACTACAGATATACTGCCGAGGAAATAAAATATTGCTTAAAAAAAGCTGACTGCTCTATGCTTGTGTTCGGCCCCGAATTTATCGGACGTATGGAGGAAATCTGTGACCGATTGCCCGAAATAAAGCATATGTTCTACGTAGGCGAGGACTGTCCCTCGTTTGCGGACAGCTATGACAGTATGATAAAATACTGCTCGTCTCACAACCCCGACGTTCCCCTTTCCGAGTCTGACGACGCGGCTATATACTTCTCGTCGGGAACGACGGGCTTCCCTAAGGCTATTCTGCACGCGCACAGAAGCCTTATTCACTCGGCAAAATGCGAGCAAAAGCACCATAAGCAGACGCACGAGGACGTGTTCCTCTGTATTCCGCCACTCTATCACACGGGCGCAAAAATGCACTGGTTCGGCTCGCTTATATCGGGCAGCAAGGCGGTGCTTCTTAAGGGTACTCGCCCCGACTGGATAATTAAGACGGCGTCGGACGAAAAATGCACTATCGTTTGGCTTTTGGTTCCGTGGGCGCAGGATATTCTCGACACCATAGAAAGAAAAGAAATCAATCTTGAAGAATACGACCTCTCTGACTGGAGGCTTATGCATATAGGCGCGCAGCCTGTTCCCCCCTCTCTTATCAGGCGTTGGCTTTCGGTGTTCCCTTCCCACTCATATGATACGAACTACGGTCTTTCCGAGTCGATAGGTCCCGGCTGCGTTCACTTGGGTATGGAAAACGTACACAAGGTAGGCGCTATAGGCAAGGCGGGCTACGGCTGGGAGCTGCGCATCGTTGACGAAAAGGGCAGAGCCGTACAAAAGGGAGACGTGGGCGAGCTTTGCGTAAAGGGACCCGGCGTTATGAAATGCTACTATAACGACGAGCAAGCGACGAAGGAAATACTTCACGGCGATTGGCTGTTTACGGGAGATATGGCGACGGAGGACAAGGACGGATTTATCTTCCTTGTAGATAGAAAAAAGGACGTCATTATTACAGGCGGAGAAAACCTGTACCCCGTACAGATAGAGGACTTTATCCGCCGCTTTGACGAGGTAAAGGACGTAGCCGTAATAGGTCTGCCCGATGCCCGCCTCGGTGAAATTGCCGCCGCTATTATAGAGCTAAAGGAGGGCGCGACGCTCACAGAAGAACAGGTAAACGAATATTGCGCGCCTATTCCCCGCTATAAGCGTCCGAGAAAAATTATATTCGCGGACGTGCCGAGAAACCCCACAGGCAAAATAGAGAAGCCGAAGCTTCGTAAAATGTACTGCGGAGAGAGTCTTGTCGCGCAGCAGATAGAAGCAGAGCAAACTGTAGGGGCGACAACAAAGTAATCAAGGAAAGGTAAATCAAAATGAAAAAGTTAATGCTTGGAAATGCCGCAGTAGCGCAGGGCGCATACGAAGCAGGCGTGCATTTCGTTTCATCATATCCGGGTACGCCGAGTACCGAAATAACAGAATGTATGGCTAAGTACCCCGCAGACGAGGTTTTCGTCGAATGGGCGCCTAACGAAAAGGTAGCCGCCGAAGCCGTAGTGGGCGCCGCAATAGCAGGCGGACGCGCTATGTCCTGCTGTAAGCACGTCGGTCTTAACGTAATGGCTGACCCTGTCTTTACCGACAGCTATATAGGCGTAAACGGCGGCGCCGTATTCTGCGTAGCCGACGACCCCGGCATGCATTCCTCACAGAACGAGCAGGACTCGCGTCACTATGCAAGGGCGGCGAAAATTCCTATGCTCGAGCCCTCCGACTCCTCTGAATGTAAGGAATTTACAAAGGTCGCTTTTGACCTCTCCGAAAAATTTGATACCCCCTTCTTTATCCGTCTTTCCACACGAGTTTCTCACTCGCAGAGCTTGGTGGAAATTGGAAAGAGAGAGCAAAGGGAGATAAAGCCCTACGAGAAAAATATACCGAAAAACGTTATGATGCCCGCTATGGCTATCAAACGCCACGTGATAGTAGAAGAGCGCACGAGAGCGCTTGTTGAATTCGCTGAAAGCTGTGAACTTAACTTTATAGAGGATAACGGAAGCGATATAGGCGTTATTTGCGCGGGTATTTCCTATCAGTACGCAAAGGAGGCACTCGGTGACAAGGTGAACTATTTGAAGCTCGGCATGGTATTCCCACTTCCCGAAAAGAAGATAGCCGACTTTGCCGCGAGCAACAAAAAAACGTACGTAATAGAAGAGCTTGACCCCTTTATGGAAGAGCACTGTCTCGCGCTCGGCATCAAGGTTGAGGGTAAACAGTTGTTTACACTTTTGGGCGAATATACCCCCGCTATGATTAAAAAGGCGGTTCTTAACGAGGAAGCGCCGAAGTCTGTTTCTCTCGAAGAAGAGCTTCCTGCCCGTCCCCCCGTGCTTTGTCCCGGCTGTCCTCACAGAGCTACCTTCTACGTTTTGAAGAAGCTCGGGCTTACGGTGTCGGGAGATATAGGCTGCTACACGCTCGGCGCGGTAGCCCCACTCGGCTCGGTTGATACTACCATTTGTATGGGCGCGTCTATCAGCGCGTCTCACGGCATGGCGAAGGTGAGGGGCGCGGAATTTAACCGACGTCTTGTGTCGGTAATAGGCGACTCCACCTTTATGCATTCGGGAATTACCGCCCTCGCTGACATAGTATATAACAAGGGCTCGAATACCGTAATAATCCTCGACAACTCCATAACGGGCATGACGGGACATCAGGACAACCCCACAACGGGTAAGACTATAAGAGGCGAAGCGACGAAGCAGACAGACCTTATACTTCTCTGTCGCGCTCTCGGAGTCGAGCATATCGTTGTCGCCGACCCCTTTGACGTTAAGCATTTTGAAAAGGTGGTAAAAGAGGAAACCGAGCGCGACGACGTCTCGGTAATTATAGCTCAGCGCCCCTGCGCGCTTCTTAAAACCGTAAAATTCACAGGCTTCTGCCGGGTAACCGACGACTGCCGTAAATGCAAGATGTGTATGAAGCTGGGCTGCCCCGCGATAAGCGTAAACGATGACGGATCTATACATATTGACGCGACTCTCTGCAACGGCTGTGGGCTCTGTATGAACGTATGCCCCTTCCACGCGATAGAAAAGGAGGAAGACTGATATGAAGGGTATGAATATAATGATAGTCGGAGTCGGCGGTCAGGGCACTCTGCTCGCCAGCAGAATACTCGGCAATACCGTTCTTAGCGAGGGCTACGACGTAAAGGTCTCCGAGGTGCACGGAATGAGTCAGCGCGGAGGAAGCGTCGTTACCTACGTAAAATTCGGAGACGCTATCTATTCGCCCATAATAGACAAGGGCGAGGCCGACATTATTTTAGCCTTCGAGCAGCTTGAGGCATACAGAGCGCTTCCCTATCTCAAGGAGGGCGGAAAAATAATCGTAGCCGACCAGAAAATAAACCCGATGCCCGTTATTACAGGCGCGCATAAATACCCCGAAAATATTATAGATAAGCTAAAATCCATAGCCGACGTCACCTCTCTTGACGCGCTCTCTCTCGCAAAAGAGGCTGGAAGCGCAAAGGCTGTTAACGTAGTGCTTATAGGTCTTATGGCGAAAAACACGGCAATCCCCTATGAAAAATGGATCGACTGCGTAAAGAAAACCGTGCCCGAGAAGCTTCTTGACGTAAATCTGCGCGCGTTCGATTTAGGCTATAGCTTCAATTAAGGAGGACGCCGAAATGACCGAGAGCAAAAAAACGGCTCTGATAATTGCTTATATAGCTTTTTCCTTTCTCTTTCTTGTCGCATTCGTTCTTCTTTCGCTCCTTGTCCCCGCATTTGCCGCTTTTTCGGGCAAGCACCCCTATTTTATGGGCTTCTTCAAATTTGCCTTTCTCGCGACAGCGGGCGAGCTTATCTCACTTAGAATGGCAACGAAGAAGTGGTCTGTCCCCTCTTATATCCTCGCGCGCTTTATAATCTGGGGAATTATCGGCATATGGATTACCTATATGATGAAAATCTTTGGCGCAGGCGTCGCCTCGCTTATGGAAGCTCATCTGCTTCCCACAGTGGAAAACGCTCTTATAAAATCCCTGCTTCGCGCATTCTTCATCAGCGCGACGATGAACCTCTGCTTTGGCCCGACCTTTATGGCTGCCCATAAATGCTCGGACACGTATCTTTCACTCCGAGAAAAAACCAAGAGCGTAACGCTTTCGGAGGTAATAGACGCTGTGGATTGGAAGCGCTTCGTTTCCTTTACTCTTTTTAAAACGGTTCCGCTTTTCTGGATACCCGCCCACACGGTTACGTTTTTGCTTCCCGCGCAATTTCAGGTAATGCTGGCGGCGCTTCTTTCAATTGCGCTCGGCATAATTCTGAATATTCGCAAAAAGTAAAAAATAATTATTGACTCTAAATATTGAAAGAGGTAAAAAATGATAAACGAAATTTCAAATATCGACTCGCTTCCAAGAGAAGAACTGAAAAAATTACAGGACGAGTGCTTAAAACAAACCGTAAAACGCTCGTATGAAAGGGTTGAATGCTTCCGCGCGCGTATGGACGAAAAGGGGCTTAAGCCCGAGGACATACGAGGCGTCGAGGATTTGCATCTTCTTCCCTTCTCCTACAAAAAGGACCTTCGCGACTACTACCCCTACGGACTTTTTGCCGAGCCTATGGAAAACGTCGTGCGCGTGCACGCCTCGTCGGGTACTACGGGCAAGCGTATAGTCGTAGGATATACTCAAAACGACCTCGATATGTGGGCAGACTGCATTTCCCGTATGCTTGTCGAACTTGGAGTTACTAAGGACGATATAGTTCAGGTCTCCTTTGGCTACGGTCTTTTCACAGGTGGCTTCGGCGTTCACAGCGGCGCGGAAAAAATAGGCGCGACGGTAATTCCAATGTCGTCGGGCAACACCCCTCTTCAGATTCAGACAATGATAGACTTCGGCGCGACAGTCCTTTTCTGTACTCCCTCATACGCTATGTATTTAGCAGAGGAGGCCGAGAAAATGGGCGTTACCGACCAGCTTAAGCTCCGTATAGGTATTTTCGGCGCAGAGCCCTGGTCAGAAAATATGAGGGCGAAGATAGAGGAAAAGCTTCATATAAAGGCGTACGACATCTACGGTCTTTCCGAGGTTTTAGGTCCGGGAGTTTCCTGCGAATGTAAGGAGCAGGCGGGAATGCATATCCGCGAGGATAATTTTATTGCAGAGATAATAGACCCCGACACCGAAGAGGTTCTGCCTGAGGGCTCTGTCGGAGAGCTCGTATTCACCTCCATTTCAAAGGAAGCATTTCCTATTATCCGTTATCGCACGAGAGACATCTGTTCGCTTATACACGAGAAATGCAAGTGCGGCTCGACGCATATCCGTATGCGTAAGCCGAGCGGAAGAAGCGACGATATGCTTATAATAAGAGGAGTCAACGTATTCCCGTCACAGATAGAGGAGGTTCTCCTTCGCATAAGCGAAAATCAGATTACTCCCAACTATCAGATAGTTCTTGACCGTGTAAACAACAACGACACCTTTGAAGTAAACGTTGAGATGAGTCAGGAATTTTTCACCGACGATATAAAGTCAATCGAAAAGCTTGAACGCAAAATAACCGATGAGCTTCGTTCTGCTCTCGGCATCGGCGCCAAGGTTCGACTTGTAAACCCGAAGTCGATTGTTCGAAGCGAGGGCAAAGCAAAGCGCGTAATAGATATGCGCGCAGGCAAAATATGAAAGGAGAAATAATATGCTTATAAAACAGTTATCGGTTTTTCTTGAAAACAAGGAGGGACGCTTAAGCGACGTCATAGACGCTTTAGCGAAAAACAAAATAGATATAAGCGCGCTTTCTCTTGCCGACACCTCCGATTACGGAATTCTCCGTCTCATAGTCGACTCTCCCGAAGAAGCGCAGACCGTCCTTGAAAAAAGCGGCGTGGTAGTACGCGTAAACGACGTAGTAGCCGTCGGTATGGACGACGCGCCGGGCGGTCTGTCGGAAATTCTCCACATATTGAAAAACTCTTCCATAAGCGTCGAATATATGTACGCCTGCGTCGGTCACATCAGTGGAAAAGCGCTCACCGTTATGCGTCTCAGCGACAATCAAGGTGGCGAGGAAGCTCTCGAAAAGGCGGGCTTAGGCAAGATAAACCCCGCTGAAATTTACAGAATTTAAGCGCTTTGATATATTAAAAGCTACAACAAGAAAAGGGCTATCTCAAATTTTTCATTTGAGATAGCCCCTAATTTTTTATTCAGTGTCGGTCAAATTTATTGACTTCACTCTTTAAAAATTGTCTTATAGCTATTACTGAAGCGCTGCGTTGAGTATCGCCTGAAGTCCCGTATCGCTTGCAGACACGTCTGCAAATGCCGCATAAACCGCTGCCTTTTTCACGGGATTCGCGTTTACGAACGCCGAAATGTCAAGCCCGTTTATCAAAGCGATGTCAGCAAAGTGATTCTGAAGAACTTCCTTGTCTGTAAGCTCCTTATCGTAAACGCGCAAAGCATAGATTTCCAAGTCTCCTGACATCACTTGGAAAAATCCTCTGCCCAAGAAGCCTTCGCTC
>JAZOCY010000037.1:0-39316 GCA_045596805.1 Eubacteriales bacterium | reverse complement strand
AAAGCAGATGGTACGGTGGTAGTTGTCGGAAATAACGACGAAGGTCAATGCAACGTATCGGGCTGGAAAAACATAAAAACGACGCCTTAATTTAATTCAATTAATACAAAAAATCCAAGGTTATTACTTTGATAGCCTTGGATTTTTTATTGTTATGCATTTTTCGCTCTGCTGGCGCAGGGCTTTTTCTCTTATTTTTTGAATTTTGAAAGTAACGTTTTTTCGTCGAAGACGTAATTTTTGTTGCAGAAGCGGCATTTGACCTCGAGCTCGCGCACCTTGCCCTCCGACTCCTGCTCGTCGAGCATTGTGCGTATTTCCTTTTCGCCGAGCTTATGGATTGAAGAAAGAAATCTCTCGCGCTTACAGTCGCAAAGGTAGTCGACCTCTATTTCATCAAAGGGGTCATAAGGTATGTCGCGCAGGGCTATCTGCGCTATTTCTTCACAACTAAGTCCGTCTCTGAAATAGCGTGATATATTTACAAGGTCTGACGCATTTCTCTCCAAAAGCGATATTACGCTTTCGTCGGCAAATGGGAGTAGCTGAATGAGGACGCCGCCTGCGGCGAGGCAGGTATAGTCGACGTCAACCAACACTCCGAGTGAGCAGACGGTGGGAATTTGCTCGCTTTCAGCAAAATATCTCGTGATGTCCTCAGCAATCTCTCCGCTTTGAATTTCGACGGTTCCCGTATGCGGCGCGCCTACGCCGTCCTCTCTTATTACGTACAGGTATCCCTCTCCGACGGCTTTGCCCACGTCGAGCTTTCCGTTCGGCTTTTTCGGGGGATTTGCTAACGGATTTTCTACGTAGCCCTTTACGTTTCCGTAATAGTCGGCGACGGCTATCAGCTTTCCAAGCTCTCCGTTTGCATTTATACCTAACGTCACGGTATTATTCTTCTCTCCCATAAGGCTTCCTATCATCGAAGCGGCGGAAAGGAGTCTGCCGAGCGCCGCCGAGGCTGTCGGCGAGGTCTTATGAACCTTGATTGCCTCGTTTACTATATCTCTCGAATTGATGACAATGACTCTCGCGCTTCCGTCTCTCGTCATTGCTCTGAAAATTTTTGACTGTTCCATTTCTTTTTTCCTTTTTTTATTTCAAAACCTTATTTTTTCGCCCTTGCGACAATATAAAGACGCTCGTCGGTATCACTCGCCGCTTTAAAGTCAAGGCCGCCAAAAATGCCTATCAGATCAAAAGAGCATTCGGCAAGAAGTCTTTTTATTGTGCTTTCGGGATACATTCTTTCCCTCTGATACTCGTCTGTTCTTGAATATGTTCCGTCCTCGTTTTCTTCAAAAAGCGAGATGTAGAAATCGCAGAAATGAGTTTTCGGGTTATATTCATTCTGCCATACGCACATAACGCCCTCGTTTTCAAAGACGAAGGAATTATCAGCATACACATTTGTAAACTTATATTTACTATTTACGTCGAAGATGAAAAGTCCGTTCGGCACGAGATAGTTATGCGCGAGCGAGAAGCATTTTCTTATATCAGCCGTGCTTTTCAGATGATTTACGCAATCAAGGCAGGAGACGACAGCCTCTACCGTTCCGTAAAGCTCAAACTCGCGCATATCCTGACAGAGATACAGAATTTTCTCGGCATAGCCCTCGTCTCTCGCGTTCTCACAGGCGAAGGAAAGCATTTCCTCCGAATTATCTACGCCTATCATATCGAAGCCTCGCTTCGCAAGTGAAAGCGTCATGCTTCCCGTGCCGCAGCCTAAATCGAGAACGCTCTCCACTCTGCCGTCAAAATAACGGGAAAAGCTATCGCAGAAGAAATCTGCCCATTTTTCGTAGTCTACCTCGCTCTGAAAATGGTCATAAAATGGCGCTAACGCGCTATAAATACTCATAATTCACCTAACTTCGATAATATTTTCTCGTAGCCCTTTCCGTTTTTAAGGCTTCTGCTTACTCGGCTGATGGTCGCTGTAGAAAGCCCTGTCCTTAAAACGACCTCGGCGTACGGGCAGCCGCGCCTGAGCATTTCGGCTGCCACTAATCTGCGTGACATTTCCTCGATTTCAAGTGAGGTGCAGAGGTCGTACAAAAAATTCTCGCACTCCTCCTCGCCCTCAAGCGAGGAAAACGCTTTTATAAGCATTTCGACTTCTTTTGTTTTGTTTTCCATAAAGCACCTCTTTATTCAAAGCGATAAATTACTTCCTCTGCGCATAGCTTGTCACAGGCGTACGCGCGCCGAAGAAGCTCGGGGGGGATATGCTCGTCGTATTTATCAAAAACGGGATATTCGGAGTCACCTACAAGAGACTCTGCTTTTATTCCCTCGTTTGCAATAAGCGTTCTTATAAAAAACAGAAGCTCGTCGGCGCTTTTGTTTGTTGACTTAAAGGTTATATAGACGCAGCCTTCGCTTCTTACGTCGAAAATTCCAAGCTTCGCCGCATTGAAGCTCAAAAATCTTCGAAGAGTACGGAAAGCTCTTGTTCCGAGCCAGGGGAAAAGGCAGTAGCTGCTTCCGCCTATACTGAGAAGCATACTTTTATCCATAGCCGTCGCTCTTGCCGTATGGCGCGCGAGCGCTAACCTTTGCGATGCGTTTTGCATAAGATACGGATACTCCTTGTCGGAGAAAAGGACATCTCTCATTTTTTCGAGAACTCTCGTATGCACCTCTCCGCTGTCACCAGGCCAGGATATTTCCTTCTTTCCTTCGACAGATTTAACGAAAACGAGCCTGTGAGAAACGTCTATCTCTATGACCTCCCATACTCTGCCCGCGAGAGCTACTCGCTCGCCGACGGGGGGCGGGGTGGTTATCGTGCCTATCTCGTCCGACTCACATCGCACGGTAAAATCCTCGCTATCAAGAAAGACCGCGTAAAACTTAAAGCTGTTTATGAGCCTTTCGCCCGCAAGTCCTATTATAATTGTGCCCTCCTCGCTGATTTCAAGGTAATCCTCATTTATCATATGAACGAGAAGCTGCTTATAGTCGTTTTTATCAATATGCGAAAATGGCGGAAGAGATAAAGCTCTCGCCCCTAATTCCTTCGCGCTGAGCTCGCCCGACGAAGCTAAAATGCTGAGTGTCTGATGAAAAAGCAGACTAAAGGGCTTTTTCTTTTCAGAGGGCGGCTCTATAAATCTCTCGTCTCGGTAAAGCTCTACCAGAGCAATGCCTCGCAAAAGCTCCCAAGGAATGAGATTGGGAAGAGGGGCGTTCGGCAAAGGCTTTTCCTCTCTGAACACCATAATCATTTCAGGGGGAGACTCGCGTCTGCCCGAGCGTCCGAGTCTTTGCAAGAGGCTCGAAACTCTGTAGGGAGAATTAAGCTGCGCCACTCTGTCGAGCTTTCCTATATCTATGCCAAGCTCCATCGTTACAGTCGCGCAGGTCACGGCAGAGACGTCGTCGTCCTTCATTTTCATCTCGGCGTCCTCTCTAATAGAAGCCGACAGATTTCCGTGATGTATTAAGAATATATCCTTCTCTTTTCTGTTCTTCGCTATCTGGCGCAGAGTTGCAGTTACGTTTTCTGTTTCCTCTCTCGAATTTGAGAAGACGAGCGCCTTTTTATCCTTGACGCTATCGTACAAAAACTCAAAGCCTGCATCAATTTGCGCGCCTTTGTTTACACTTGCGGCGTTTTCGTCGAGCAGCGCTCTGCCCGTCTGGTTAAGACGCGGGTCCTGAATGTAAAAATGCTCCATGCCGAGCTTCCAGGTCAATTTGCTTACGGGGGTTTTCGGGGCGACGGTTCGTCTCTCGCTTCCAGCGCCGAGCCACTCGCAAGCCTTTTCCAAATCGCCGACTGTAGCCGACAGGCCTATTCTTCTCGGACTGTAGCCTGTCAAGCGTGAGAGACGGCTTATAAGACACATTATCTGATTTCCTCTGTCTGTGCCTACCATAGTATGAATTTCGTCGATTATTATATATTCGAGCGCGCCGAACAGGCGAGGGATATCGTTCGAGCGATTCATAAGCATACTTTCAAGCGATTCGGGCGTGATTTGAAGAATTCCGCTCGGATTCTTCAAAAACTTGTTTTTATGGTGTGCGCTTACGTCGCCGTGCCAGTGAAAAACGCTCACGCCACTATGTTCAAGTATATCCTCTATTCTGTAAAACTGGTCGTTTATAAGGCTCTTAAGAGGGGCGATATAGAGAACCGATACTCCGTCTTTGCCGTCCTGCTTTTCATAAAGGCGGGAAAGTATGGGAAAGAGCGCCGCTTCGGTTTTGCCCGACGCGGTTGAAGAAGAAAGCAGGAGATTGTCCTCGCTTTCAAATATGACCTCAGCCGCCTGCATCTGAACCTCGCGCAAGGAGCGCCAGGCGTGGCTATAGACGTATTCGCGGATAAAAGGCGGAAATTTTTCAAAAATCCTGTCTGCCTCAGTCATATCCTCACCCCTTCAAAAATGGCAATAAAGTAAACTTTAGTTTATATTTCTATATCGTCTAACGTTATTTTTCTGTTCTGCGTGTCGCTTCCGACCTTAATGCTTTTTTGCGTATCGGCTTCGCTCTCCGACTTATAAAATTCTGCCTCTGTGTCTTTGAGGGCTGCTTCGCCGAAATCTCCCTTTTCGAGTATGCTTTTAAAGCTGACACTCGGATTTTCACGCATAATATTCAAAAGCGAGAGATAGTCTCTTATAATTTCTCGCGGAGTTGCGAGCTCGTTTGAGCCTGCTTTATCCAAAACAAAATTGAGGAATTCTATCATTTCATCGCTACTAAGCAGCTCTTTCGAGCCGTCCTGCATTGCCTTCAGCTTTGTTAAGCGCGCGATAAGAGCTAAAAACTCATTGTTTGAAAAACGGCGCAGTCTTATTACGGGGGCGCTCATATTTACGTATCCGCTTGAAGTGAAGCGACTGTCGCAGAGACGGCTTCTTAACGCCTCGTAGCTGAACAGTCCTCTGCGTGAGTCCTCCAAAAATTGAGGCGTACCGCCAAAGATGACCCCGAGATTTTTCGCCCCGCCCTGAAGAGTGTCGTTGAAAATGGAGAGTATTTTTTCATAATTGCTTTCCCTCGATATACGGTTAGGAATTTTAAAGAGATTGACGCACTCGTCGATATAAATTACAAGTCCGCTGTAGCCAAGCTCTGACGCAAAGAGGGCCCAGAGCTTAATATAATCGTACCAGCTTCCGTCGTCTATAATTCCACCGACAGAAAAGCCGAGCGCGCTTTTGGCTTCGGTCTTTGTCGAATATTCTCCTCGCATCCAACGAAGACAGGCGCTCTTTTTCTCGGCGTCGTCATATAAGCAGGCAATATAGTATTCACTTAAAACGCGTGAAAAATCAAAGCCTCCGACACTGCTTTCAAAGTTGTTTGCAAGCGAGTATATTTTTTTCTTAAGCTCAATTTCAAATTCGGCGCTATCGGGCATTATTCCCCTCTCGGCAAGAGAGGCGCAGAGCCTCGAATAGTGCCTCGAAAGAACTACGGGAAGCGCGCTTCCCTCAGGAGACGCCTTAGAGGAAAGATTTCGCATAAGCTCTCTGTAGGTCGCAAGTCCACAGTTGTTTCCTCCCGCAAGACGTCTTTCGGGAGAGAGGTCGGCGTCGGCGCACAAAAAGCCTCGATCAAGCGCATAACCCCTGATAAGCTGAATGAGGAAGCTCTTTCCGCTTCCGTAGCGTCCTATGAGAAATCTGACAAAGGCGCCTCCGTCCTTTACTGCGTCAAGACTGTCGAGAAGCGCGTTTACCTCCTCTTTCCTGCCTATAGCGATATAGGGCGCCCCTATGCGAGGAACTACGCCCGATGAAAGCGACGTGAGAAGAGTGTTCAATACTCTTTTCGGGATATTTATTTCATTTGAATTCAATTCTCTTTCAGCCATTCTGCAACCTCTGTTTCATAATCTGAAATTATAGCGCATCCGTTTTCGCCTATTTCTATAATCACGTCTCCGAAAAAATCAGAGAAGCTCTCGTTAATTTTTTCAGAAAGACTCTCGGGCGTGCTGCGCGCCGCGCTCGCCACCTGCTTTGCGCGCGCAAAGCTTTTCTCCAAAAGCGCGCCAATAAATTCCATATGGAAGGGAGAAAGTCCGTAAGGGCCTTCTTTTGAAGTCCTTTCTCCATCTTCGCCCTCTAATTCTGTAAGCTCTTGTTTGCATACAGGGGCGCTTTCGACTTTCTTAGGCTCTTGCGTTTGGAATGAAAAGACCTCGCACGCCTCCTCTTCGGGCGCAAGGCGTCTGGCAAGCTCCCACGAGCTTTCCTCTATTTTTTCAGCATACGAAAATGAGAGGCTGTTTTCCTGCGCGTCGTAGAGCCTTTCATAAGAGGGGCGCGAGCTTATTTCCTTTTCTTTGTCCCGCTTTCGTGTCAGAGCGTCGTAATACGCGTCTATCGCCGCTCTGTATTCCCCTTGCAAGGTGGGAACGGAAAGCCTGCTCTTAACGGATAGAAAGGCTCTCAATCTGTTTTCCGCATACTTTACCGTTTGCGTTACCGTGTTCCTTATTTTTTCCGAGTGAGAAAGAGAATGGTATTCGACGTAGATGCTTTTACGTGTGAAATATCCGCAAAGCGAACGGTTAAACGCCGAATAGCGCATACTCCTTATTTCATCCGTCGAAAGCGACACTTCCCCGTTTTTGAATAAAAGCTTGAACGGCTCTTTTAAAGACGCGTTCATATGCGAAAGGAAAAGCTCTGAATCTTTGCCCGAATTTAAAATCCTGCTCATATGCCAGTTATAATCCGAAGCAACTCCCATAATATAATCGACGTCTATCTCGTCAAACGAGCTTGTCGAGGCGAGATAAAATTCCTTTAGGGGCATAAATTCTATTATCTCGCAGATAAAAGACGAAATTTCCTCTGTAGGACAGGGCAGGGCGTGAATAAGGCAGTAATCGCAAACCCAAGCCGTCATATTTTTATCTATGTTGGGAAGCTGCTTCCGATACGCGCGCCAGACCGAGCAGAGTAATTTTATTCCGTCTTCGGGCGCAATTTGCGAGCTTAAGCTTACAACCTCGTAAACGTAAAGCCAGAAATAGCTGTAGTCGCACTTTATATATTCGCCCTCTCTTACACGCTCGCGCCAGAAGAAATAATAATTCTTCTGCTCATCTGTCAATTGACTGTATTGAGGAACGTTTGAAAAATAGGGAACGAATTCACTTTTCTCTCCCGTCGAGGCGTAATATTTTTCGGCGTCCTTTTTAAAGCTTCCGTAAAAATTATATCCCTCTTTTTCTTCGGAAATTACTATTTTTCTTATAAATTTGTTATCCGACGGAGTATAGCTTAAGCACACGTTCTGAATATTTTCTTTCTTCTCTATCGGTTTAAACGAAAGCTCACGCTCTCGGCTTTTCTCACCGTCTTCTCGCATCTCTTCCATTGAGTCTTCGAAAGAAACGCTTATCTCGGCAAGGTCTATTCTTTTTGAAAAGGAAGAGACGGGCTTTCTTCTTTTGGGAACAAGCTCGGACAAATCCCAAAAAGCGTCCTTATCTTCGTCAGAGATAAAAAATCCCATATATAAGCCCCTCCTTTTTCCGTATCATAAAATTATATCATATTTCTTCTTGCTTGTCAATCTTATTATACCGATTAAGAAAGGAAGCTGCGGCGATTATACAGACGTAGCGACGAAAGCGTTATCGCCTATGAGGGCAGAGGCGCGCTTTGCCGCCTCCTTGCTTTCAAAGATTCCGAAAACCGACGGTCCGCTTCCGCTCATCATAGCGCCAAGCGCTCCGTTTTCAAGCATTTTTTCCTTGATTGCCTGCGCCTGCGGGCACATGGGCAACACGGCGCTTTCAAAAATATTATACATATTTGAAGCTACGCCTCTCTCGTCCTGCTCGTTTATCGCCTTGATAAGATTGTCGTATTTTTGCTTCGATTCCGAGCTTCGCTCTCTGAAATCTCCGTAAAGCTCGTCTAATTTCGCGTATGCGGCGGCAGTTGAGACGCGTTCGTCTCCTACGGCGACGACGAAATTCATTTTCTTCTTTAAGGGAAGCTTCTGCATTTTTTCACCCCTGCCCTCGCAGAGCTGAGTTTTTCCCAAAATGCAATAGGGAACGTCCGAGCCGAGCTCTTCGCCCATATGGCAAAGCGCTTCCCTTGTAAAAGGGTAGGAATTTATTCTGTTAAGCGCCCTTAAGACAGCCGCTGCGTCACTGCTTCCGCCCGCAAGTCCCGCCGACACGGGAATTTTTTTGTGTATTCCTATACGCAAAGAATGCCCCTCGCGCAGCTCGCGAAAAAAAAGCTCTGCGGCGCGATAAGCGAGATTTTTATTATTACAGGGTAAAAAATATTTACCCCTTACGAATATACTTATTCTGCCCCCGCCCGAAGAAAGGCGCTCGATTGAAATACCGTCGCTTAAATTAACCGAATGCATAACCGAGCGAATTTCGTGAAAGCCGTTTTCCATTTTTCCCACTACGTCAAGGAAAAGGTTTATTTTTGCATTTGCCTTCTCATATGTTTTCATTTATTTCTCCGTAATAATCCATTAAGCAGTCGAACCGATGCGTTTTTTTCATTATTATACACCTTTTTCCCTTTTCTTGCAATTATTTTCTCAATATTTTTTGTTTTTCCTATTATTGTTAATAAAATCATATTGAAATCTTTTCAACAATGTATTATAATTGGAAAGAGGAGTTGTATTTTCCGTACGTTATCGGGGATTTTTTTACATATACGAAAAAAAGGGAGACGCTATGCTTAAAATTGATAAAAACAAAAAATACTTGACCATATCTATGTATGCGGCGGCAATTCTTGCCATAACCATAGCTATTGTTCTGATAGGAGTAAATTTCCCTACGGTAAGAAGCATATTCAATAAAATTTCAACGATTGTCTCTCCTATTATCATCGGTCTTGTTATTTCTTATATCTGCAATCCCATTATGAGCTTTTACGAAAAGAAGCTGTTTAATTTCAAAACCGAGAAGCACGTAAGCGCAAAATTAAAGCGAATTCTTTCAATTGCTCTCGCATATATTTCGCTTCTTGCCGTCATAGCGCTCATAATCTCTTTGACGATACCGAAAATTATAGAAAACTATGAGATTCTCATTCAACAGATAACCGACTTTATAGTAAAAACGCTTGAAAAGCTGGAGAGTCTGTTCGAATCCTTCAATGTCGAGGATATAGAGAAAAAATTCTATGAATATGCGGACTCTCTGACGGAATATATAGGAACGCAAATTGCCGATTGGGGCGCAAGGGCGCTTACCGTTATAGCTAAAATCTTCATCGGCTGTGTTCTTTCGTTTTATATACTCTTAAAAAAGGAAAAGGTCATTGCAAGCTCTAAAAAATACGCGTCAGCCTTTATTCCGAGAAAAGCGCTTTTCTTCATCTGCAGGGTCTTGAACGTTGCCAACAACACCTTTGGCAAATACTTTATCGGCAGTATTTTTGATTCGGTGCTGCTCGGAATAGCAACCTTCATCATATGCTGGATATTGAAAATTCCGTATTATTCGGTTGTAAGCGTTATTGTATGCATTACAAACGTAATTCCCTATTTCGGACCATTCCTCGGCGCAATCCCCAGCTTTATGATCATATTTATCTTTTCACCGATGAAGGCCATCTGGTTCGCAGTAATAATTTTAGTGCTTCAGCAGATAGACGGAAATATTGTCGCGCCCAGAATTCTCGGAAACGCGGTTGGTCTGAGCGCTTTATGGGTAATTATAGCGGTCACGGTTATGGGCGGTCTGTTCGGCCTTCTCGGTATGGTGCTCGGAATTCCGCTTTTCTCAACCATCTACGTGCTTATTAAGGATCTTATAAACGCGCGGCTCGAAAAGAAAAATATGCCGACAGAGCTTTCGGCGTATTCTGACGTTTTTTCCTTCACGGATGCAGTTCGCGCCGTTCCTCAACACTCGAAAAACGAAGACGAGGAGGATTATAAATGAAAAACAAGTTAAATCAGAAGTATCTGACTATATCCGCGTACGTTTTGGGCGTAATACTGTTTTCCTTGCTGTTCTTGCTATTCACGTCTAATATTTTCACGGTTATTGAGTTTATAAAGGGTATTATTCACGAAATCCGCGCGATAATATACGGCACCGTCTTCGCTCTGTTTTTCTTCCCGTTTATGCATACGAACGAAAAGCTTTTTACAAAGCTCTTCTGCCGAAAAAAAGAAAGACCTAAATTGGTGAAGGTGCTTTCTCTCGTTACTATTTACGTCGTATTTTTCCTCGTTGTCGCTCTGGTGGTCACGATGATACTTCCGCCGATGCTCTCAACCGTGACCGAGCTTCGCGCGACTCTTATTTCTTCAATAAACAACACGCGACATTGGATAGAAACTCTCGTGTCCGACTCCCCCCTGCTCTTCAATATTTACGACAGCGTCGCAAAATATTTAAGTGAGGACCTGTTTTCTACAAACGAGGGCTCGCTTGTATCGCGACTCCAGTCTGTAGGTACAAGGATTGTAGGCGAGGTTGTCGAAATCGTTGTCGGTCTTATTCTGTCCGTCTATTTCCTTGCGTCGAGAAAATATATAAGCTCGGTGTTCGGAAAAGCGTTGGCTTCTGTTTTCAGCCCGCGCGCCGAAAGGAATATAGCGCGCTTCATAAAACGGCTTTATACCGACTTCACCGAATTTCTCTCGGCGAGAATTCTCTGCTCTCTCTATATAAGCTCTATTACGTTTTTAGTGTGCAGACTGTTCAATATTCCGTTTTATCCGCTTATATTCCTTATAATGCTCGTCTTGAATATAGTTCCCGTATTCGGACCTATAATTTCCACGCTTCTGACGGTTGTGACTATCTTCATCACGTCAAGACACCATACCCTCATTTTGCTTTCAACTATTCTTGTAACCCAGATATTTGAAAATCTTATAATAGAGCCCGCTATGCTTAAGAAAAAGCTGAGACCTAACGTAGGCGCCGCTATAGTAATGTCTATTGTCTTTTATACCCTGTTCGGTCTATGGGGCGCCGTCATATCGATACCGCTTTACACGACGGTCTCGGTAGAGCTTAAATCCTTATCAACAAGGCTTCTTGCCAAAAAGAAGCTGCCTATAGACACGGAGCTCTATCTTGATTATGACCTGCAAGCCGAGCTTCTTGCGGCTGCGTCTGCTGAAAGCGCGAAGGACTCTGCGCCCGAAGAAGATGGCGAGCTTGACGGCTCGAAATAGGCATTTGCGCGCCGAAAACTTAAAAGCGCGCGACAGTTAATTCCTATATTTTCCCTGAATTGAATATTATTTTTTTAAAACACTTGACAAAACAAGTGTCATGTGGTATAATCTATAATTGGTTTGGACTGTAAAAGTCCGGCTCCTTGTCACGTAAGTGACCGAAACGACCATAAGGAGGTGTAATAAAATGGAGAAAAAGTTAAATTCTTATGAGACTTTGTTCGTAGTAGACGCAAGACTTTCCGAAGAGGAAATCAAGGCTACTGTCGAGAAGTACACCACTCTGATTGCCGACAACGGTACTGTTGAAGAGGTAAACGAGTGGGGAAAACGCAAGCTTGCATATCCTATCAACGATTTGACCGAGGGATATTTTGTATGCGTTACATTCAAGAGTGCGACTGATTTCCCTGCTGAGCTGAAGCGTGTATTCGGTATTTCCGATATCATTTTACGTGCTATGGTAACCGTTGCTTCAGAAAAGAAGGCTGCTCCTGTAGCTGAGGCTGCAGTAGAAAGCGCTACAGCAGAAGAAGTTGCTGAATAATTTGAGGAGGGCATAAAATGGTAAGTTTTAACAAAGTAATTTTAATAGGCAATTTAGTTGCCGATCCTGAGTTGAAACAGACTCCCAACGGAATTTCCGTTTGCCGTATCAGACTGGCAATTCAACGCCGTTTTGCAAAAGCAGGAGAGGACCAGCAGACAGCAGATTTTATTGACGTTGTTGCATGGAGACAGACTGCGGAATTTGTGTCGAGATACTTCAAAAAAGGACGTCCCATACTTGTATGCGGACAGATTCAGTCGAGAAACTGGACCGATAAGGACGGAGGCAAGCGCTCTACAGTAGAGGTTGTTGCCGACGAGGTTTCCTTCGTAGAATCCAAGAGCGGCGCGCAGGACAGCGCCCCCTCGCAGTTTACTCCCACAAATAATTACGGTACTCCCGCTTATTCGAATGCTCCTGATTCAAACTTTGAGGAAATCACAGCAGACGACGGTTTGCCGTTCTGAATTTTCGACGCAAGTCGCTCTTGACATAGGGCTCATAAGGTCAAGTGAAGTTAGATTTTGAGTCAGAAAGGTTTAGGATTATTAAAAATGGATAGAAACGATACACAGCGTTCATTCCGTCCTAATATGCATAGAAAAAAGAAGGTTTGCGCTTTCTGCACCGATAAAGTTGACGTTATCGATTACAAGGATGTTCCGAGATTGAAGAAATTCATTTCCGAGCGCGCGAAGATTCTTCCTCGCCGTGTTTCCGGAACCTGCGCAAAGCATCAGCGTGAGCTTACAACAGCTATTAAGCGCGCGCGTCAGGCTGCTCTTCTTCCCTATGTTAGCAACTGATTGAACGAGAAATATTAAATAAAAAGCGGCTCCTTGCAAGTGCTTGGGGCTGCTTTTTTCGTCTTTTATAAATTACAAACAAGGAAATAAAGAAAATCTACAAAAAGAAAAGGCATTTCAGCTCGTTTCGATGCGAGGCAAAATGAAAAAGCACACAGAGTGGGTTCGTTCCGTGTGCTTTATAGCTTTATATATTTACGCCATTTTATTGAGCTTAACAGTAAAGCTGCTCTTCTTGTGAGCTGCGCAGTTCTTGTGAATGATGCCACGGCAAACTGCCTGGTCAATCTTCTTAACTGCTGCCTTGTATGCAGCCTCTGCCGCTGTCTTGTCTCCACTCTCAAGCGCCTTGTCGTACTTCTTTATAAGTGTACGCATATTGGTCTTGAAAATCTGGTTCTGAAGGCTCTTTGCTTTAATAACCTTAATACGCTTCTTTGCGGACTTGATATTAGCCATTTTATTCCTCCTTAAAATTTTCATCCTATCAAAGTCTCACCTGAGAGGGTGCGAAACTTCAACAGCGTTTCATACAGTTATTAATGATAACACATTTATATCAAAATATCAAGTCTTTTTTTCACTTTTTTTAAATTTTTTTTATTATTTTTTTGTTTTTTTTAATTTTTTTCGTTTTTTTGCCCTTTTATATTAAAAATACACTTGACAAACGCGAACTATTATGATATACTTGTAAAGCAATTTGTTTTACAGGTTCAGAGGTAAGTATGTTTGAGAAGAATATGAACGTTCCGTATTTGCTTGATTTTTACGGAGAGGTTTTATCAGAACGCAGTCGGAGCATACTTGAAATGTATTATGACGATGACCTTTCCCTCGCTGAGATTGCCGAAAACGAGGGTATTTCCCGACAGGGCGTTCGCCATATTATAAAGAAGGGCGAGGAAGAGCTTTTCTTTCTTGAAGAGCGTTTAGGTCTTGCCTCTGACTTTACAGAAATGCAAGCTGTAGCAAAAGAGCTAATTTCACTCTCAAAGAGGTTTTCCGACCACTCGGACGAAAGTGTAAAAAATCTTGCGGGTAAAGCGCTGAAATGCGCTGAAATGATTTTATCTAAAAACTAAAAAAGGAGGAACATAAGTTGTTCCAGAGCCTTGCAGATAAATTGGCTAACGCCTTTAAAAAATTCAAGAACAGAGGAAAGCTCTCGGAAGCCGACGTACGCGAGGGAATGCGTGAAATAAAGCTGGCGCTGCTTGAAGCTGACGTCAACTTCAAGGTCGTGCGTGAGTTTGTTAAATCGGTTACGGAAAGAGCTGTAGGCAGCGAGGTGCTTGAAAGCCTTCTTCCTGCTCAGCAAATAGTAAAGATAGTAAACGAGGAGCTTATCAAGCTCATGGGTGGAGAAACGCCTAAGCTCGAAATTTCTTCAAAGCCCCCTACGGTCATAATGATGGTCGGCTTACAGGGCGCGGGTAAAACCACGCACAGCGCGAAAATCGCGGGTATGTATAAGAAGAAGGGGAAAAATCCTTTGCTTGTCGCCTGTGACGTTTACCGTCCAGCCGCTATAAAGCAGCTTGAAATTGTGGGAGAGCAGCTTTCTGTTCCCGTATTTTCTATGGGTAACGGCATTTCCCCCGTTGAAATCGCTCGCGCGAGCATAGAGCACGCCCGTAAAAACGGATACGATCTGGTATTTTTAGATACCGCGGGCAGACTTCATATAGATGAAGAGCTTATGGACGAGCTCAAGAATATCAAGGATGCGACTGCGCCCGCCGAAATTCTGCTCGTTGTAGACGCTATGACGGGTCAGGACGCCGTTAACGTAGCCGAGTCCTTTAATGACTTGCTCGACATTTCGGGCGTAGTTCTCAGTAAAATGGACGGCGACACCAGAGGCGGCGCCGCGCTTTCGGTAAAATATATAACTGGCAAGCCTATTAAATTTGTAGGAACGGGCGAAAAGTTAGACACTATAGAGCTTTTCCATCCCGACAGAATGGCTTCCCGTATTCTCGGAATGGGAGACGTGCTTTCGCTGATTGAAAAGGCGGAAGCGGCTTATGACCAGAAAACAGCCGAAGAGCTTGAAAAGAAAATGCGCGACGCGTCTTTTACCTTAGATGACTTTCTGCTTCAATTCAAGCAGATAAAGCAGATGGGCAGCTTTGAGCAGCTCATATCTATGCTTCCCGGCGTAAAGGCAGGCTCGTTAAAGGATATGAACGTTGACGAAAAGCAGCTCGCCAGAACAGAGGCTATCGTGCTATCGATGACAAAGAAGGAACGAGCAAAGCCTGAAATAATAAACGGCTCGCGCAGGAAACGCATAGCGGCGGGAAGTGGCTGTTCAGTTGAGGACGTAAACCGTCTTTTAAAGCAATTTGAACAAATGAAGAAGATGATGAAGCAGTTATCTTCCTCGAAGATGCGTGGCTTCTTTGGAAATTCCAAGATGAAAATTCCGTTTTAATTCGGGTTTTTATAAATAAATTTATTATATATTTTCGGAGGAAAAAACAATGGTAAAAATCAGACTCAGAAGAATGGGCGCAAAGAAGGCTCCCTTCTACCGCGTAATCGTTGCGGACGGCAGATACCCCAGAGACGGCAGATTTATTGAGGAAATTGGATACTACAATCCCCTTACATCTCCCGCTGAAATCAAAATCGACGCTGAAAAGGCTACAGAATGGCTTGCAAAGGGCGCTCAGCCTACCGAGACAGTTAAGGCTATCTTCAAAAAAAGCGAAATCATTAAGTAATTTTTCTTTGTAGTTCGCTCTTAAATTTTTCTACAAAGGAGAATAATAATGGATTTGAAGCTTATCCTCACCGATATTGCGCGCGCAATTGTTGATTCTCCCGACGAGGTTTCGGTAGTCGAAACCGTAGACGGAGATAACGTTACGCTGGTGCTTTCGGTAGCAGAAGACGATACCGGAATGGTAATCGGCAGACACGGCAAGATAGCCAAGGCTATACGCGCCGTTATGAAGGCTGCGGCTAACAACTGCGGTAAACACGTGACCGTAGAAATTAAATAACATACGTCGTATTTAATGTGAAAGGAAGCGTTCGCTTTCTTTCACATTTTTTGTTTTTATAGAGCAAAAAAAATCAGGGGCGCTCATTTTGCGCCCCATAAAATATTCCAAAAAAAAATAAAATCTAAACTTAATTAAAAAAATTATTCCTCGATTACAGGCTCTGAGGTCTCTACTTCTTCAAGCTCTGCATCCTCGTCCTCAGCCTCAAGCTCTTCTTTACAGCTATTATACTTCTCCCAAAGCATAACAACAGCCAGAGCTGTACCTGCAAGCATAGCAAGGACTCCTATAGCAGCCAAAAAGTTTTTCATAGCGCTTCTCCTTTCAAATATCCTTTACTATATTATACAACAATACAGTGGAAAAATCAAGAAAATTTTGTGTACTTT
This sequence comes from Eubacteriales bacterium, assembly GCA_045596805.1. GTDB lineage: Bacteria > Bacillota > Clostridia > Oscillospirales > CAG-272 > UBA1740. Next base: position 23,379 of record JAZOCY010000037.1, on the reverse strand, counting down.
TTTAACAAAAATGTATTGACAATTCTGTTTATATGTGCTAAAATACAATCGAACTGCAAAGAATCAATAGATCAGGGGTGCGCTGCCTTAGGCAGAGCTGAGACGGATTTCTCCGAACCCTTTAACCTGATACGGATAATGCCGTCGTAGGAAGATTTCTATTATAGAACATTTCTATTCTAAATGAAATTACCGCACGGATTGGTTCCGATGCGGTATCTTTATTTTTAGGAGGATGAAATGAAAAGGTTTGTCATTTCACTAACACAATGCGCCGTTATGCTGGCGCTCTCGGTTGCCTTGAGCTTTATAAAGCTCTGGAGTATGCCTCTCGGCGGCTCCGTCACGCTCGTTAGTATGCTACCTATATGCTTGATAGCCGTAAAATTCGGCTTGGCTAAGGGGCTCGGCACGGCGTTCGTCTATTCACTTTTCCAGCTTTTACAGGCTATCATAGAGGGTGATGTGTTCATCTACTGTGAAGGCTGGGTGACGGTTGTTGTATGTCTTTTCTTCGACTACCTGCTTCCGTTTACCGTCTTGGGACTCGCGGGAATTTTCAAGAATTTCCGTCTTTTCCGTCAGAAGAAAAACGGCGATTTTAAAGAGGTACGCCATTTCGGCATATTCCTCGGACTGTCTCTCGCGGTTTTCCTGCGCTTTGTCTGCCACTTCGTAACGGGTGTCGTTATATGGGGACAGTGGGCGCCCGACGGTATGGGCAAGTACGCTTATTCGCTTTTATATAACGGCGGATATCTGCTTCCCGAGCTTATACTCACGCTCATCGTCGCCGCTCTTGTACTCGCTAATTCCCAAATGAGAAAAATTTTGGATATCAAAAATTCAGAGCTTAAATTGAGCTGACAAAGTAATTGACATATGAAAAGAATCGGGGCGCGCAGATTCGAGGCAGAAATCGTCGCTCGCGCCCCGAAGGTGTACTTCGTACTCCGAGAGGAAGCGAACGGCGATAGCAAACAAAAATACAGTCTTTTGGAAGAAAAACGAAGTTTTTCAACTATAAATCCTAAATAAATTTATACGATGAAAAAAGAGATGCTATTTATATAACATCTCTTTTTGTATGCGGTTATGTCTGAATATGAAGCCCCTTTATTTTGAGCGAGTATACTTAATTATTGTCTTAGGATTCTCGCCCGAATGGTCTCTATTCTGAGTCATATCTAAAACGGTTTTGCACTTCGCTGCATTATAAGTGGCAATAAGGCCTGTTGAGGGACAGGTTGTGTCCGCAAATCCGCCTATGATAAGAAGCTCTTGACATTCGATTATGCTTGCAAAATGCGCCGTGTCAAAGTAATTCAACACCTTAGAGGTAGTATTTGCGCGCGCGCCCTCGCCCTTAATACGGTTGGTTGCGCCCGAAATAGTCAAGGGGTCACACATCCAGGGACAGCTCACCTCGACCTTGGCAACCGAGCCCACGCTTGTTCCCATATCGGCAGAAAGCGACACAAGCGCCGCAGTAGCTACGCTCTGGAAGCCGCCCATGCTTCCTCCCCCAAAGGATACTTTTCCGTTATAGAGAGCAGTTACTGCTTCAAACGGCGTTCCCTTAGTATATTCGGAATTTGAAATGAAGCGTAATACCTGAATATTCTTCTGCAGCATACCCACAAAATATACGTCCTCAGCTTTATCATATCCGGGACCGTCCACAAACAGCGCGCCTATGCTATCATAGGGAGCTTTCGTATAAGTATTCGTTTTTTCGTCATAATAGACGCCGGGCATACCGCACGGGCCTACGCCTATGTATATCTCGGAATCGCTTGCGCCTATGTAAGCATTTCTCGGACTGTAGTGATTCAGCTGCATATGAATGGGGTACGAATTGTTTTTGAGATTTTTCGGAATAGAAATATAGAATACCGCAGGCATTTTACCGGGGGCTGCCAAAAATACCTCGTAGAAATCATGGGTGCTGAGCTTTGATACCATAGACTCGCAGTTCAACGAGTTGCGCATATACGCCTCGTCCATTTTATAATAATGGAAGTAGTTGGAATAATGCTTATCTCCGCTGGGTGTAGTTTTTTCTGTGGGATTTACAGTGAAAAGTTTCTGAAGATTTCCACGCCAGAAGTCTGCAAAATCGGCGGGTATGGGGTCAGATGAAGAAATCTCATCCAAATTTACAATAGCGCCGCCTATAAAAGAGCCCAACATAATGCCCTTTTGGCTCTTGGCTGTTACTCTGATGCGTACAGAACCGGGTTCCTTTATATATCCTGCGGGAACGGTGACGCTGAACTGTCCGTCTTTGCCCGAAATCTTTTCGCCGTAAGGCTCAGCGCCGTCAGCCATTACCGTATAGTCAAACTGTCTGCACCCTACAATCTCTTTGGAATCATACTTAAGAGAAATATTTAAGGTAATTTCCTCGCCCAATTTATAGGAAAGAGCGTCTTTATCGGTTGTTCCTACTATTTCTACCCTGTTCACAAAATCAGGATATTCTTCAACAGGCTTTACGTCTTTGACGACTGCCTCAGTAACTACGGGCGCGTCAGTCACAGGTGGCTCTGTAACTACAGGCGCGTCGGTCACAGGGGGCTCTGTCTGAGACGGCTCTGTTACTACGGGGTGGGTATCACCGCAGCCGAAAAGAAACAGAAAGTGTCAACAGCAAAGCTAAAAACAAAATCTTTTTCATATAAAAAACCTCCGTTTTTTTCACTTTTTTTCATTATATTATAAGACGCTATTTTTGTCAATGCGCAGACGGACAAAACAGTTGAAATGTACACAAAACAGTTGAAATATACACAGAAATAAATTACTTGACAAAACTTAAAAAAAGGCGTATAATTAACAGGCGACTAAGCGGCGCAATCGCGTAATATGTTGCCGAAAGGTATTATTATGAGGAAAGTCCGGGCTTCGCAGAGCAGGATAACGGATAACGTCCGCCGAGGGTGACCTCAGGGAAAGTGCAACAGAAATAAACCGCCGTTTTTACGGTAAGGATGCAAAGGCGAGGTAAGAGCCCACCGGCATTATAGGTAACTATGTGCAAATGTAAACCCTATCCGAAGCAACACCTTTCTTTTGGCTTTATGCCACGGCTGCTCGCCGTTTTTGGAATGGTGGCAGGAGATTTCTCCAAGCTATGCGGTGACGCATAGCGAAGATAGATGATTGCGGTTCACTTACGTGTTCACAGAACCCGGCTTATAAGCTTACGTCGCCAAAAGACCTTTTTTAAGGTCTTTTGTTTTTTTCTATGGCTTATACATTGTAAATTTTTTTCGTCATAGGATTTTTATGTTGCAATATAAGCGCTTTTGGATTATAATATAATGAGGTGTAATATATTTGGAGGCGCAAAATGGAAAACGGTTATATGAATTTTGAAGAAATGCTTTCACTTCCTATTACGGTAGTGGGGCTGGGAATATCAAATATACCGCTACTGAAATTTCTCTTATCCTCAGGCGCAGTATCACTCAGCGCGCGCGACAGACAGGAAAAGAGCAAGCTATCAAGCGAAATACTCGCGCTTGAAAAATGCGGTGTTACGCTCATTTGCGGTGAAGAATATTTAAATGACTTAGACGAAAAAATAATATTCCGTTCGCCAGGTGTAAGACCTGACATCGCGGAATTTGTCTCCGCCAAAAAAAAAGGCGCTTTTATAACGAGCGAAATGGAGCTTTTCTTCTCGCTCTGTCCCGCTAAAATTTTAGCTGTTACGGGAAGCGACGGAAAAACCACTACGACGACGCTGACATACGAGCTCCTAAAAAGACAAGCTGAGATAAGCGGAAATTTCAAGGTTTTCGTCGGTGGGAATATAGGCGCGCCGCTTCTCCCTTTAGTAAACGAAATGACCGAAAACGATTTCGCCGTATTAGAGCTGTCAAGCTTTCAGCTTCAGGATATCAGGTTTTCTCCCTTACGCGCCGTAATAACGAATATAACGCCAAATCACCTGAATTGGCATAAGGACTATTATGAATATATAACGGCAAAAAAGCGTATTCTGGGAAAAGAAACTCACGCCGTCTTAAACGCGCAAAACGAAGAATGCGCTCAAATAGCAAAGAGTATAACCGACAAGACGGTTTTTTCCGCAAAAATGACCGAAGAGAAAATGCGCTCTGAATTTCCTCTTGCGACAAAGCTCTATAAAAAAGGCGATTATATCATCTATTGGAACAAGGAAAGAGAAATTCCCGTTCTGAGGGCGAGCGAAATAAAAATTCCCGGCATCCACAACGAGGAAAATTATATGGCGGCAATCGCATTAACTGCCCCTTACGTGAATATCGACGTTGTAAAGGAAGTCGCTCAAAGCTTTAACGGAGTCGAGCATAGACTCGAATTCGTCCGTAATTTTAAGGGCGTAAAATACTATAACAGCTCTATAGATTCCTCCCCCACGAGAACTGCGGCGGCGCTTTCCGCGTTAAAGGAAAAGCCTATCGTTATCTGCGGCGGAGCCGCAAAGGGAATCCCCTTTGACAGTCTTGCCGCTACTCTCTGCGAAAGGGCGAAGGCGGTAGTGCTTACGGGGCAAACCGCTTCGGATATCGAAAAGGCTCTTAACGCATATGAAAAATTCAAAGAAAGCAACCTCGCCGTTATAAAAAGCGAGAGCTTTGAGGACGCTGTTCTGAAAGCGAGAGATGCGGCAAAAGAGGGCGACACCGTTCTCCTCTCCCCTGCCTGTACCAGCTTTGACTCTTTCAAAAATTTCGAACAACGTGGAAAAACCTATAAAAACATTGTTAACGGATTTAAAGAATAAATGGAAAATATAAAAAATTACATTGAAGAGCTTTGCTCTATAATGACCGTATCGGGCTTCGAATACAGAAACAAGGAAAAAATTCTCAAACTCGGTGAAAAAATATTCGATGAGGCAATAACCGACAAGGTGGGCAGTTACCTGTTCGTTAAACGTTCAAAAAAAGAAAATGCCCCGCGAATTCTTATAGACGCGCACATTGATGAAATAGGCTTCGTAGTAAGCGAGCTATGTGACGGTGGCTTTTTGAAGTTCTCCTCTGTCGGAGGCCTCGACGCGCACGTTTTACAGGGATGCGAGGTGACCGTCTATGGCAAACAAGAAATTTTCGGAATAATAACCTCTACTCCCCCTCATCTGCTCACTAAGGAAACAAAAAACAAGCTTGAAAAGCCGGAAGAACTTTATATTGACACGGGATATTCGAAGACTGCGCTTGAAAATATTGTTTCGGTAGGCTCTCCTGTTTCCTTTTGCGAAAAATGCATTTCGCTTTCGAATAATATTCTGTGCGGACACGGCTTCGACAACAAGGTCTGTTGCGCGTCGGCGTTAGACGCAATTTCGGGCGTATCGGCAGAAGAGCTCGCCTTCGACGTTTATCTGCTCTTCTCATGTCGAGAGGAATACGGCGGCTTTGTAGGCGCACAGACGGGCGCAGACAGGGTGAAGGCGCATCTTGCGATTTCACTTGACGTAAACTTTGCCCGCGCGCCAAAAATAGACGAAACGTTGAGCTTGAAGATGGGCGAGGGATATTCGGTCTCTCTCTCGGCTGTGACGAGCCGTAAATTTACAAAAAAGATAATCGAGCTTTCAAAAAGAAGCAATCTGCCGTATCAGACGGTAGCAGAGCCGAACAACGTCGGCACGAACGGAAACATTCTCGGCCTTTCTAATTTTGGTATTCCCTGTGTCGATTTGGGTATTCCTCTCGGCTCAATGCATACCTTTTCGGAAAGTGTTTCGTTATATGACTGCAAATCGCTTTCTCAGCTTCTTTCGGTCTTGATATGCGACGAAGCTATTGCGGCGGAGGTTTATGATGCAAGAAAAAATTGAACTTTTAAAAGCTCTCTCGCTCGCCTTCGGTCCGTCGGGGCTTGAAGACGAGGTTCGCTCGATTATAGAAAAGGAAATATCGCCATTTATAACCGATATTTCATCGGACGCGCTCGGGAATCTCGTAGCTTTTCTGCCTGCGGACAAGCAGAGAGAGACGGCGCCCACGCTCATGCTCTGCGCCCATATGGACGAGGTCGGGCTTATGATTACAGGCTATGATGAAAACGGCTTTTTGCGCTTCGACGAAATAGGTGGGCTCAATGAAAAAATAGTTCCCGGCAGGCGTCTGACAATTTTTGCGCGCGATAGCAAAAAAATAAGCGGAGTAATAAGCGTAAAGCCCACGCATTTACAGGAAAAGGACGAGCGCGACTCTGTAACTCCACTCTCAGAGATGTATATAGACGTTGGCGCAAAAAGCAAAGCCGAAGCCGAAGCGACGGTAGATATAGGCGACTGCGCCGTGTTTGACTCGGATTTCGTGGTTTTCGGTGAAAACGGAAGCAAAGTCAAATGCAAGGCGCTTGATGACCGTTTAGGCTGCGCCGTTCTTATAAATCTTATCAAAAGGCTCTCTAAAGAAAGAGTATTGAGAAATTTTAATATCACTTTCTGCTTTACGACGAGAGAGGAAACGGGACTGTCGGGCGCGCTTACAGTCGCCACCAGACTTTCCCCCGAATATTCCGTTATAGTTGAGACGACTGCGGTATCCGATATTTACGGTACTCCGTCTCATATGAGAGTCGCTGAGCTTGGGCGTGGCGGGGCAATTTCCCTCGCTGACAGAAGCACCGTCTATGACAGGCATTTTGTAAACTTTTGTTTGCGTTATAAGAATGAAGTTGCTGTGCAGCTCAAGGAATATGTTTCGGGGGGCAACGACGCCTCGCATATTCATCGCGCGTCGGACGGCTGTCACGTGCTTGCTTTAAGCGCCCCTACAAGATATCTTCACAGCCCTGCCTGTGTTTCTGACCTACGGGATTACTACGCTATGGAAGAGCTTCTTTATCGCATTGTACGCGATTTTGAGCTTTTGCGAAAAAGAGAGGTATGAAAATGGATATAGAATTGATAAAAGAGTTGTGCGCCATACAGGGCGTATCGGGATATGAGGAAAGAATAGCAAATTTCATAATATCAAAGATATCCCCGTTTTTCGACGAATGTAAGCGTGACCGTCTCGGAAACGTTATAGCCTACAAAAAGGGCTCGTCTGATTGTCGCAAGAGGATTATGCTATTCTCTCATATGGACGAATGCGGATTTCTTACTACGCATATAGAGGAAAACGGACGTATCCGATTTTCAGCTTTGGGCGACACTGACGTCTATTCCGCTATTTATAGAAAGGTTTGCTTTGAAAACGGCGCAGAGGGCTTAATGCTCACCGAGAGCGCCGAGCTTAAAAATCCCACGTTCAACAGCTTTTACGTAGATATAGGCGCAAAAAGCAAGGCCGAAGCCGAAAAAGCGGTCTCGCTCGGCGAAACCTTTGTTTTTGACAGTAGCTTCACAGAGCTTTATAACGAAAAAATATCCACGAAAGCCCTTGACGGACGCGCTTCCTGCGCCGTTTTGATTTCGGCTTCGGAGAAAATAGCTAACTGCGAAAACGATATTTATTTTGTGTTTTCGGTACAGAAAAACGTGGGCAACAGAGGTATAAAGCCTGCATCGTATGCCATATCGCCCGACGTCGCCATTTCCTTTGACGCTTCTCTTTCCTCTCACAAGGATAATACGGGCATGCCTCTTGCTGTCGGCGAGGGCGTCGGTATAAAAATAAAGGACAAGTCTCTCATATGCAACGAGACTCTTACCGATTTTATAAGAGACGTTGCTAAAAAGACAAGCTTAAGTTTACAAAACGAGCTTTCCTCCTTTGGCAGCTCAGAGCTTGCCGCCGTACAGTCAAGCCATAGTGGGGCTATGGTTGCGGGAATTACGCTTCCCTGTCAAAATCCCAACTCCTGCGCTCAGATTATGAGCTTAAAGGATATAGAAAATGCGCAAATACTTGCCGAAGCTCTGTTAAATTCTGATTTTTCGGCAATACTTTAAGGAGAAAAAAATGAAAAAAATCATATCTTTCGCTATCGCTCTTTCGCTTTGCCTCTTCATATTCTGCGGTTGCTCACAGTCCGAGAGTGACACGCCCGTTGGAATGAAGCTGGTGTCCGACCCCGAAATCAACAAATATTATTCTCTCTACGTTCCCGAAGGCTGGGTATCGGATATGACTACGGGAATTACAAGCGCGTACGTTTCGGCAGTCGACCGTTCAAACGTAAGCGTTACCTATGAAGTACCGAAGGAAAGCTCTATTGCTGAATATTGGGAAAACCGAGTATCACAGTTTAACTCGATTTTTGATAATTTTGAGATTGTCGAAAGCGGCGTCAATACCAAGCTGGGCGAAACCGACGCGGCAAGATATACCTATAAGGCTACCTATAACGGAAACGAATATCAGTTTATACAGCTCTTTGCTGTAAAAGGAGTCTATCTGTTCACTTTCACCTATACTGCTTTAAATGAGGAAAACGAGCTTGGAAAGGTTCCGTTTGACAGCAATTTAAACGCTGTGTATAAAATTATAGAAAATTTCAGGTTTAACTAATATGACAAAGGAAATTTACCTTGACAACAGCGCGACAACTAAAATTTGCGAGCAGGCGCTCAAGACCTATATAGAGGTTTCACAAAGCAATTACGGCAACCCGTCCTCGCGTCATAGCAGAGGAAAGAGAGCTGAGGATATTGTGAATGCCTCCCGAAACGCTATCCTTCGTTCTGTAGGCGCGTCTGACGGTACACTTGTGTTTACATCCTGTGGAAGCGAGGCTAATAATTTAGCCATTTTCGGACGAGCCTTTTCAAAGGACCGTTATGTAAAAAGCAAAGCTAAAATAATAACTACCGAGGGCGAGCACGCATCGGTCGATATTCCTCTCGACAAGCTGAGAGAAAAGGGCTTCGAAATAGCGAAGATACCGACGCGCGGGGGCAAGCTCGATATGGATATATTAGAGCGCGAGCTTACCGAAAATACAGTTCTCGTCACTATGATGATGGTAAACAATGAAACGGGCGCTTTATATGATATTGCGTCTGTTTCCAAGCTTATAAAGAGCAGGTGCAAGGACTGCGTCTTGCACTGCGACGCGACTCAGTCTTATATGAAAATTCCTTTTAGCGTAAAGACGCTCGGAATACATATGCTTACGGTAAGCTCGCACAAGATAGAGGGGCCAAAGGGCTTGGGCGCGCTTTGGATAGACCGAGAGCTTGTAAAGCAAAAGGGCATATCTCCTATGATTTTTGGCGGTGGACAGGAAAACGGCTTTCGCTCGGGTACGGAAAACGTTCCCGGAATTGCCGCCTTTGCTTCTGCCTGTGAGTACTGCAAGAGCAATATTGGCGAGCATATGGAAAAAACGGAAGAGCTTCGCTCATACCTTTTAGAGCGCATTGCGTCAGACGCAGAGCTTGGCGAAATAAAACCCATATTGCCCGAAAGACATGCGCCGCATATCCTCAACCTTACTATGCCAAATATCAAAAGTGAGGTTATGCTTAACCACCTCTCCTCAGAGGGAATTTATGTATCAAGCGGGTCTGCCTGCTCATCACACGATTCGCACATTTCAAACGCGCTTACCTCCTTCGGCCTTTCAGAAAAGGAAGCCGACTGCAGTATCCGCATAAGCTTTTCTCACGCTAACACAAGGCTTGACGTTGATGCGCTCTGCGCTTCTCTTAAGTCGGGGCTTTCTAAGCTTGCGCGTATAAAATAAAAAATCGGCACGGCAGCTTATCAACAGGCATACCGTACCGACCTCCATTTTTTAAAGGTTCTTAATTTTTTACAAACCACGCTTTACTATCAGTAAATAAAGCGTAAGAAAAATCGATTCACTGATATTCTACCGCGCTGGTTTTATCTGACAGGGACATTACTATCAAATGCATATCTTCTTTTGATTCTGCTTTTTTAGCCCTTATGAGAATTTGCTGCCGTTCTTGCTCGCTAAGAGCGGCGTAATTCTGCATAGCTCTTTTGTCCTTTGTCAATTCGTGCATAAGACCAAGCGGCATATCGGTTTTCTTCATCGAAGCTCCCCTTTTTTAAAATGGATGGGAAATACTTGCGATGAAAACCTTAATGATTTTTTCGCTTCGTCTTCCCTGACTTTATTGTACCCTTAATGTATTTGCATATACAAAAAATAAAAAGAAAAGGATTGTAAAATGAGACATTATTTGGAAACAGCAGACGTTCTTTTACCCGACTTTAATAAGACAGACGGCACGAAATGGGCAGTTATTGCATGCGACCAATTCACAAGTGAGCCTGACTATTGGAACGAGGTAAAATCGCTTGTGGGCGAAAACGCCTCCGCTTTAAATCTTGTGTTGCCCGAAATATATTTAGAGGACAACCGACAGTCCCGTGTTGAAAAAATAAACGCAGAAATGAAAGAATATTTAGACACCGTGCTTTGCATTCATCCTGACTGTATGATATATCTTGAGAGAACCGATTCCGTCGGAAATATACGAAGAGGCGTTATAGGAAAAATCGACCTTGAATGCTATGATTATCAAAAAAATTCGTGTTCGCTGATACGCGCGACAGAGGGTACTGTTTTAGAGCGTATTCCCCCGCGAGTTGAGGTGCGCCGTAATGCTGAAATAGAGCTTCCTCACGTAATGCTTCTTATTGACGATGAAGAGAGAGCGGGCATTGAAAAAATTGCCGAGAGAAAGAACGATTTTACAGTCGCTTACGACTTTGAGCTTATGCTCGGCGGCGGCAGTGTAAAGGCGTACTTTATGGACGAAAGGGCAATATCGGACCTTCAGCTTGTGTTAAATAAGCTCGCAGAGGGCGAGGAAAATCCGCTTCTGTTTGCCGTCGGCGACGGAAACCATTCTCTCGCTACGGCGAAAGCGCACTACGAGGCATTAAAACTCGAACTCGGTGATGAGGCGAAGAACCATCCCGCAAGATACGCTTTGGCTGAGGTGGTAAACATTCACGACACTTCCCTTAATTTTGAGCCTATTTATCGCGCAGTCTTCGACGCAGACAACGAATCCCTTATAAGCTCGCTTGAGCGCTTTGCCTCCGAGACTGAAAAAAATCCCGACAATTCGCAGTATCCGTCGCAGAGTGTTTTGTGTATTTATAACGGCAAGGAGAAGGAAATAAAATTTGAGCGTGGGGCGCATACTCTTACTGTCGGCACTCTGCAAATCTTCCTTGACGAATACTTGAAGGCGCACACGGAATGTAGAATAGACTACATTCACGGAAAAGACTCGCTTGAAAGCGTGACAAGGGCGGAAAACGCAGTGGGCTTTCTCTTTGACGGAATGAAAAAATCCGACCTATTTACTGCGGTAAGCCGAGATGGCGCTCTCCCCAGAAAAACCTTTTCTATGGGACACGCAAAAGACAAGAGATATTATATAGAAAGCAGAAAAATCAAATAATGGTACAGCTTACTCTTATAACTGTAGGCGCGCTATCCTCTGTTTTCAAGGATAGCGCTTCGGAATATGAAAAGCGACTTTCGCAATTCTGCGCGATAAACAACGTAAACATAAAGGAAAGCAGGATTGCAAATGAGGACGATAAAACGCAAATTGAAAACGCTCTTTGTGAGGAAGGCGACAAAATAATTTCAAAAATACCGCCCACCTCATATAAAATCGCGCTTTGCGTTGAGGGAGAGTCTCCCGACTCCTTGAAGCTATCCGAAATTATTCGCAAAGCCTCTGACACAAGTGGAAAAATATGTCTGATAATAGGAAGCTCTCACGGCTTGCACGACAAGGTGAAGCAAAAATGCGATTACAGGCTTTCCGTCTCTCGCCTCACCTTTCCCCATCAGCTTATGAGGGTAATCCTGCTTGAAGCGCTTTATCGCTCTTTTTCGATTATAGCAAACAAAAGATATCACAAATAGAAAATTGTTTTAGCCCTTCCTTTTTGCGCGCTGACACAATAATAAAAAAACAAAGGCATCTGTGAAAAAACACAGATGCCTCTTTTATACTTTGACAAGTATGCTCAATTTTCTTTTTGCGCTTGCGGAACTTCAATTTCTCCTTCAAGCTTCTCAAAAGCCTTTATTTCCTGCCTTATTAAATAAAGTATTTCCCCATTTGCCGAGCGTCCGTAATACTTTGATATATAATGCAACTTGTAATGAAGCTCGGGGTCAATTTCTATTCCAAGATGCTTATTATTTTTGTTTCTCATAAAAATCTCCAAAAAATCTTAATATAAGTATATTCTAAGATTATTTTGTGGTATAATGTTGTTAGTATACTCATTTTAAGTATACTAAATATTTTTTGGGAGGTTTATATGAAACTTGCAGTTATTGGTTCAAGAGATATTACCGAAATTGATATAAGTAGGTATATTTCAGAATGTGAGGAAATTGTTTCGGGTGGCGCTAAAGGAATAGACTCCTACGCCGCCGACTATGCAGAGGCAAACGGAATAAAGCTGACCATATTTCTACCTCAATATAAGCTTTACGGACGCGCTGCGCCGATAGCGAGAAACAAAGAAATAGTAGACTATGCTGATAAGGTTATTGCTTTCTGGAATGGGCACTCAAAAGGAACGTTATCGGTCATAAGGTACGCCGAGAAGACAGGAAAACCGTGCGAGGTCATCCTTTGCAAGTAAAGCTGAGACGCAAAATCGGCGATTTTAGAGGTCAAAGCAATGCCGTCAGCAGCTTTGCCTAAAAAACTTCACATTCAGTAATAGCCGAATAATAAAAAACAGAGGTGCTGTATAAGACACAGTACCTCTGTACATCAAATCAAGTCTTGATAAAAATTTTTTCCGATTTATTGAAGCTTTATAACCTCATATCCTAAAACGTCTTTTTCGGTAAATTCGACGCTATTGACGCTCAAAATGAGCTTTATATCCGATTTAAAGCTCTCGTAAAGGTCAGTTATTGTTTTATCTGCTTCTCCGTTCAAAATGAAATTCGCTTCATCATACGCTTCTTGTGAACGTAAGACTAACAGATAATCGACCTCGTCTATCTCTTCATAATTAGCTATATATTTTCCGAAGCCCGACCATTTTCCGTCGTCGTCCGTCTGATACATCAGGTCAAGCAGAATTTCGTCATCGTATTCGATGGATGGCTCGCTCGGAGACGTGGGTTGTTCAGATGTAGTTACAGGAGAAGTAGTTACGGGCAGGGCTATTGTCGTAAGCTGCGCTGTCGTAACGACGGGTTCTTCAGGCGTTATCTGAGGCGCATCCGTTTTAGGTGCTTCCTCCGTATTCAGCGTGGTAACGTCAGATGTCTCGGACGGTGCTTCCGTAGCGGGTGCTTCGGTATTTACAACATCTGTCAAAATACCGTCAGGCTGCTTTTCTGTAGTATCGGTATCACTTTTTCGCTCATTCATACAGGACACCAAAAAGGAGAGAGATATACAGAGAAGCAATATTAAAAATTTATTGTATTTACGCATAATTTATATATACTGTGCTTTCCTTTTGATTATTCTTCCACAGTCAAATCTCTGTAAATAGTAACGAAAAATCCGTCGGCATTATTGCCCGAAACCTCATATACGGCGTCAAGGGCAAGTCTGATTTCGGTTACGTCCTCCTCAGACTCTACGTAGAAGGTCTCATACACAGTGCCTATGAAGTACATGAGAAGATGATTTTCGCCATATTTAAATGTCTTTAAGAACGGAATGTATTCCTCAAGGCAGAGATTGAACTCATTCATAAAGAGGGCGTGCGCCTTTCCTACGTAACGAAGCTGATACTGAGCGTTCTCGTCCGAGATTCCCGTAATATCCGCTTTATCGGTGGGATAACGGAATACAAAGCCATACTTGTACGCATTCTTTTTAAGCCAGTCGAGAGCGGGTTTCGCTTCCTGTGAGCTCATCTCGTATGTCAGACCGTTCGCGCTGTGCTTGAAGAACACGCTGAGACCTGCCTGATAATCACTATGTCCTGCCATAGGAACGTATTCAGAGGTATCCTCGCCATACGTTTTATACTGCTTGTCGTAAATTGCCTGTTGCTCGGCAGATGAACGGTAAGCGGTATATACGGTCAATCGCACGAAATCCTCTCCCGCCTCATCATAGTAGGCAGAAAACATTTCATTAAGCGCATCTATTACCGCCTCGTTTGCTTTAAGCTGATTATCTACGAGCCAATATACCGAATTTCCGTCTTTTTTGGCTCTGTTGCCGTAAATTTCCTTTAAGTAATTTTCAGCGAGGTCTGCTTCGTTACGAACAGGATAATCATTATTTATGAGCAAGAGCGTTCCTCTGTAGATGTCGTCTCTTGTGAGAGTCTCCTTGAGAACTACCTCCTCCTGAACCCAGATAGGCGGCAAAGCGTAATATTCAAAGCTGGTTACCTCGGGGGGAGTAAGCACCAAGACGGACTCGGGAATTGTAAGCTCGGGAGCCTCAACCGACACAAACGGATTCGTTGTGACAGGCGCGGTTGTCTCCGAGAATACGGTTGTCGACACAACGGGCTCGTCCGTCGTTATAGGATCTGTCGTTATGGGCGCTTCGGTTGTGCTAAGCGTAATAACAGGCAAGGAAGCGCTCGGTGTTTCCGTAGTTTCAGCAGGCTTTTTTTCAGTGCCGCAGGAAGCGACAGCAAAAAGCGTTAACATAACTAAAGCGAATAAAATTATACTTTTTTTCATATTCTTATTTCCTCGTTCTGAATTAATTTGTTGTCTGAACGGGTGAGCTTGTATCCGACGTGTCGACAGGCTCTGTGGCAGGCGCATCAACGTCTGACTGCGAGCCAATTTCTGTCAAAACAATTACAAAGCCCTCTATATTGTCCCCCGAAAAGCTGTGTATTTCGGTATCGGAAGGCAAGGTGATCGTTGCTTTATCGTTTTCCTCACTTACGTAAAGTACGTAATACTTCTGTTCATCATACTCTATTTTAAGCAAGTCCTCAAGCTCAAAAAGCGGATTTTCATCTACACAGTAGTCGCTTTTCAGCGTCTCTATATAATCCTCCAGACTAATGCCGTTCTGGGAAATATAAATAGAGTGCGGAAGTCCGACGTAACGGTAAATTCCGTATCCCACTATGCTTGTCCCCTTAAAATCGGTATTGCCGTTTTCGGGATATCTGTCAATAAAGCCGAACTTGGGCAGATTTTCATTCATCCAAGCCTGAATGCCTGGAACAGAGTTCAACTGATAATAATTGTCGGAACCGACGACCAACATAAGACGAAATGAATATCCTGTATGCAGGTCACTACCACCCGGTAGTGAAACAATAGACTTGTCGATAGCATCGTCATATCGCTCTTTTTGCTTTTCAACACTTCTGAAAGCGACTGAAATGTGCGGAAAATAAAAATTTTCCTCTTCGCCGAATTCCTCTTTATAAAGGGAAAAGGCGTTTTTCATATTTTCGAGGGCTTCTTCTCTTATAAGCATGTCGTTTGTAGCTCTCTGAAAAACGTCGGTGTTCTTCAGCTCTGCAAGAGTGTCAAGCGGCTGATAAAGATTCGCGTTATTTACAACAATCAGGCTTCCGCCTATCTTGTTTGAGACAGTTTTCGACATTCTCAAAACAGGCGGCTCGGTTGTTACAGGCGCTTCGGTAGTAACAGGCGCAGTCGTAACAGCAGCTTCTCTATTTGAAAGCTTTCCCGCCATATTTATAAAAGCAAAAATAGCCACGCAAACCAAAGCGGCAAGCAAAATGAGCGAAAGCTTATATTTCGTCTCCTCGTTCAGCCTTCCGTCCTTTTCCGTTTGTGACAAGCAAACCCCTCCTTTTTCGTCCTGTTTCACATTTTAAAAAAACTGTGATAAATAAAATCACAATTTTTTTAATTTTCGAGGCTGCCGCAATCAGAAGCATATACCTTGTATCTGAATGCGGCAGTCTCAGATTGTATTATTCAGCGGCAGCGTCCTTCATAGAAAGATTCTGTCTGCCCTTTTCATCTGTGCCGAGATATTTTACTCTTACCTTGTCTCCGATGCTTACAACATCCTCAACCTTTTCTGTACGTGTCTGAGCAAGCTTCGAAATGTGTACCATTCCCTCCTTGCCGGGAGCATACTCAACGAATGCGCCGATAGGAATAATTCTTGTTACAACACCCTCGTAGGTTTCGCCTACGACAGGCTCAAACACTATTGCGTCGATTATAGCCTTAGCCATATCCGCGCTGTCTCTGTTCACGGCGGAAATAAATACGCTTCCGTCGTCCTCTATATCAATCTTCGCGCCTGTGTCGGCAACTATCTTCTGAATTACCTTACCGCCCGTACCGATTACCTCGCGTATCTTATCGGGGTTAATCTGCATTGAAATCATCTTGGGCGCGTAAACGGAAACCTGCTCTCTGGGGGCGGGAATCGCCTTCAGAATATACTCGTCAATGATGAAATCGCGAGCCTTGTGCGTTGTTTCAAGGGCATTCTTGATAATTTCAGGAGTAAGACCGTCAATCTTCAAGTCCATCTGGATAGAAGTGATACCCTTATGAGTACCCGCTACCTTGAAGTCCATATCTCCGTAGAAGTCCTCAAGTCCCTGAATGTCTATCATTGTCATCCATTTGCCGTCCTCGTCGGTAATAAGACCGCAGGAAATACCCGCAACGGGCGCCTTTATCGGAACGCCTGCGTCCATAAGTGCAAGCGTAGAACCGCAAACAGACGCCTGAGAGGTCGAGCCGTTAGAGCTAAGAACCTCACTTACCAAGCGTATAGCGTAGGGGAATTCCTCAACCGAAGGAAGAACAGGAACAAGAGAACGCTCTGCCAATGCGCCGTGACCTATCTCGCGGCGGCCCGGGCTACGAAGAGCCTTAGCCTCGCCTGTGGAATAGCCGGGCATATTGTAGTGGTGCATATATCTCTTGGACTCCTCCTCGTCAATGCCGTCGAGCTTCTGAACCTCGCTCATTGCGCCGAGAGTAGCCACGGTGAGAACCTGAGTCTGACCTCTTGTAAAGAGACCTGTTCCGTGTGTACGGGGAAGAAGTCCGACCTGAGCGTCGAGAGGACGAATCTGGTCCATAGCTCGTCCGTCAACGCGCTTCTTGTCATTCAAGAGCCAACGACGAACTATCTTCTTCTGGATTTTATAGATAAGCTCGGGGAGAACTACGCTTATATCGGGATACTTCGCTTCAAATTTAGCGGCGATATCCTCAATGATGGGCTGCATCTTCGCGTCTCGCACGTTCTTGTCGTCCGTATCGAGAGCGTCCATAACGGCACTTTCGCAATAGCTGAATATTTCATCAAACATATCGTGGTCAAGCTCGCAGGACGGATAATCAAACTTCGGCTTTCCTACCTCGGCGATTATTCCGTTTATAAATACGAGAAGGTCCTTAATAACCTCGTGCGCCTTCATAATAGCGGCGTACATATCCTCGTCGCTTACCTCGTTCGCGCCTGCCTCTATCATTACGACCTTCTTTTCGCTTGCGGCAACGGTAAGCTCGAGGTCGCTCTTTTCTCTCTCTGCTGAGGTGGGGTTGACAACAAGCTCGCCGTCAACCATGCCCATAAATACTCCGCCTATAGGTCCGTTCCACGGAATGTCGGAAATGGAAAGCGCAATGGACGCGCCTATCATAGCCGTAATTTCGGGAGAGCAGTCCTGATCGACGGACATAACGGTAAGGGAAAGAGCTACGTCGTTTCTCAAGTCCTTCGGGAAAAGAGGACGGATAGGACGGTCAATAACACGGCTGGTAAGTATCGCCTTTTCGGAGGGCTTGCCCTCTCTCTTCAAATAACCGCCGGGAATTTTTCCGACAGAATACATCTTTTCATCATAGTCAACCGAAAGGGGCAGAAAATCAATTCCCTCTCTGGGAGCGGCGCTTGCAGTCGCGCAAGCGAGTATAACGGTATCGCCGTATGAGATCATGCAGGAGCCGTTAGCGAGTCCCGCAACCTTTCCTACCTCGACCTTAAGCGGTCTGCCTGCGAACGTGTAGTTAAATACCTTGTAGTTTTCAAACATTTGTTTTCCTCTTCTTTTTCTTTAATTTTTTGGTCGCAGAGGATATAGCACTTAAATATGGACTTGAAATTCAAATGCATATTTAACTGCTACCTCCTCATATACAACCGTTTATAACTTATTTTCGAATGTAGGGAGCGCAATGAAGCGCTCCTTACGTCCGACAGAAAGCAATAAATTACTTTCTGAGTCCCAGCTTCTTAACGATTTCACGATATCTCTCGATATCCTTCTTCGCAAGATAGTTGAGCAGGTTCTTTCTGTGACCAACCATACGGAGCAAACCTCTCTGAGAGTGGAAGTCCTTCTTGTTAGCCTTCAGGTGCTCGGTAAGAGTGTTTATTCTGTAAGTGAGAATAGCAATCTGTACCTCGGGCGAACCTGTGTCAGTCTCATTGATCTTATAGGTATCAATGAGCTGCTGCTTAATCTGCTTGTCCATGTCTTTTTCACCTTTCTTATATATTTGCCAAAACCCCAGGATACGGTGGGTGAAGCGACGGTGAACCGCTTTTACGGTGCGTCCTTTTATCCATACTCCGAGATAAAGGTATTTCACGTTAGATTATAGCACACTAATATTTATTTGTAAATAGTTTTGCGAAAATTTCTTTCTTAAAAAAGAAAGCACATCGAGAAAAAAAGAATAAAGCGTTCAAAAAAGCTCGGTTTGCCTTAAAAAAACGCCTCATTCTGCATTATTATTTGTTCATATCAATCAGGGGAATATACGCACGGAAATAATCTATTCCCGAGCCTACTGTGGTTACCGTAATAGCCGCCATAGCAATATAGCTTAGAAGATGGGGGCAAAAATCGGGTGTAAAGAGCGCGGGCTCTAAAATTATCAATAGTATTGATAAGGTCTGCGTGGCGGTCTTTATCTTGCCCCACCATGAAGCCGCGAGGACCTTTCCGCTATTTCCCGCTATCACGAGTCTGAGCGAGGTGACCGCAAGCTCGCGAAGCATTACTATCATACTTACCCACACGAAAACGGACGCAATTTCGGTATATGACACAAGGATAGCGATAAGAGCGCCGAACACCATAAATTTGTCGGCTAACGGATCTATAAATTTTCCGAAATTGGTGACGAGATTGTATTTACGCGCTATTTTACCGTCAAGGAAGTCGGTAAAGGCGGTGAGCGCGAAAAGGAACGCGGGAAGCAGTCTTATGAGAAACGAGTCAAGCTGTGTCTCTCCCGTTCCCTTCTTCAGAATAAGCGCCGCCATAAACAGAGGCACTAACAAAACGCGTAAAAGCGACAGCATGTTGGGAACATTAAACGCCTTTTTCTTGCTCATTTTTTTATTTCTCCGTTCTTTACGTAATTTACTGCTCTGCCTACCAAATCGTAGTCGAGAGCCTCCTCTATCTTCACCTGCACAAAGCTGCCCGCAGCTACGCGTGTCTGAGACCTGAAATAAATTTTTCCGTCAATGTCGGGGGCGTCTGCCTCGCTTCTTCCGTAATGAGTCTCAGAAACGGGGTCGTAGCCCTCGCAAAGCACGGGTATTATTTTTCCTATCTTCTTTTTGTTGTTTTGTTCGCTTATATCAAGCTGAAGCTGCATTATTATATCATATCTGTCCTGCTTCAGCTGACCGTCTATCTGACCGTCAAAAAGCGCGGCGGGCGTGTCCTCCTCAGGCGAATAGGTAAACGCGCCAAAGCGGTCAAATCGAGTCTCCTTCACAAATTCGCAAAGCTGTTCAAAATCCTCCTCGCTTTCCCCAGGAAAGCCGACTATCACAGTCGAGCGCAGGGTTATGTCGGGCACGCTTCTGCGCAGCTTTTCTATAGTTTCCTTTATCAGAGCGCTATCGCCGTGCCTGTTCATTTTTGCGAGAATTTTGTCTGATATGTGCTGGACGGGAATGTCCATATATTTTACGAGCCTGTCGTTCGTCTTAAGCTCATTTATAAGGTCGTCGGTTATCTTGTCGGGATAGCAGTAAAGCAGTCTTATCCAAGGGATATCGGTCTCCTTGCATATCTCGCGTACGAGAGAGGCGAGCTTGTATTCTCCGTAAATATCCAGCCCGTATCTTGTGGTATCCTGAGCTATTAAATTAAGCTCCTTTACTCCCATTTTGTCAAGCTCTTTCGCTTCTTTTACGATATCCTCGATTTTTCTGCTCCTGAAGCGTCCGCGAATCAACGGAATGGCGCAATATGTACAGTGATTATCACAGCCCTCTGCTATCTTAAGATACGCAGTATATTCGGGCGTCGTCAAAATTCTGTCGCCTCCTAATTCGGACTTCTCCTTGTCGTCAAAGCGACTGTATCTTTCTCCCCTTTCCACCGCCTTTACGGCGTCTACGATATAAGAGAGACTGCCGACGCCTATAATAGCGTCTATTTCGGGCAGTTCTTCGAATACCTGCTCGCGATAGCGCTCGGTAAGACAGCCTGTAGCGATAATGCCCTTAAGATTTCTGTTTTTCTTAAGCCAAGCCAAATCAAGAATATTATCAATAGCCTCCTGCTTCGCGCTCTCGATAAAGCCACAGGTGTTGACTATTATTATATCCGCGTCAATGTCCTCGGGTGTTATCTCGTAGCCCGCCGTGACGAGCTTATGAAGCATAATCTCGGTATCCACCAGATTTTTCGAGCAACCGAGAGAAACAAATCCTATTTTTGTCATAATAACCTCTTTAGGTGTAATTTTTATCGTAAATATCTCTGTATTTTTTTACGCACGCGTCTGAAATAAAAGCTTATAAGCACGCTGAGCGCGTAATCGTACAGAACGAAGGTAACGGCGCAAAGCAAAAACGTAACGACGTAGTAGGTCGAAAAAAGCTCTGCCTTGGGAAGTAAAAATATATAGACGAGAGCGAGCGCCGCTATGAGCATAAGCGCAAGGAAGCCCACAGCCTTTATAATAATACGGCTAAATCCCATTCGGCGCTCGGCAAATTCCTTTATCATAGGATAAATTCCGCCGAAGAACGCGTAAGCCATAGCCGAAAGCTTCGAGGGTAAAAGCAGAAAGGCAAGCAGCGAAACGGTGAAATAAATCAAGTAGGGGTAGGGGTTTTCCAGCTCTATCTGCGCGAAAACGATAGCCAAGCTCGCAAGCGCGGCGGCGGACAGGTCCAAAACCTCAAGCATCGAGCCTAAATAGAGCAATACAACGCTGAGCGCGCTCAAAATAGCGGAAATTGAAAGCTTCTTCGTTTTTCTCATATCAGCAGCATCTTATAAGGTCTCCGCCCATACATTCGCAGCAGCAGTCGGCGCATATAAGAGAGGTGCAGCAATCACAGGCGCTGTCACTTGAAGACGCGCTTCCGTAGGGTGTTCTTCCGCTTCCCGAATAAGCGCCGCCGTAAGCGCCCGTTCTGCGCTCAAACTCGGCCCTTGTCCGAGCGTATTCGGCATTCGTCGGGTCCATGCCGCAGGCAATCCCAAGCTCTCGCATCGCGTCAACCGTCCAGCCTCTGCGCATAAGAACTATGCTTTTCAAGTAATGCCACTCGGCGTTTCTCTCGGCTTCTCTTATCCCCTCGAGCGCCTGCTCTGCCTGCGCGAACTGTCCCGAATTTATCATTATGCGAATGGACATATAGGCTGTATTTCCCGAAGAATTGCCCGTATAGGTATTTCCCCGATTTCCCGACGAATAAGAGGACGAGCGCTGACGCTTTATCTCCTCGTACGCCTCGTTTATCTCCTGCATTTTCTCATTCGCAAGCTCGGCAAAATCGGGATTCGAGGAATAGTTGTCGGGGTGATACTTACGCGCCAATTTATGATAGGCCTTTTTTATTTCTTCATCATCGGCGGTCCGTGACACGCCAAGAACACTGTAGGGGTCCTTCATTACGAATTCCTTTCCAAAAATGAAATACGCTTCTTCATACCGAAATAAACCGTATTTTTAATTATGTTTTCCTCCGCGCTTCTCTGTCCGTACGGAAGCAGCTCTATATATTTCGCAAGCTGCTCAAGCTCTAACGTGAGCGAGGTCTTAATTTCGCTTCTGTTTTCGTCTGTAAGAGAATTCCCGTACAAAACGCGAAAAGGATTGTACTCGTCTTTTTTGCAGTCGCTGTCAAAATCCTCAGACGCGTCGGCGTAATATATAAATCTTCCCAGATGATATCCTATTTTATAGGACAGAGACTTATACTTTCCGTCCTTGTTTCTGTCAAGACCGTAAGAAAAAACTTCTCCGAGAATTTCTCCAAAGAGATCGGCGGGTTTTTCGCCGTTTTGATTTTCTTTTTCCGATTTGCTTAATTCTTCGAGCAACGTAAAAATACGCTCGCCCAAGTCGTCTAACGCGGCAAGCTTTTTCGCGCGCAAAAGAACGGGCAATAGAGCAATATCGCGTATTTTCCCAAAAATTCCACTGTCGGAGATATCGTCCTTAAGCTTTCCGTACCCCAATAGCGCAGAAACCTTGGCGCAATATACGAGCGTCTCGTTTTCTTCTGCGATAAGACGCTTATGAGCGCAATGAAGCATACACCTGCTCTGTTCCGTTTTTAGCGTCTCGTCCAAAATAATCAGACGGACGAACGCAAGGAAAACAATATCGTAGCTCAAGGTAAAGGGAGAAAAAATTCCCGTGTTATTCTTCATTGAACGGCAGACGCCGCAATAAGTCGCTCTATATAGCTCGTATTCCTTTACAAGCAGCTCCTGCGAATAGGGCTTTACGTAACCGAACACACCTTTTTCTCCTCTTAAAGAATACTTATTTAATTTATTTTACAATATTATATTTACAAAAGCAATATCTATTTGTAAATTTCTTTCTTCTTTGTTTTTAAAACAATTCACTTGATTTTTCATTTTTTTGAGTGTATAATGATAAAGGAATTTAATGCTGTGGGGGAAAAGTATGAGTTTTATCGAAAAATACCGACAAAAAATCAAAGCCTTATGCGAAAAATCACCATTTTTCTCAAAGTGCTATTCCTTTTGCGAAAAGCGCGGCGAGCTTATTCGCTACGCCTTTTTCGGTGTCGCGACAACTCTTTTCAATATGCTTATATACCTGCTTTCCTCCCGCGCTCTTTTTAATTTTATCTTTGAAGACAGCTTCACTCTGTCCGTCTATAATCTTTTTACGGGCGAAAATATTATAAGAGAATATCCGCCTACCGCGCTTATCGCGCTTGCCTCTAACGCGCTTGCCTGGCTTCTTGCGGTCGCCTTCTCCTTTTTTGTCAATCAGGCGTGGGTTTTCTTCGATAAAACGCGCGGAATAAAGCTGTTAGGTAAGCTTTTACAGTTCTATCTCTTACGCGTATTTTCAGGTCTGATAGAAATTCTCGCGCCCTCGCTTCTCATTATGGCGTTCTCGGCAAACGACCTTGCGGTTAAAATTTGCGTCTCCGTTTTCGTCGTATTACTCAACTACTTCTTTACAAAGTTTGTAACCTTTCGCAAATCGAAAAAAGTTAACTGATTTTAAACTTTTGCCCCTTTTATGAGTAATTTGTGA